>NZ_JBQEQA010000003.1:0-355548 GCF_052045815.1 Pseudomonas sp. 22085
TCGCGGGCAAGCCCGCTCCCACAGGGTACGTGTTTGCCCCGTCTTTTATGTCAGTTGTTAGGGTGCCGTTTCTAATTTTTCTCCCTATTTTGTGCCTGAGCCCGACACTCGTCAGGGCAGTTCCTCAAACCTTCTGCGCGTGAGGTGCACCATGGCCAAAGTCATTTTGAAGAAAAAAATCGACGCTTCGACTTCCGCTCTGAGCGACGTCAAATCCTATGCCCGCAAGATCTGGCTGGCAGGCCTGGGTGCCTACACCAAGGTCGGTCAGGAGGGCAGCGAGTACTTTCAGGAGTTGATCAAGGCTGGTCAAACTGTTGAAAAGAAAGGCAAAAAAGCCGTCACCGAAAAACTCGAAGCAGCCAACGCCGAGATCGATGAAGCCAAGAGCGAAGTCAGCTCTTTCAAAGGCCGGGTCGAAGTTCAGCTCGACAAGGTCGAGAAGGCGTTCGACACACGTGTGGCCAGTGCCTTGAATCGTATCGGCATTCCGTCTAAACATGACGTTGAGACACTCTCTGCTAAGCTCGATGAGCTGACGGCATTGCTCGAACGCGTCGCGCGTAAATCTTAAGGAGAACGGGATGGCTGGTAAAAAGAACACCGATAAAGAAGGCAGCTCGTGGATCGGAAAAGTCGAAGACTATTCCCGCAAGATCTGGCTGGCTGGTTTAGGCGTGTACTCGAAGATCGACACTGACGGCAGCAAGCTCTTCGATACATTGGTCAAAGACGGCGAGAAAGCCGAGAAGCTCACCAAGGCTGCAGTCGGCAAGAAAGTCGATGCTGCCAAGGATTCTGCAAGCTCGGCAAAATCGCGCATCAGCGGCGTGAAAGATCGCGCGCTGGGCACCTGGGATCAGCTGGAAGGGGCTTTCGACAAGCGCCTGAACAGTGCGATTTCGCGCCTGGGCGTACCGAGCCGCAACGAGGTGAAGGATCTGCACAAAAAGGTCGATACCCTGACCAGGCAGATCGAAAAGCTCACCGGCCTGAAAGCTCAGCCTGTCGCGGCGAAAACCGCAGCAGCCAAGCCTGCGGCCAAAACCGCTGCCAAGCCACTGGCTAAAGCCGCCGCCAAACCGGCCGCAAAAGCAGCAGCCAAAACCGCTGCCGCCAAGCCTGCAGCGAAAGCCGCGGCCAAACCGGTTGCTGCCAAGGCCGCCGCCAAGCCAGTTGCAAAAACGGCAGCAAAACCAGCTGCCAAACCGGCGGCCAAGCCTGCAGCGAAAACGGCTGCCGCCAAACCCGCTGCCAAGCCTGCCGCCAAACCGGCTGCGGCGAAAAAACCGGCAGTGAAAAAACCGGCCGCGCCGAAAGCCGCTGCGCCGAAAGCTGCAGCACCAAAACCGGTGACCACACCGCAAGCACTGGCAAGCACGTCGAACTCCGCCTCGGCTCCAACCCCGGCGCCTGCTCCGACTGCTGCATCGACGCCGTCGACGCCAACCAGTCAGTCCTGATTTTTCAGGGCTCAAAAAAACGCCCGGCCTGTGAAGGTCGGGCGTTTTTGTTTGGGTAAACGCCGTCGGATTACTCGTGATCTTCGAGGTACTGCAAAGCCATCCTCTCCGTCGCCACCTTCACCGGCGGCAACAGATGCGGCGCCACCAGCATCATGATCTGGTACACCACCAGCCGCACTTCCCCTTCACGATCAAGAATCCGTTGATAGTCCAGCGAGAACAGCAACGTCATGGTGATCTGCTCCACCAGTTGCCCCAGCGCCTGGGTGTCGCTGACCAGTTGCCCCGACGCTTTCAAGCGCGCCAGCAATGACGCGAGCGTACGCTTGAGCACGTTGAGAAACTGGCGAATGCCCTTGGCCAGTTTCGGCAGACGCCCGGCCAGGTTCGACAGGTCCTGGAACAGGAAGCGGTACTGCGCCAGCCGTTCGACGATCAGGTGCAGGAACAGCCAGTAATCCTCCGGCGCCAGTTCAACATCAGCGGGCGGGTCGAGCAGCGGGGCGAGGTCGTTCTGGAAACGCTCGAACAACCCGAGAATCAGCGGTTCCTTGCCGTGGAAGTGGTAGTAGAGGTTGCCGGGGCTGATCCCCATCTCATTGGCAACCTCCATGGTGGAGACGTTCGGCTCGCCCTTTTCATTGAACAACTGCAGGGCACATTCGAGGATCCGTTCGCTTGTTTTCATCCAGTCTTCTTAAAAGGGCTTGAGTCAGTCAGCGCACACGCACATAGGTGCCGGGTGCTGCTTCCATCGGTGGGTAATTGGCGTTGCCGAGGGTCATCCGGGTTTCGTGCAGGGTGCCGGAGCGCTGCTGCACCCACTCCAGCCATTGCGGCCACCAACTGCCGTCGACTTTCTTGGCGTCGTAGTACCAGGCGCGCGGATCGCTGCTGAGCTTTCCGTTCTCGACGTAATGGGCTTTCGGGTTGCCCGGCGGGTTGAGGATGCTCTGCACGTGGCCGCTGTTGGACAGCACGAAGCGCCGCTCGCCGCCCAGCAACAGTGTCGAGCGATACACCGCGTCCCACGGCGTGATGTGGTCGTTCATGCCGGCCACGCTGAAGCTGTCGACCGTGACCTTCTGCAGGTCGATCGGCGTGCCGCACACTTCCAGGCCCCCCGGATGGGTCAACGGGTTGTGCTTGAAGAAGTCCAGAATGTCGCCGTGAAACGCGGCGGGCAGGCGGGTGCTGTCGTTGTTCCAGTAGAGAATGTCGAACGCCGGCGGCTCCTTGCCCAGCAGGTAGTTGTTGACGAAATAACTCCAGATCAGATCGTTGGGGCGCATCCAGGCGAACACCTTGGCCATGTCGCGACCGTCCAGCACGCCTTTCTGATAGGAGCGCCGCTTGGCCGCTTCGAGCGTTTGCTCATCGGCGAACAGGGTGGCCGGGGTGTTCATTTCACTGTCGAGCAGGCTCACCAGATAGGTGGCGCTGGAGACCCGCCGCAACTGCCGCTTGGCCTGCAGATGCCCTTGCAGCGCGGCGATGGTCAGCCCGCCGGCGCAGGCGCCCATCAGGTTGACCTCACGGGCGCCGGTGATCGCCCGGCAGATGTTCATCGCTTCTTCCACGGCTTCGACGTAGGTCGACAGGCCCCATTCACGATGGCGCACATCCGGGTTGCGCCAGCTGATCATGAAGGTCTGCAAGCCGTTCTTCAGCGCAAACTGGACGAAGCTGTTGCTCGGGCTGAGGTCGAAAATGTAGTACTTGTTGATTTGCGGCGGCACCACCAGCAGCGGTTTCGAATATTGCTTCTCGCTCATCGGCCGGTATTGGATCAGCTCAAGCATTTCGTTGCGAAACACCACTGACCCTGTGGTGGTGGCGACGGTCTTGCCGACTTCGAAAGCCTGTTTGGTCACCTGGCGTGGCAGGCCATCGTTGTGCAGCAGATCATCAATCAGATGGCTGAGACCGCGCACCAGACTGTGGCCGCCGGAGTTGAACAGTTCTTTCACAGCCAGCGGATTGAGCAGGGTGTTGGAAGGCGCCACGGCGTCGTTGAGCAGGGTGAAGGCGAAATGCGCGCGCGCGCGGTCGTCGTCACTCATGCTGCTCTCGTCGATCCAGCTCTTGACCTGTTTCTGCCAGGCCAGATAAGCCTGCAGGCTGCGCCGGTAGAACGGGTTCAGGCTCCACGCCGGGTCGGCGAAGCGGCTGTCCTGCGGATTGGTCGGGTGCAGGGTTTCGCCGAGCAGCACGCGTCCGAGCGCACCTCCCAGCTTCAAGGCGTGTTTTGCACTGTGGATCGGATTGCGCAAGCCGTGGGCTGCCACGCTGCGCAAGGTCGAGATCAGGTCGCGGCCACGCAGACCGGTCATGGCACTCTGTGCATTGATGAACACGGCGGGGCTGGGCACGACGCCCGTCGCTGGTTTGTCACGCATGACTCAACACTCCTTCGTCTTCAGGCCAAAAACAAACACACCGAACCAGAACACCATAGACGCTGTTGCGGGTTGCTGCTTGCGCGGCCTCCTGCCACGCACCTGTCCAGACGCGCTGCAAAACGCTGTCCAGAAATCCGTGCCGGGACGGTTATCCGCCCAGCGGTGTCGGGTGCGGATGCATCACCGCACGCTGACGTTCCTCCTGGAGGAATTTCATGATGATCGGCGCCACCGCCTCGGCCCGGGTAATCAGGAACAGATGCCCGTCGTCGATGATGTGCAGCTGCGCGTTGGGGATGCGCCAGGCGAGCATGCGCATGTTGATCAGCGGGATCAGCGGATCGTCATCACCGGCCAGCACCAGGGTCGGCTGGTGGATCTTGTGCAGCCAGTGAATGCTGGTCCAGCCCAGGCCCGCGAACAGTTGCCAGTAGTAGCCGAGCTTGCCCGCCGAACGCACCTTCGCCGCATGGCTGGCGGCGAGTGTCGGGTCGCGGCGGAACGAGCCGCCGTAGATCATCGGGGCGATGCGGATCACATGGGACGGCTGGATATAACGCCGTGGGCTGGCCATCATCCACAGCACTTTCGGCTTGCCAGGCACCATCACCGCACCGGCAGCGGTCGCCGCCAGCACCAGCTTTTTGCAGCGCTCGGGATAGTCGTAGGCGAACTGTTGCGCCAGCGCGCCACCCCAGGACACGCCGATCACGTTGACCTGTCCGTAGTCGAGGTAATCGAGCATCCGCGCGGTGAGCTTCGCCAGCCCCGGAAAGCGATACGGCCGGCTCGGCGTCGAGGAACCGCCGACACCGGGCACGTCAAAGGCGATCACTTCCAGGTCCGGATCCAGCGCCGCGACAAAAGGAAACACCAGCTCCAGGTTGGCGCCGATGCCGTTGAAAATCAGCAAGGGCGTCAAGTGAGGCTTGCCGGGGCGGACTGCGGTGCGGATGGTCTGGCCATCCAGCTCGACGGTTCGAAAGATGAACGGGTGCGGCATGCTTCAAGGCCCTGTGGGTCGCAAATTCTATGTTCCACCTCGAACCCTGTGGGAGCGGGCTTGCCCGCGATGACGGTGGCAGCTTCAGCCAATGTGTCGACTGAAATACCGTTATCGCGGCAAGTCGAACCGCCGCTCCCACAGTTTCTTCAGGTGTCGGTTACCGCTCGTGTACGTAAGTGCCCGGTGAAGCTTCGCCTGCCGGATACGCCTTGTTGCCCAGTTTGGTCGGCGCCTTCTTCAATTCGCCCGACCGCGCGGCCTGCCACGCCTGCCAGTACAGCCACCAGGAGTCGGCGTGCTTGGTCGAGTTCTCCTGCCAGTCATCGGCATTGGCGGTCATTTCATCGCTGGTCATGTAGCGCGATTTAGGGTTGCCCGGCGGGTTCAGAATGCTCTGGATATGCCCGCTGCTCGACAGCACGAATTCCACCTTGCCACCGAACAGCTGCGCCGACTTGTAGCAGGACTTCCACGGGGTGATGTGGTCGTTGGTGCCGGCCAGCGAGAAGATGTCGGCGGTCACCTGCTTGAGGTCGATCGGCGTGCCGCACACTTCCAGTGCATTGGGGCGAATCAGTGGGTTGTTTTTGAACATCTCGATCAGGTCGCCGTGGAACGCGGCCGGCAGTCGAGTCGTATCGTTGTTCCAGAACAGGATGTCGAACACCGGCGGCTCGTTGCCGAGCAGGTAGTTGTTGACCCAGTAGTTCCAGATCAGATCGTTGGGACGCATCCAGGCAAAGACTTTGGCCATGTCTTTGCCTTCGAGCACGCCGGCCTGATAGGAGTGTCGCTTGGCCATTTCCAGCGTCTGCTCGTCGACGAACAGTGCGACATCACTGTCGAGGGTGGTGTCGAGCACGCTGACCAGCAGGGTCAGGGCATTGACCTTGTTCTCGCCCGTGGCGGCATAGTGGCCGAGCAGGGCGGTGCAGGTGATGCCGCCGGAGCAGGCGCCAAGCATGTTGACGTCCTTGCTGCCGGTGATCGCGGTGACCACGTCGACCGCTTCCTTCAGGGCCTCGATGTAGGTGGAAAGGCCCCACTCGCGCTGTTCCTTGGTCGGGTTGCGCCAGCTGACGATGAAGGTCTGCACATTGTTGCGCAGGCAGAAGCGCGCCAGGCTCTTGTCCGGGCTCAAATCGAATACGTAAAACTTGTTGATCTGCGGCGGCACCACCAGCAGCGGGCGCTCGTGCACTTGTTCGGTGATCGGCTTGTACTGGATCAGCTCCAGCACGTCGTTGCGAAACACCACCGCGCCTTCGGTCACACCCAGGCTCTTGCCGACCTCGAACGCGCCCATGTTGACCTGGCTCGGCATGCCGCCGTTGTGCACCAGATCCTTGGCCAGGTGCGAGAGGCCGTCGAGCAGGCTCTTGCCGCCGGTCTCGAAGAAGCGTTTGACTGCCGCCGGGTTGGCCGCCGTGTTGGTCGGCGCCATCGCCTCGGTCATCAGGTTGATCACGAAGTGGCCGCGCGCGATGTCCTTGGGCGAAAGGCTGCTGTCGTCGATCCAGGCATGGAGTTCCTTGCGCCATGCCAGGTAGGTTTGCAGATAACGTTTGTACAGCGGGTTCTGACTCCACGCCGGATCGACGAAGCGACGGTCATCGCCCGCCGGTTGCAGGTCGGATTTGCCGAACAGCACGTTCTTCAGTTCGAGGCCGAACTGGGTGACGTGTTTGACACTATGGATCGGTTGTTTGATGGCCTGGGTCAGCACCATTCGAGCAGAGGCCAGCAGATCCTTTCCGCGAAGCCCAACGACAGGATTCAGCCCCAGGGTGTTCTCCGAGGCCTGGTACTTCAAATCATCGTTATTCTTGTTACTCATCTACGACGCTCCATTGTCCTGAGACGAGTACCCGGTTTTCTGCTGTGCAGTTCCACAGCCAATGCCAGGTACTACTGCTCGGGTGACCGTTGATTCTGCATAGCTGCTTTACAGTCGTAGAGCACTGCAGGGAACTTGCCAGTTCCATTGGTTACCCGAGATTGATTTTTTTCGCAAGCAGCCGATCCCGGGCCGCTTTAGCGGAGCATTCAAACAGATGAATCTAGAAAATGCCCTCTAAACAGTCCGAGGCGCGGACTAGAGCATCAGCTTGACGACGGACTGGTCCGGGTCGCGGGTTTTGCCGGCGGCTTTGAGTTCGGCCAGATAATCGGCCCAGAGTGCGTCATGACGTCGCCCCAGCTCGTACAGGTAATCCCAGGTGAACAGACCGCTGTCGTGACCGTCGTCGAAGGTCAGTTTCAGTGCGTACTGACCGGCCGGTTCTACCTTGGTCAGGCCGACGTGCAGCTTGCCGAATTGCAGGATCGGTTTGCCGTGGCCCTGGACCTCGGCGGAGGGGGAATGCACGCGCAGGAATTCGGCGGGCAGGGTGTACTCCTCGCCGGACGCGTATTTGAGCGACAGGGTTTTCGAGGCTTTGTGCAGTTTGATGTCGGTGGGAAGCATAGAAAAAAGCCTTTAGCTGCAAGCTACAAGCGGCAAGCTTAACTCAGCTTGCCGCTTGTAGCTCGGAGCTGGCAGCTCTACAGAATATAACGGGACAGGTCTTCGTTCTGCGCCAATTCGCCCAGGTGGCTGTTGACGTATTCGGCGTCGATCTCGATCGCCTTGTCGTCGTGAGCGCTGGCCAGGTCGCCGGCACTGAACGACACCTCTTCCAGCAGACGCTCGAGCAGCGTGTGCAGGCGACGGGCACCGATGTTCTCGGTCTTCTCGTTGACCTGCCAGGCGATCTCCGCCAGACGCTTGATGCCTTCCGGCTGGAACTGGATGTTCAGGCCTTCGGTTTTCAGCAGCGCGCAGTATTGCTCGGTGAGCGAGGCGTGCGGTTCGCTGAGGATGCGTTCGAAGTCCTGCGGGCTCAGGGCCTTGAGTTCGACGCGGATCGGCAGACGGCCTTGCAGCTCCGGCACCAGATCGCTCGGCTTGCTCAGGTGGAACGCACCGGAGGCGATGAACAGGATGTGGTCGGTCTTGACCATGCCCAGCTTGGTGTTGACGGTGCAGCCTTCGATCAGCGGCAGCAGGTCACGTTGCACGCCTTCGCGGGACACATCAGCGCCGCCGACATTGCCGCGCTTGGCGACCTTGTCGATTTCGTCGATGAACACGATGCCGTGCTGCTCGACGGCTTCCAGGGCCTTGGCCTTCAACTCTTCTTCGTTGACCAGGCGACCGGCTTCTTCATCGCGTACCAGTTTCAGCGCTTCCTTGACCTTGAGCTTGCGGGCCTTCTTCTTGCCCTTGCCCATGTTGGCGAACAGGTTCTGCAACTGGTTGGTCATTTCTTCCATGCCCGGAGGCGTGGCGATTTCGATGCCGGCCATTTCGGCGACTTCGATCTCGATTTCCTTGTCGTCCAGCTGACCTTCGCGCAGGCGTTTGCGGAACAGCTGGCGAGTGTTGGAATCCTGGGTCGGCGCTTCTTCGTTGCTGAAGCCCATGCGTGCCGGTGGCAGCAGGGCGTCGAGGATACGGTCCTCGGCGGCGTCTTCGGCACGGTGGCGAACGCGGGTCATTTCCTGCTCGCGCAGCATCTTGATCGCAGCATCGGCCAGATCACGGATGATCGATTCGACGTCACGGCCGACGTAGCCGACTTCGGTGAACTTGGTCGCTTCGACCTTGATGAACGGCGCGTTGGCCAGCTTGGCCAGGCGACGGGCGATCTCGGTTTTACCGACACCGGTCGGGCCGATCATCAGGATGTTCTTCGGGGTCACTTCAACGCGCAGCTCTTCAGGCAGCTGCATGCGGCGCCAGCGGTTGCGCAGGGCAATCGCGACGGCGCGCTTGGCATCGTCCTGGCCGATGATGTGGCGGTTGAGTTCGTGGACGATTTCGCGGGGAGTCATGGACATAATAATTGACGGTCCTCAAGCAGAAACAAGCCGTGGCACAGGGGCCGCGTCAGGCTCATTCAGCGAGATCCTGCTCCTCAATGGTCTGGGTGTGGTTGGTGAATACACAGATGTCGCCGGCGATGCCGAGAGCGGTCTCGACGATTTCGCGGGCCGACAGATCGGTCTTCTTCAGCAGGGCGCTGGCGGCGGCTTGCGCATAGGCACCACCGGAACCCATGGCGATCAGGCCGTCTTCGGGTTCGACCACGTCACCGTTGCCGGTGATGATCAAGGATGCGTCCTTGTTGGCGACCGCGAGCATCGCTTCGAGGCGGCTCAGGGAGCGGTCGGTGCGCCATTCTTTGGCGAGTTCGACGGCGGCGCGGATCAGGTGGCCCTGGTGTTTTTCAAGCTGGCCTTCGAAGCGTTCGAACAGGGTGAAGGCGTCGGCGGTGGCACCGGCGAAACCGGCGATGACTTCGCCGTGGTACAGGCGACGAACTTTCTTCGCGTTGCCTTTCATCACGGTGTTGCCGAGAGAAACCTGGCCGTCGCCGCCCATGACGACTTTGCCGTGGCGGCGGACTGAAACGATGGTGGTCAAGGGAAGAGTCTCCACACTGCGGGGCGAAAATGCCTTATGCCCATTCATATGGGGGTGGTGGAGAGGATTTCAACTGCGGGGCGGGAGAGGGGACGAGCGGTGGTTTGCGCGGGGTCGTTCCCACGCAAAGCAACGTGATCGTTCCCACGCTCCGCGTGGGAATGCCTCAATGGACGCTCCGCGTCCCTGCGGCAAGGGACGCGGAGCGTCCCGGGCTGCATTCCCACGCGGAGCGTGGGAACGATCAGTGGGAAGTTGTTAGCGGCTCTGACGTTGTTGTAACAACAGGTTGCTGAAGCCGGCGCCCGCCAGTTGTTTCTGGGCGGTGGTCAGTTGTTCGCGGTTGCTGAACGGGCCGACCAGTACGCGATACCAGGTTTCATCCTTGACCGTCCCGGACTCAACCGCGACCGCCTGACCGAGCAGAATGATCTGCGCGCGGACCTTGTCGGCATCCGTCTCTTTGCGGAACGAGCCGGCTTGCAGGAAGAACTTGGTCACCGGTGCAGCCTTCGTCACTGGTGGCGCTGGCGGTGGGGTGATCCCGGCCAGTGCAGCCTGTGCCCGTGCGGTGTCGATCTTCGCCGCTTCCGCCGGGGTCACCGGCGTGGTCGGGATTGCCGGCACTTGTGGCGTCGGCAGGGTTTTCTCCGGCACCGCGTCCGGCGGCACGATCACTTCCGATTCCGGCAGCAGGGTGTAGAAGTCGTACTTCGGCTTCACCGGTTGCGTCGGGCTCGGCGGGGTCTTGTTGGCCTCGGCGATCTTGGTGGCTTTCTGTTGTTGCTGTTGCTCGATCTTCTCGCGCTTGACCGTGTCGCTGCCCTTGCCCGGCTCCAGCTTCATCAGGAACACGATGAACGCGCCGACCGTCAGGCCGATGGCCATCCACAGCCAGCCCGGGATCGGTTGCTTCGCTGGAGCTTGGTAACGGCTGGCGCCACGCTTGGGTGCAGGTTTTTTCTTGGCAGCCAACTTACATGCGCTCCAGGGTTTCCAGGCCGAGCAGTTCCAGGCCTTGCTTGAGGGTACGGCCGGTCAGCGCGGCAAGGCGCAGACGGCTTTGCATTTGTGCCGGGGTGTCGGCGGCGAGGATCGGGCAGTTCTCGTAGAAGCTGGAGAACAGGCCGGCCACGTCGTACAGGTAGGTGCAGAGGGTGTGTGGCGTGCCCTTTTCCGCAACGTTGTTCAGCACTTCACCGAACTGCGCCAGTTTCGCCGCCAGTTCCTGTTCGTGCGCCGCTTCGAGGACGATCTGGCCGTCGACTTCGCTGAAATCCTTGCCCAGTTTGCGGAACACGCCGGCCACGCGGGTGTAGGCGTACAGCAGGTACGGCGCGGTGTTGCCTTCGAAGTTGAGCATCAGGTCGAAGTTGAAGCTGTAGTCGCTGGTGCGGTGTTTCGACAGGTCGGCGTATTTCACCGCGCCGATGCCGACCACTTTGGCGATCGCGCGCAGTTCGTCTTCGGCCAGTGTCGGGTTCTTTTCCTTCACCAGGCTGTAGGCGCGTTCTTGCGCTTCGGTCAGCAGGTCGATCAGCTTCACGGTGCCGCCGTCACGGGTCTTGAACGGACGGCCGTCGGCGCCGTTCATGGTGCCGAAGCCCATGTGCTCCATTTCCATCGGATGGGTCACGAAACCGGCCTTGCGCGCCACGGCGAACACTTGCTGGAAGTGCAGGGCCTGACGCTGGTCGACGAAGTACAGCGCACGGTCGGCCTTCAGCTTGCCGCTGCGATAACGCACGGCCGCCAGGTCGGTGGTGGCGTACAGGTAGCCGCCGTCGGCCTTGACGATGATCACCGGCAGCGGCTCGCCTTCGGCGTTCTTGAATTCGTCGAGGAACACGCACTGGGCGCCGTTACTCTCGACCAGCATGCCGGCGGCTTTCAGGTCGTTGACCACGTTGATCAGGTCGTCGTTGTAGGCGCTTTCGCCCATCACGTCGGCCATGGTCAGTTTGACGTTGAGCAGTTCGTAGATCTTCTGGCAGTGCGACAGCGAGATGTCCTTGAACTTGGTCCACAGCGCCAGGCATTCAGCGTCGCCGGCCTGCAACTTGACCACCAGACCACGGGCGCGGTCGGCGAATTCCGGAGATTCGTCGAAGCGTTGCTTGGCGGCGCGGTAGAAGTTTTCCAGGTCCGACAGCTCGTCGCTGGTGATCGGGTTTTCCTGCAGGTACGCCATCAGCATGCCGAACTGGGTGCCCCAGTCGCCGACGTGGTTCTGACGGATGACGGTGTCGCCGAGGAATTCGAGCACGCGGGCCACGCCGTCGCCGATGATGGTCGAACGCAGGTGGCCGACATGCATCTCTTTGGCCAGGTTCGGCGCCGACAGATCGACCACGGTGCGTTGCGCCGGGCCGGCCTTGCGCACGCCAATGTGATCGTCGGCCAGAGCCGCGTCGAGGCGCGAGGCCAGCGCCTGGGTGTTCTGGAAGAAATTGATGAAGCCAGGACCGGCGATTTCGGCCTTGGTGACGTTTTCGTCAGCCGGCAGGGCGGCGATGATTTTTTCCGCCAGATCGCGCGGCTTCATGCCCGCAGGCTTGGCCAGCATCATGGCGATGTTGCTGGCAAAGTCGCCGTGGGTCTTGTCCCGGGCGTTTTCCACCTGGATCGCCGGCGTCAGGCCTTCAGGCAACACACCTTCGTTGACGAGTTGGGTGAGGGCTTGTTGGATCAGCTGGCGAATGGTGTCTTTCATGGTCTTCTCTTTCGACCGCAAGCGCGGCGGCGCATCGATGCGCGGGTGGAAAAACTGGGCATTATCCGTTGCGAAGACGGGCTTGCCAACCTTAGCAGGCAGGATGTGGATGTGTGGTGACAATTCGTCAGCCATCGCTGGCAAGCCAGCCCCCACAAGAGCGACACAATTCCCCTGTGGGAGCTGGCTTGCCAGCGATAGTGATCGATCAATCAATACAAATCGACAGGATCGACATCCAGCGACCAGCGCACCGCCCGACCGCTTGGCATCTGCTCCAGCACCAGCAGCCAGCTCGCCAGCAGTCGGTGCAGCGGCGCCCGGGCCGTGGCCTGTAACAGAAGCTGCGCGCGGAAACGCCCGGCCCGACGCTCCATCGGCGCCGGCACGGGTCCCAGCAGTTCAATACCGGTCAGGTTCTGTTCGGCCAGCAACCGCTCGGCCTCGCTGCACGCTTCATCAAGAAAGCCTTCGGCCTGCCCCGGCTTGTGCGCTTCGGCGCGCAACAGCGCCAGATGCGCGAACGGCGGCAGGCCGGCGGCGCGGCGTTCGCTCAGGGCCTGTTCGGCGAAGGCGAAGTAACCCTGCTCGGTCAGTTGCACCAATAAAGGATGGTCGGCCAGATGCGTCTGGATGATCACCTTGCCCGGTTCCTCCGCACGCCCGGCACGCCCGGCAACCTGCACGATCAGCTGCGCCATGCGCTCGCTGGCGCGGAAGTCGCCGGAGAACAGACCGCCGTCGGCATCGAGGATCGACACCAGCGTCACCCGAGGGAAATGGTGCCCCTTGGCCAACATCTGGGTGCCGACCAGAATGCACGGCTGACCTTTCTGGATCGTGGCGAACAACTGGTTCATCGCGTCCTTGCGCGACGTGCTGTCCCGGTCGACGCGCAACACCGGATAGTCCGGGAACAGAATCGCCAGCCGTTCCTCGGCCCGCTCGGTGCCGGCGCCCACGGGGCGCAGATCGACCTTGTTGCACTTCGGGCATTGGCGCGGCACGCGCTCCACGTAACCGCAGTGGTGGCAGCGCAATTCGCCGTAGCGCTGGTGCACGGTCATCCGCGCATCGCAGCGCTGGCATTCGGACATCCAGCCGCAGTCATGGCACAGCAGAGTCGGGGCAAAGCCGCGACGGTTGAGGAACACCAATACCTGCTGGCCGGCGGCGAGGGTCTGGCCGATGGCTTGCTGCATCGGCCCGGAAATGCCGCTGTCCAGTGGACGACTTTTCACGTCCAGGCGCAGGAAGCGTGGCTGTTTGGCGCCGCCGGCACGTTCGTTCAGGCGTAGGAGTCCGTAGCGGCCGGTGTGGGCGTTGTGCAGGCTTTCCAGCGATGGCGTCGCCGAGCCGAGCACGATCGGGATGTTTTCCTGCCGCGCCCGCACCAGCGCCAGATCCCGCGCGTGGTAGCGCAGGCCTTCCTGCTGTTTATAGGAGCCGTCGTGTTCTTCGTCGATGATGATCAGCCCCGGGTTTTTCATCGGGGTGAACAGCGCCGAACGGGTGCCGATAATAATGTCGGCCTCGCCGTCACGGGCGGCGAGCCACGCGTCCAGACGATCACGGTCGTTGACCGCCGAGTGCAGCAAGGCGATGCGGGCGTTGAAGCGTTGCTCGAAGCGGGCGAGGGTCTGCGGGCCGAGGTTGATCTCCGGGATCAGCACCAGCGCCTGTTTGCCGGCCTCAAGGGTTTCGCGGATCAGCTGCAAGTAGACTTCGGTCTTGCCGCTGCCGGTGACGCCGGCCAGCAGGAACGCGTGATAACTGTCGAAACCGGCGCGAATCGCTTCGTAAGCGGCGCGCTGCTCGCTGTTGAGCGGCAGTTCCGGCTGGGCCAGCCAGTGTTCATGGCGTGCGCCGGGGGCGTGGCGGCGCACTTCGACCTGCACCAGATCCTTGGCCAACAGCAGATCGAGGCTGTCTTTGCTCAGCATCAATTTGCTCAGCAACTGATGGGCCACGCCGTGAGGGTGCTGGGCCAAAGTCGCCAGGGCTTCACGCTGGCGCGGGGCGCGGGCGATGCGCGGGTCATCGAGGCTGGCGCCGGGAGCGGCGGACCAGAAGCGTTCCTGCCGAACCTCGGCCAGTTCGCCCTGGCGCAGCAGCACCGGCAGCGCCCAGCTCAGGGTGTCGCCGAGGCTGTGCTGATAATACTGCGCAGTCCACAGGCACAGCTTGAACAGCGCCGGCGGTAGCGGAGCGGTGGCGTCGAGCAGCGCCAGTGCCGGTTTGAGCTTCTCCACTGGCACTTCACTGGTGTCATTGACCTCCACCAGAATCCCGATCATCTCCCGTCGGCCGAACGGCACCCGCAGGCGCATGCCCGGTTGCAACTGCGAACGCAGCACGCCGGCCGGGGCCCGATAGTCGAACAGGCGGCGCAGGGGCGAAGGCAGGGCGAGGCGCAGAATGGCGTCGGGCACGCGGGATCTCGATTAGAAGCTAACAAGCAGCGGGGATGAGGTTTGGGCCGGGAGCCTAGCAGACGGTCGGTCTCAGCGACAGCTTGCGTGATCGGGATTGTCTGGTAGAATCCGCGGCCTAATTACGTGCGGTATTCAACAATCGTGTTGGATGGCGGCACGCCAGCTGAGGAAAACACCATGAAAGCCGATATCCACCCGAATTACCCAGAAGTTGCAGTAACTTGCAGCTGCGGCAACAAGTTCGAAACCCGTTCGACCTTCGGCAAAGCCCTGGCGATCGACGTTTGCAACGAGTGCCACCCGTTCTACACCGGTAAGCAGAAGACTCTGGACACCGGTGGTCGCGTTCAGAAGTTCGCCGACCGTTTCGGTGCTTTCGGCGCGAAAAAGGCCTAAGGCCCTTCATTCTGGAAAACCTCAGCGGCTTTTCCGGTCTGATGAAAAAGGCGTCCCTTGCGGGCGCCTTTTTTGTGTCCGCGATTTGGCTCTCCGCCGCCCAGGCCTTCTGCCCCGTGCCGGCCAGGCTGGACAGCGCCACGGTGCAGCGCGTGGTCGACGGCGACACCCTGCGTCTGAGCGACGGGCGCAATGTGCGGATGATCGGCCTCAATACGCCCGAACTCGGCAAGCAGGGCCGCAGCGACGAGCCGTTTGCAGTGGCCGCGCGCAAGCGCCTCGAAGACCTGGTCGCCGAGAGCGACGGGCGGGTCGGCCTGCGACTCGGCGCCGAGTCCAAGGACCGTTACGGCCGCACCCTGGCCCATGTTTTCAGCGCCAGGGGTGAGAATCTCGAAGCGCAGATGCTCGCCGATGGCCTCGGTTTCCAGGTCGCGGTGGCGCCGAATGTCGATCTGGTCGATTGCCAGCAAGCTGCCGAACGCCGCGCGCGGCAGGCCGGGCTCGGCCTGTGGAAGGGCTCGCCTGTACTGAAAGCGGAGCAGATCGAGCGCTCGGGTTTCGCGCTGGTCAGCGGTCGTGTGAGCAAGGTTCAGCGCAATCGCGGCGGAATCTGGATCGAGTTGCAGGACAAGCTTGTACTGCGTGTTGCACCCAATCTGCTTGATCGCTTCGACGCCGCCTCTCTGCAGGCGTTGAAGGGCAAGCAGATCGAGGCTCGTGGCTGGGTGGTCGACCGTTCCCGGCGCGGTGGACTGAAATCAGGTCAGGCGCGCTGGCTGTTGCCGCTGACCGATCCTTCGATGCTCCAGCCCTCCCGCTGAATAAAAAGTTGTAGACATTTTTTCTGTCGATTGTGAACAGTCTAGCCCTTGTGCGCCGTGGCTCTTGGCCCAAAGTCTTAGGGCAGGGCGCTTGACAGGGGTGACCGGGCAGTCTTGTGGGGACTTTGCGAGGCGCGTATCCTCGCTGACCAGTCTGTCCAACAGTAAAAAGCGGAATGCCAAAATGTCTGATCTGAAAACTGCCGCTCTCGAATATCATGCCAATCCTCGTCCAGGAAAGCTGAGTGTCGAGCTCACCAAGGCCACTGCTACCGCCCGCGACCTGTCGCTGGCCTACAGCCCCGGCGTAGCTGAACCAGTGCGCGAGATCGCCCGCGATCCTGAACTGGCCTACAAGTACACCGGCAAGGGCAACCTGGTTGCAGTCATTTCCGATGGCACCGCGATTCTGGGCCTGGGTAACCTCGGCCCACTGGCTTCCAAGCCAGTGATGGAAGGTAAAGGCGTGCTGTTCAAGCGCTTCGCCGGCATTGACGTCTTCGACATCGAAGTCGACTCCGAAAGCCCGCAAGCCTTCATCGACACCGTAAAACGCATTTCCATCACCTTCGGCGGCATCAACCTGGAAGACATCAAGGCGCCTGAGTGCTTTGAAATCGAACGCGCGCTGATCGAGCAGTGCGACATTCCGGTCTTCCACGATGACCAGCACGGCACCGCGATCGTGACCGCTGCGGGCATGATCAACGCCCTGGAAATCGCTGGCAAAACCCTGGCCGACGCCAAGATCGTCTGCCTGGGCGCTGGCGCCGCCGCCATCTCCTGCATGAAATTGCTGGTGAGCATGGGCGCCAAGGTCGAAAACATCTTCATGGTTGACCGTACCGGCGTTATCCACGCTGGCCGTGACGACCTGAACCAGTACAAGGCTGTGTTCGCTCACCCTACCGAGAAACGCACCCTGGACGACGCCATCGAAGGTGCTGACGTATTCGTCGGCCTGTCGGGTCCAAACCTGCTGAGCGCCGAGCAACTCAAGCGCATGGCGGCCAACCCGATCGTCTTCGCCTGCTCCAACCCGGATCCGGAAATCTCCCCGGAACTGGCTCATGCCACCCGTAACGATGTGATCATGGCCACCGGCCGTTCGGACTACCCGAACCAGGTCAACAACGTACTGGGCTTCCCGTTCATCTTCCGTGGTGCCCTGGACGTTCGCGCCAAGCGCATCAACGAAGAAATGAAGATCGCTGCCGCCAACGCCCTGCGCGAACTGGCCAAGCTGCCGGTCCCGCAGGAAGTGTGCGACGCCTACGGCGGTATCTCCCTGGAATTCGGCCGTGAGTACATCATTCCGAAGCCAATGGACAAGCGCCTGATCACCGTGATCTCCGACGCCGTGGCCAAGGCCGCGATCGAGACTGGTGTGGCGACCCTGCCATATCCGAAGAACTACCCGCTGAAAAGCGTGGATGACGTGTTCAACGGCTAAGCCGTTGTAGCGCTTCAGCCGAAAGCCCCGGTTCGTGAGAGTCGGGGCTTTTTTGTGCCTGTTGATTTTGGGGTGATCTTTAGGGCCTCTTCGCGGGAAGGCCCGCTCCCACAGGGTTTTGTGGCGTTCACAAATGGAGCGCACACCCGGTTACTGTGGGAGCGGGCTTGCCCGCGAAGAGGCCGGCTCAGACAACACAAAATGAACAGGCAATAAAAAGCCCCGCACTTCAATCGAAGGCGGGGCTTTTTGGCGGATCAGGATCAGAACAAATCGATCGGCGCCTGTTCATCCGCCGGCAGCGGACTGCCCGGTACGGCGCCATTGCCGATCTCGTTGACCGACGGCGGCGTGTCCTCAGCCTTGAACAGCTCGAAGTACGCACCCGGTGTGCTCGGCGATGCCGCGCGACCGCTGACCGGGTCCACCCGCAGGCTGAGGATGCCTTCCGGCTCCGGCTGGACATGCGGTGGCTTGTCCTTGAGCGCGGCGGCCATGTAGTTCATCCAGATCGGCAGTGCCACGGTGCCGCCGAATTCCCGGCGACCGAGGCTTTCCGGCTGGTCGAAACCGGTCCACACGGTGGTCACGTAGTCGGCGTTGTAACCGGAGAACCACGCATCCTTGGATTCGTTGGTGGTACCGGTCTTGCCGGCGATGTCGCTGCGGCCCAGAGCTAGTGCGCGCCGGCCGGTGCCAAGCTTGATCACGTCCTGCAGCATGCTGTTGAGGATGTAGGTGGTACGGCCATCGACGATGCGCTCGGCGACGGCTGGTGCTTGGGGCACGGCAGCGTTGCCCGGCGCTTCACCTGGAACCGGCGCTGCATTGACGGTGAACGCCTGGGTGGCGGGTGCGGCAATGCCGTCGGTAGCTGCGGCGCCCTGCGGTACGGTCGGCGGGTTGGCGACGAACAGCGTATCGCCGTTGCGGCTTTCGATCTTGTCGATGATGTACGGGGTGATCTTGTAGCCGCCGTTGGCAAAGGTGCTCCAGCCAGTGGCGATTTCCATTGGCGTCAGGGTCGCGGTGCCCAGCGCCAGCGACAGGTTTGGCGGCAGGTCCTGCTTGTTGAAGCCGAAGCGGGTGATGTAGTCGATGGTCTTGCCTACGCCCATCGCCTGCAACAGGCGGATCGATACCAGGTTGCGCGACTTGTACAGTGCCTCACGCAGGCGGATCGGGCCGAGGAAGGTGTTGGTGTCGTTCTTCGGACGCCAGACCTTGTCCAGGTACTCGTCGACGAACACGATCGGTGCGTCGTTGACCAGACTGGCGGCGGTGTAGCCGTTATCCAGCGCGGCGCTGTAGACGAACGGCTTGAAGCTTGAGCCCGGCTGACGCTTGGCCTGCATCGCGCGGTTGTAGTTGCTTTGTTCGAAGGCGAAACCGCCGACCAGCGAACGGATCGCGCCGTTCTGCGGATCCAGCGACACCAGCGCGCCCTGGGCCTGCGGAATCTGGCTGAACTTCAGCGAATTGTTCGGCTGGCGCTGCACGCGAATCAGGTCGCCGATCTGTGCCACATCCGACGGCTGACGCGGCGCGGCACCCATGCTGTTGGTGTTGAGGAACGGGCGTGCCCATTTCATGGTGTCCCATGCCACGTGCTCTTCGCCGGTGCGGGTCAGCACTTGCAGGCCGTTCTTGTCGACCTGGGTGACGATGGCCGGTTCGAGGCTGCTGATGGTGCGTTGCTTGGTCAGTTCGGTGGCCCAGGCTTCGCGGGTCTTGCCCGGCAGGCGCGATTCAGGACCACGGTAGCCGTGACGCTGGTCGTAGGTCATCAGGCCTTCGTGCAGCGCGGTGTTGGCCATTTCCTGGAGGTTGCTCGGCACCGTGGTGGTAACGCGGAAACCTTCGGTATAGGCGTCGCTGCCGTAGCGACCGACCATTTCCGCACGGGCCATCTCGGCGATGTACGGCGCGTTCACTTCCGGTGTCGGCACGTGATAGCTGGCGTTCAGCGGTTCGTTGATCGCGGCGGTGTAGTCGGCTTCGGTGATTTTGCCGAGTTTGTACATGCGGCCGAGGATCCAGTCGCGCCGCTCCTTGCTGCGCGCCGGGTTGGCCAGCGGGTTGAAACGCGACGGGGCTTTCGGCAGGCCGGCGATCATCGCCATCTGCGCCAGGCTGACCTCGCGGATCGACTTGCCGTAATACACCTGCGCCGCCGCCTCGATGCCGTAGGCGCGGTTGCCCAGGTAGATCTTGTTCACGTAGAGCTCAAGGATCTCGTCCTTGGTCAATTGCCGCTCGATCTGCAGGGCCAGCAGGATTTCCGTGGTCTTGCGCGAGAAGCTGCGTTCGCTGGTCAGGAAGAAGTTCTTCGCCACCTGCATGGTGATGGTGCTGCCGCCGGACTGGATGTGCCCGCTCTTGACCAGTTGGGTCGCGGCACGCATCAGGCTGCTCGGATCAACGCCGTAGTGGTTGGCGAAGTTGTCGTCTTCAGCACTTAGTAACGCATTGATGAAATTGGGGGGAATGTCGGCGAAACGGATCGGTGTGCGGCGCATTTCGCCAAATTCTGCGATCAACTTGTTGTCGCTGCTGTAGACCCGGAGCGGAATCTGCAACTGAATGCTTCTCAGCGCCTCCACAGATGGCAAACCCGGACTAAGGTAAAGAAACGCGCCGCTGAGACCTAAAAGCAGTCCGCAGAAAACGGCGACGATGGACCAACCGAAAAATTTCAGCAGACGAATCAAGGCTTTTGGACATCCACGGCAAAGAATGAATTGGGCGACAGGGTCCCGGCTAACACACAGAACGACCCGCGCCGGCAGTAAAAAGCGGAAAAAAACGCTGGGCATTATAAGCACTTTTCCGCTGGGGGCGTCATTTGCGCTTCTGTCAAGACGGGGCGAGGGAACGCAATGCGCATTACAGAGTCCGTAACTCACGGAAAGTCATAGGGAATTGGTAGTGCTAGGACTCTTCAATAAAAAGGCCAATACGTTACTGGGGATCGATATCAGCTCCACGTCGGTGAAGCTGCTGGAGCTGAGCCGTCAGGGGGAGCGCTACCGGGTCGAGGCGTATGCGGTGGAGCCGTTGCCGGCGAACGCCGTGGTCGAAAAGAACATCGCCGAACTCGAGGGCGTCGGCCAGGCCCTGTCCCGGGTGCTGGTCAAGGCGCGCACCGGGCTGAAAACCGTGGCGGTGGCGGTGGCGGGCTCGGCGGTGATCACCAAGGTCATCGAGATGGACGCCGGGCTGTCCGACGACGAGCTGGAAAACCAGCTCAAGATCGAAGCCGATCAATACATTCCCTATCCGCTGGACGAGGTCGCCATCGACTTCGAAGTCCAGGGCGTTTCGCCGCGCAACCCTGAACGGGTCAACGTGCTGCTGGCCGCCTGTCGCAAGGAAAACGTCGAAGTCCGCGAAGCGGCGCTCGCTCTCGCCGGGCTGACTGCGCGGGTGGTGGATGTAGAGGCGTATGCGCTGGAGCGCTCGTTCGGCCTGCTGGCCACGCAACTGGCCGCGTCCCAGGATCGGTTGACGGTGGCGGTGGTCGACATCGGCGCCACCATGACCACCCTCAGCGTCCTGCACAACGGCCGGATCATCTACACCCGCGAACAACTGTTCGGCGGCCGACAGCTGACCGAGGAAATCCAGCGCCGTTATGGCCTGACCCTTGAACAGGCGGGGCTCGCCAAGAAGCAGGGCGGCCTGCCGGACGACTACGTCAGCGAGGTGCTGCAACCGTTTCGCGAGGCGCTGGTGCAGCAGGTGTCGCGCTCCCTGCAGTTCTTTTTCGCCTCCGGCCAGTACAACGCTGTCGACCACATTCTGCTGGCCGGCGGCACGGCGTCGGTGCCCGGCCTCGACCGGCTGATCGAAGAGCGCCTGAACACGCCGACCCAGGTTGCCAACCCGTTTTCCGACATGGCCTTGAGCAGCAAGGTCAACGCCGGGGCCCTGGCGAGCGATGCGCCGGCCCTGATGATTGCCTGCGGGCTCGCGCTCAGGAGTTTCGACTGATGGCGCGGATCAACCTTTTACCCTGGCGCGAGGAGCGCCGCGAAGAACGGCGCAAACGCTTCCTGCTGGTCTTGACCGGTGTGGTGGTCGGTTCGGTGGGGGCGGTGCTCATTGCCGATCAGATCATCAGCGCCGCCATCGCCCGGCAGGTCGCGCGCAATGACTACATCGGCAAGCAGATCGCCGTGGTCGACGAGCGGATCAAACAGATCAGCGAGCTCAAGGCCCATCGCCAGCAACTGGTGGAGCGCATGCGCATCATCCAGGACTTGCAGGGCAACCGGCAGATCAGCGGGCGGATCTTCGATCAGCTGGCGCGCACCTTGCCCGACGGGGTGTATTTCACCGACGTGAAAATGGTCGGCAAGACCCTGTCGATCAGCGGCGCGGCGGAGTCCAACAATCGCGTGTCCGACCTGATGCGCAACCTCGACGCCTCCGACTGGTTCGATGCGCCCAACCTCAATGAAGTGAAAGCCACCACCGCTGGCCAGGTGGATCAGGCCAACGTCTTTCAGCTGACCGTTCGCCAGACTCGTCCCCGGCTCGAGGAGGACGACCAATGAAGCCGTCCGAGTGGCTGGACAGCCTGCGCAATGTCGATTTCAACGACCTCGATACCAGCAACATCGGCTCCTGGCCGCCAGTGGTCAAAACACTGGCCGGCGGGCTGTTGATGGTGCTGGTCCTGGCGCTTGGCTATAACTTTTTCATCAGTGACCTGGAGAGCCAGCTCGAGCTCAAGCGTGAGGAGGAGGTCACCCTCAAGGAGCAATTCGCGAGCAAGGCGCACATGGCGGCCAATCTGGAGCTATACACCCAGCAGATGAAGGAGATGGAAAACTCGTTCGGCGTGCTGTTGCGGCAACTGCCCAGTGACACCGAGGTGCCAGGGTTGCTGGAAGACATCACCCGTACCGGGTTGGGTAGCGGTCTTGAATTCGAAGAGATCAAACTGCTGCCGGAGGTCACCCAGCAGTTCTACATCGAGCTGCCCATCCAGATCACCGTGACCGGGGCCTATCACGACCTTGCCACCTTCGTCAGCGGCGTGGCCGGGCTGCCACGGATCGTCACCCTGCACGATTTCGAGCTGGCGCCGGCCAATCCCGAAGGCGGGCCGAAGTTGCGCATGAGCATTCTCGCCAAGACCTACCGCTACAACGACAAGGGGCTGCAGAAATGAGCCCGATCCGTTTTATCGCCTTGTCGGCATTGTTATTGGTGCTCGGTGGCTGTGGCGGCGATGACTTCAGCGACCTCGACGCCTACATGAATGAAGTGCGCCTGCGTCCGCCGGGCAAGATCGAGCCGACTCCGACCTTCCGCTCCTACCCGACGTTCACCTACAGCGCCGCCAATCTGCGCAGTCCGTTTTCGCGCCAGTTGCGGGTCGATCTGGCCGGGCAGAAACACGGTTCGCGCGACGTGAAACCCGATCCCAACCGGGTCAAGCAATACCTCGAAGGTTTCAACATCGAGCAGTTTGAAATGGTCGGCACGATTGCCAACGCCTCCGGTTCCTTCGCCCTGCTGCGAGGCGCGGGCGGGGTCCATCGGCTCAAGGTCGGCGACTATCTGGGGCGCAACGACGGGCGCATCGTCGCCATCAGCGCTTCACAGGTCGAAGTGGTGGAGATCGTTCCGGACGGCCAGGGCGCCTGGCTTGAGCGGCCGCGCACCATTCCTTTGAAAGAGCATTCATAAGTGGAAGTCGAACAATGAACAGGATTTTCTCCACCCTCGGTTTCTCGCTATGGATAGCGCTGCTTTCGCCGATGGTACAGGCAGCCAATCTGAAGGCGCTGGACGTCGCGGCACTGCCGGGCGACCGGGTCGAGTTGAAGCTGTCGTTCGACGGCCCGCCTCCGCAGCCCAAAGGCTACACCACCGATTCGCCGGCGCGGATCGCCCTCGATCTGCCGGGTGTCGCCAGTCAGCTGGCGAGCAAGACCCGTGACCTGGGCAGCGGCAATGCCCGCACGGCCACGGTGGTCGAGGCCAATAACCGGACGCGGCTGATCATCAGCCTGACGCAACTGGCGCCTTACGACACCCGGGTCGAAGGCAATACGGTATTCGTGGTGGTCGGGCAGGGCAGCAAAACCGCTGCTCCGCGTACGGCGGCTCGTGCACCGCGTGCGGCACCGGCGGCAGCGCCGGTCCGCACGTATACGCCGACCGCCAGGGCCATTCGCGGCGTGGATTTCCAGCGTGGCACGGCGGGTGAGGGCAATGTGGTCATTGATCTGTCCGACCCGGCCATTGCCCCGGACATTCAGGAACACGACGGCAAGATCATCCTCAATTTCGCGCGTACCCAATTGCCCGAGCCGCTGCGGGTGCGCCTCGACGTCAAGGATTTCGCCACCCCGGTGCAGTTCGTCAATGCCGGTGTCAGCGGTGATCGCGCGACGATCACCGTCGAACCCAGCGGTACGTTCGACTATTCCACCTACCAGACCGACAACAAGCTGACCGTCAGCATCCGGCCGTTGACCGTCGATGACCTGCAAAAGCGCAACGCCGACCGCAACAGCTATAACGGCGAAAAGCTCTCTCTCAACTTTCAGGACATCGATGTGCGTTCGGTGCTGCAACTGATCGCCGACTTCACCAACCTCAATCTGGTGGCCAGCGATACGGTGCAGGGCGGGATCACCTTGCGGCTGCAAAACGTGCCGTGGGATCAGGCGCTGGATCTGGTGCTCAAGACCAAAGGCCTGGACAAGCGCAAGGTCGGCAACGTGTTGCTGGTGGCGCCGGCCGATGAAATCGCTGCGCGCGAGCGGCAGGAGCTGGAATCGCAGAAACAGATCGCCGAACTGGCGCCGTTGCGCCGCGAGCTGTTGCAAGTGAACTACGCCAAGGCCGCGGACATCGCCAAGCTGTTCCAGTCGGTCACCAGCGCCGAGGCGAAGGTCGACGAACGGGGTTCGATCACCGTCGATGAGCGGACCAACAACATCATTGCCTACCAGACTCAGGATCGCCTCGACGAACTGCGGCGGATTGTGGCGCAGCTGGATATTCCGGTGCGTCAGGTGATGATCGAGGCGCGGATCGTCGAGGCCAACGTCGATTACGACAAGAGCTTGGGCGTGCGCTGGGGAGGTTCGATTCAGAACAAGGGCAACTGGAACACTTCCGGGGTCAGCAACGGTTCGTCGACCACCATTGGCACGCCGGGCAGCACCAGCACCAACTCGCCGTTCGTCGACATGGGCACGGTCAACAACACGTCCGGGATCGGCATCGCGTTCATCACCGACAACGTCT
Source organism: Pseudomonas sp. 22085 (assembly GCF_052045815.1). NCBI lineage: Bacteria > Pseudomonadati > Pseudomonadota > Gammaproteobacteria > Pseudomonadales > Pseudomonadaceae > Pseudomonas > Pseudomonas sp. 22085. The sequence continues at coordinate 24,436 of NZ_JBQEQA010000003.1, forward strand.
TGCTCGACCTTGAGCTGACCGCGATGGAGAAGACCGGCAACGGCGAAATCGTCTCGCAGCCCAAGGTGGTCACCTCCGACAAGGAAACCGCGAAGATCCTCAAGGGCACCGAGATTCCGTACCAGGAAGCCAGCTCCAGCGGCGCTACGTCGGTGTCCTTCAAGGAGGCGTCGCTGTCGCTGGAGGTGACGCCGCAGATCACCCCGGACAACCGCATCATCATGGAGGTCAAGGTCACCAAGGACGAACCGGACTATCTGAACAAAGTGCAGGATGTACCGCCGATCAAGAAAAACGAGGTCAATGCCAAGGTGCTGGTGAACGACGGCGAGACCATCGTGATCGGGGGCGTTTTCTCAAATACTCAAAGCAAGGTTGTAGATAAGGTGCCATTTCTTGGCGATGTGCCGTATCTTGGCCGCCTTTTCCGGCGTGATGTGGTTTCGGAGAAAAAATCCGAGCTGCTGGTCTTTCTCACTCCGCGTATCATGAATAACCAGGCGATTGCTGTGAGTCGTTGATTCTGTGCGAAATTTGATTCTTGTAGGACCGATGGGGGCTGGAAAAAGCACCATCGGCCGATTACTGGCCAAAGAGCTGCGCCTGCCGTTCAAGGATTCCGACAAGGAAATTGAACTGCGTACGGGCGCCAATATTCCGTGGATCTTCGACAAGGAAGGCGAGCCCGGCTTTCGTGACCGTGAGCAGGCGATGATCGCCGAGCTGTGCGCGTTCGACGGCGTGGTGCTGGCGACCGGCGGCGGCGCGGTGATGCGCGATGCCAACCGCAAGGCCCTGCACGAGGGCGGGCGGGTGGTGTATCTGCACGCCTCCGTCGAACAGCAAGTCGGCCGCACCTCTCGCGACCGCAACCGGCCGTTGCTGCGCACCGCCAATCCGGAGAAAACCCTGCGCGATCTGCTGGCGATCCGTGATCCGCTCTATCGGGAAATCGCCGATCTGGTGGTGGAAACCGACGAGCGGCCACCGCGCATGGTCGTGCTCGATATTCTCGACCGCCTGGCGCAGCTTCCGCCCCGTTAAAGCATCGCTCGAAATGCGCTATCCTCGGCGTCCTGTTACAGCCCGCCGAGGTTGTGGCGGATGGCGAGCGAGCGGCGTCATACCCGCTATAGGCCGCAGACAACCAATAATTCAGGGCAGGACGCCTGCTTCCATCTTCACTGTGGGGACACATGCAGACACTCAAGGTCGACCTAGGCGAGCGCAGCTACCCGATTCACATTGGCGAGGGACTGCTGGACCAGCCAGAGCTGCTGGCCCCGCATATCCATGGGCGGCAAGTGGCAATCATCTCCAACGAGACCGTTGCGCCGCTCTATCTCGAACGTCTGACCCGCAGCCTGGCGCAGTTTTCGGTGGTTTCCGTGGTGCTGCCCGACGGCGAAGCCTTCAAGAACTGGGAAACCCTGCAACTGATCTTCGACGGCCTGCTGACCGCCCGTCATGACCGCCGCACCACGGTGATCGCCCTCGGTGGCGGTGTGATCGGCGACATGGCCGGTTTCGCCGCCGCCTGCTACCAGCGCGGCGTCGATTTCATCCAGATTCCTACCACGCTGCTGTCACAGGTCGATTCTTCGGTGGGCGGCAAGACCGGGATCAACCATCCGCTGGGCAAGAACATGGTCGGCGCGTTCTATCAGCCGAACGTGGTGCTGATCGATACCGCGTCCCTGAAGACCCTGCCAGCGCGTGAGCTCTCGGCTGGCCTGGCGGAGGTCATCAAGTACGGTCTGATCTGCGACGAGCCGTTCCTGACCTGGCTCGAAGACAACGTCGACGCCCTGCGTGCGCTGGATCAAGCGGCCCTGACCTATGCCATCGAACGCTCCTGCGCCGCCAAGGCGGCGGTGGTCGGCGCCGACGAGAAGGAAACCGGCGTACGGGCCACGCTCAACCTCGGCCACACCTTTGGCCACGCCATCGAAACCCACATGGGCTATGGTGTCTGGTTGCATGGTGAAGCGGTCGCCGCTGGCACCGTGATGGCGCTGGAAATGTCCGCGCGCCTGGGCTGGATCAGCGAGCAGGAGCGCGATCGTGGCATCCGCCTGTTCCAGCGTGCCGGTCTGCCGGTGATTCCGCCGGAAGAGATGACCGAAGCCGATTTTCTTGAACACATGGCAATTGACAAAAAAGTGATCGACGGTCGCTTGCGCCTGGTGCTGCTGCGCCGGATGGGCGAAGCGGTGGTGACCGACGATTATCCGAAAGAGGTTCTACAGGCCACGCTGGGAGCGGATTACCGCGCTCTGGCTCAGCTTAAAGGTTAATAAGATTCCGATGACTAGTTTGCATGCCGACGAGGCGTTCCTCGGCCATTTCCAGTTAAGTCACGACCCTTTCGCACCGCGGGTGCCGGGCTTCAAATTCTTCCCGGCCCAGCGCAAGCCGGTGCTGGGTCAACTGCATCACTTGGCTCGTTACAGTCAGTTGCTGCTGGTGGTCACTGGCCCGCAGGGCAGCGGCAAGACCCTGCTGCGCCAGGCGCTGGTTGCCAGTACCAACAAGCAATCGGTGCAGAGCGTCGTCGTTTCCGCCCGTGGCGCCGGCGATGCAGCCGGTGTGCTGCGCCAGATCGCCCAGGCGCTGGACGTGGCCCAGGCCGAAGTCGGGGCGATCCTCGATCAGGTCGTGCAGCTGGCGCTGACGGGGCAGGAAGTCTATCTGCTGGTGGACGATGCCGAGCAGCTCGACGAGTCCGCGCTTGAAGCGCTGATGGCGCTGGGCGCCGGCGCGCCGGAAGGTCGCCCGCATGTGTTCCTGTTCGGTGAGTCGTCGCTGATCGCACAGCTCGAGGCTTTGCACCTTGAGGAAGAGCGCTTCCACGTCATCGAATTGCAGCCGTACACCGAAGAAGAAACCCGCGAGTATCTCGACCAGCGGCTTGAAGGCGCCGGCCGGGGTGTCGAACTTTTCACCGCGGATCAGATCTCTGATATTCACGAAAGCTCCGAGGGTTGGCCGGGCAACATCAACCAGGTTGCTCGCGATGCTCTGATCGAAGTCATGATTGCCAGCCGCTCTGCGGTCAAGCGTCCAAGTATGGGGTTCAACATGCCGAAGAAACACGTATTGGCGATTTCCGCCGTCGTTGTGGTCGCGGTCGCTGCCGCCTGGCTGATGCCGGGTCGCAACAAGGCACCGACCACCGGTGCGCCGGCCAACGAGCAGGCGCAACTGCCCTTGGGCCAGGGTGCGCCGCAAGCGGGTGGCGCACCGTCCGTCGAATTCAACGGCAATACCCAGCCGATGCCGCTGCCATTGGTCGGCAACTCGCAGCCGGTAATGCGCGGTCCGCTGGCTGAAGCCGCTGGGGGCATCACTGAGGGCGACGACGGCGTGCCGGTCGAAGGTTCCAGCAACACGCCACCGACCGTGACCACCACCGCGCCACCCGCGGGCGTTCAGGCCGGTCCGGCTCCTACGCCAGTTCCGGTTCCTGTCCCGGCGGCCAAGCCGACCCCGGCGCCGACCCAGGTCGCTACCGCCAAGCCTGTGCCTGCTCCGGCAGCTCCAGCGGCCAAACCGGCTCCGGCGCCTGCCAAGCCTGTTGCCGCCGCCAAACCGGCCGAGAAGCCGGTCACCGTCGCCAAGGCTGCCGGTGGCAGCTGGTACGCCGGTCAGCCGACCAGCAACTACGTGGTGCAGATCCTCGGTACCAGCTCCGAAGCGACCGCGCAAAACTTCGTCAAGGAGCAGGGCGGCGAGTACCGTTATTTCAAGAAAGTCCTCAACGGCAAGCCTCTCTACGTGATCACCTACGGCAACTTCGCCAATCGTGATGCAGCCGTTTCTGCCATCAAGGCCTTGCCAGCGAAGGTTCAGGCTGGTAAACCTTGGCCTCGCACTGTCGCCAGCGTCCAACAGGAACTGGCAACAACTCGCTGAAGATTCGGCGGCCTTACCCAGGCCGCCTCTCCAAGCACCTCAAAATCTCTACAAGTGCGCGCCGTCTCTACAGACCGCGTGCCTTGTGGTGTCTGCGTCACAGTAGTCTTTGAGTCGTTGCGGTCAAAATTAAAAAAGTTTTGACTAGCACAGCAGATCGCTTTAAACCTTTCACAAATGCGACATGAATTTGCGACATTTCGTCGTCAAATTTGTGAGCCTCTGTGTCGCTGTGTACAATGACCACCCTTTTGCCCCCGCAAAGCCGGCGTACGTTCGGCGCGGCAAGCAAGTGGTTGAATTGAAAAGAAATTTGCCTCGGTAAGAGGCAGCCTGGTGAGAAAGTGTCTATGAAAGCAGGTCTGTACCAACCAGATGAATTCAAGGATAACTGCGGTTTCGGCCTGATAGCCCATATGCAGGGCGAGCCCAGTCATACCCTTTTGCAAACGGCCATCGAGGCCCTGACCTGCATGACCCACCGCGGTGGGATTAATGCCGACGGCAAGACCGGTGACGGTTGCGGTCTGCTGATTCAAAAGCCCGACGCGTTCCTGCGTGCCATTGCCCAGGAAACCTTCAGCGTCGAGCTGCCCAAGCAATATGCCGTGGGCATGGTCTTCTTCAATCAGGATCCGGCCAAGGCCGAAGCCGCTCGCGAGAACATGAACCGCGAGATCCTGGCCGAAGGCCTGCAACTGATCGGCTGGCGCAAAGTGCCGATCGATACCAGCGTCCTCGGCCGCCTGGCCCTTGAGCGCCTGCCGCAGATCGAGCAGGTGTACATCGGCGGCGAAGGCCTGAGCGATCAGGATATGGCGGTCAAGCTGTTCAGCGCCCGTCGTCGCTCGTCCGTGGCCAACGCCGCCGACACCGACCACTACATCTGCAGCTTTTCCCACAAGACCATCATCTATAAAGGCCTGATGATGCCGGCCGACCTGGCCGCGTTCTATCCGGACCTGGGTGACCAGCGCCTGCAAACCGCGATCTGCGTGTTCCACCAGCGCTTCTCCACCAACACCCTGCCGAAATGGCCGCTGGCTCAGCCATTCCGCTTCCTCGCCCATAACGGCGAGATCAACACCATCACCGGTAACCGCAACTGGGCTCAGGCCCGTCGGACCAAGTTCACCAACGATCTGATGGATCTGGAAGAACTCGGCCCGCTGGTCAACCGTGTCGGTTCCGACTCCTCGAGCATGGACAACATGCTCGAACTGATGGTCACCGGCGGCATCGACCTGTTCCGTGGCGTGCGGATGATCATTCCGCCAGCGTGGCAGAACGTCGAAACCATGGACCCGGATCTGCGTGCGTTCTACGAGTACAACTCGATGCACATGGAGCCGTGGGACGGCCCGGCCGGCGTGGTCATGACCGACGGTCGCTACGCGGTGTGCCTGCTCGACCGTAACGGTCTGCGCCCGGCGCGCTGGGTCACCACCAAGAACGGTTTCATCACCCTCGCGTCGGAAATCGGCGTCTGGAACTACCAGCCTGAAGACGTGCTCGCCAAGGGCCGTGTCGGCCCGGGCCAGATCTTCGCCGTGGACACCGAAACCGGGCAGATCCTCGACACCGACGCGATCGACAACCGTCTGAAATCCCGTCATCCGTACAAGCAATGGCTGCGCAAGAATGCCCTGCGCATCCAGGCGACCATGGAAGACAACGATCACGGTTCGGCTTTCTACGACGTCGATCAGCTCAAGCAATACATGAAGATGTATCAGGTCACGTTCGAAGAGCGCGATCAGGTACTGCGTCCGCTTGGCGAGCAAGGCTACGAAGCCGTCGGCTCGATGGGCGACGACACGCCGATGGCCGTGCTGTCCCAGCGCGTGCGCACGCCGTACGACTATTTCCGTCAGCAGTTTGCCCAAGTGACCAACCCGCCGATCGACCCGCTGCGTGAAGCGATCGTGATGTCGCTGGAAATCTGCCTCGGTGCCGAGCGCAACATCTTCCAGGAATCGCCGGAACACGCTTCGCGCGTGATCCTCAGCTCGCCGGTCATTTCCCCGGCCAAGTGGCGTTCGCTGATGAACCTCGACCGCCCGGGTTTCGAGCGGCAGATCATCGACCTCAACTACGACGAAAGCGTCGGCCTCGAAGCGGCGATCCGCAACGTCGCCGATCAGGCTGAAGAAGCCGTGCGTGCCGGTCGTACCCAGATCGTTCTGAGCGACCGTCATATCGCTCCGGGCAAACTGCCGATCCACGCTTCGTTGGCCACCGGCGCGGTGCACCATCGCCTGACCGAAAAAGGCCTGCGCTGCGACTCCAACATCCTCGTTGAAACCGCCACCGCCCGCGATCCGCACCACTTCGCCGTGCTGATCGGTTTCGGCGCCTCGGCGGTCTACCCGTTCCTGGCCTACGAAGTGCTGGGCGACCTGATCCGGACCGGCGAAGTACTGGGCGACCTCTACGAGGTGTTCAAGAACTACCGCAAAGGCATCACCAAAGGTCTGTTGAAGATCCTGTCGAAGATGGGCATCTCGACTATCGCGTCGTATCGCGGTGCTCAGTTGTTCGAAGCGATCGGCCTGTCCGAGGAAGTTTGCGAGCTGAGCTTCCGTGGTGTACCGAGCCGCATCAAGGGTGCGCGTTTCGTTGACATCGAAGCCGAGCAGAAAGCACTGGCTACCGAAGCCTGGAGTCCGCGCAAGCCGATCCAGCAGGGCGGTCTGCTGAAGTTCGTCCACGGTGGCGAATACCACGCGTACAACCCGGACGTGGTCAACACCCTGCAAGCCGCCGTGCAGCAGGGCGATTACGCCAAATTCAAGGAATACACCTCGCTGGTGGACAACCGTCCGGTGTCGATGATCCGCGACCTGTTCAAGGTCAAGACTCTCGACACTCCGCTGGACATCAGTGAAGTCGAGCCGCTGGAATCGGTGCTCAAGCGCTTCGACTCCGCCGGTATCTCGCTGGGCGCCCTTTCGCCGGAAGCTCACGAAGCCCTGGCCGAAGCCATGAACCGCCTCGGTGCGCGTTCCAACTCCGGCGAAGGCGGCGAAGACCCTGCGCGCTACGGCACTATCAAGAGCTCGAAAATCAAACAGGTCGCGACCGGCCGTTTCGGTGTGACCCCGGAATACCTGGTCAACGCCGAAGTGCTGCAGATCAAGGTCGCCCAGGGCGCCAAGCCGGGCGAGGGCGGGCAACTGCCGGGCGGTAAAGTGAACGGGCTGATCGCCAAGCTGCGTTACGCAGTGCCGGGCGTGACCCTGATTTCGCCACCGCCGCACCACGACATCTATTCGATCGAAGACTTGTCGCAGCTGATCTTCGACCTGAAACAGGTCAACCCGAAGGCGCTGGTTTCGGTGAAACTCGTGGCTGAAGCAGGCGTCGGCACCATCGCCGCCGGTGTGGCCAAGGCCTATGCGGACTTGATCACCATCTCCGGCTACGACGGTGGCACCGGTGCTTCGCCTCTGACCTCGATCAAATACGCTGGCGCTCCGTGGGAACTCGGCCTGGCCGAAACCCACCAGACCCTGCGCGGCAACGACCTGCGCGGCAAGGTTCGGGTCCAGACCGACGGCGGCCTGAAGACCGGCCTCGACGTGATCAAGGCAGCCATCCTCGGCGCCGAAAGCTTCGGCTTCGGTACTGCGCCGATGATCGCGCTGGGCTGCAAATACCTGCGCATCTGCCACCTGAACAACTGCGCCACCGGCGTCGCGACCCAGAACGAGAAGCTGCGCAAGGATCACTACATCGGCACCGTCGACATGGTGGTGAACTTCTTCACCTACGTCGCCGAAGAAACCCGTGAGTGGCTGGCCAAGCTCGGCGTGCGTTCCCTCGAAGAGCTGATCGGCCGCACCGATCTGCTGGAAATTCTCGAAGGGCAGACTGCCAAGCAGCATCACCTGGATCTGACCCCGCTGCTGGGCAGCGATCACATCCCGGCGGACAAGCCTCAGTTCTGCGGCGTCGAGCGCAACCCGCCCTTCGACCAGGGCCTGCTGGCCGAGAAAATGGTCGAGATGGCAACGTCGGCGATCAACGATCTCAGCGGCGCCGAGTTCGATCTGGATATCTGCAACTGCGACCGTTCGATCGGCGCACGGATCTCCGGCGAAATCGCGCGCAAGCACGGCAACCAGGGCATGGCGAAAGCGCCGATCACCTTCCGCTTCAAGGGTACTGCCGGTCAGAGCTTCGGCGTGTGGAACGCCGGCGGTCTGAACATGTACCTGGAAGGCGACGCCAACGACTACGTCGGCAAAGGCATGACCGGTGGCAAGCTGACCATCGTGCCGCCGAAGGGCAGCGTTTATAAGACTCAGGAAAGCGCCATCATCGGCAACACCTGCCTGTACGGCGCCACGGGCGGCAAGCTGTTCGCCGCCGGCACCGCAGGCGAGCGTTTCGCCGTGCGCAACTCCGGTGCCCACACGGTTGTGGAAGGCACTGGCGATCACTGCTGTGAGTACATGACCGGTGGTTTTGTCTGCGTACTGGGCAAGACCGGTTACAACTTCGGCTCTGGCATGACCGGCGGTTTCGCCTACGTGCTCGACCAGGACAACACCTTCGTTGACCGGGTCAACCACGAACTGGTGGAAATCCAGCGGATCAGCGGCGAAGCGATGGAAGCCTATCGCAGCCACCTGCAGAACGTGCTGAACGAGTACGTCGCGGAAACCGACAGCGAGTGGGGTCGTGAGCTCGCCGAGAACCTCGATGACTACCTGCGTCGTTTCTGGCTGGTCAAGCCGAAGGCTGCCAACCTGAAGTCGTTGCTTTCCAGCACCCGTGCCAACCCGCAGTGATATGCGCCTGAAGAGTTTGATGAGGTTTTAACAATGGCTGAACGTCTGAATAACGACTTCCAGTTCATCGATGTCGGGCGCAAGGATCCGAAGAAGAAACTGTTGCGTCAACGCAAGAAAGAGTTCGTGGAAATCTACGAACCGTTCAAACCCCAGCAGTCGGCCGACCAGGCCCACCGCTGCCTGGGTTGCGGCAACCCGTATTGCGAATGGAAGTGCCCGGTGCACAACTTCATTCCGAACTGGCTGAAGCTGGTGGCCGAGGGCAACATCCTCCAGGCCGCCGAGCTGTCGCACCAGACCAACACCCTGCCGGAAGTCTGCGGCCGGGTGTGCCCGCAGGATCGTCTGTGCGAGGGTGCCTGCACCCTCAACGACGGCTTCGGCGCGGTGACCATCGGTTCGGTCGAGAAGTACATCACCGACACCGCGTTCGCCATGGGCTGGCGCCCGGACATGTCCAAGGTCAAACCGACCGGCAAGCGTGTCGCGATCATCGGCGCGGGCCCGGCGGGCCTCGGTTGTGCCGACGTGCTGGTGCGCGGCGGCGTGACTCCGGTGGTGTTCGACAAGAACCCGGAAATCGGTGGTCTGCTGACCTTCGGCATCCCCGAATTCAAGCTTGAGAAGACCGTGCTGAGCAATCGCCGCGAAGTCTTCACCGGCATGGGCATCGAATTCCGCCTCAACACCGAGGTCGGCAAGGACGTGACCATGGAGCAACTGCTCGCCGAATACGATGCCGTATTCATGGGCATGGGCACCTACACCTACATGAAGGGCGGTTTTGCCGGTGAGGATCTGCCGGGCGTTTATGACGCGCTGGATTTCCTGATCGCCAACGTCAACCGCAACCTGGGCTTTGAAAAGTCGCCGGAAGATTTCGTCGACATGAAAGGCAAGAAGGTCGTGGTATTGGGCGGTGGCGACACGGCGATGGACTGCAACCGCACGTCGATCCGCCAGGGCGCCAAATCGGTGACCTGCGCCTATCGTCGTGACGAAGCGAACATGCCTGGCTCGCGCAAAGAGGTGAAAAACGCCAAGGAAGAAGGCGTGAAATTCCTCTACAACCGCCAGCCGATCGCCATCGTCGGCGAGGACAAGGTCGAAGGCGTGAAGGTGGTCGAGACCCGTCTCGGCGAACCGGACGCCCGTGGCCGTCGCAGCCCCGAGCCGATCCCGGGCTCCGAAGAGATCATCCCGGCCGACGCCGTGGTCATCGCGTTCGGTTTCCGCCCGAGCCCGGCGCCATGGTTCGAACAGTTCGAGATCCAGACCGACAGCCAGGGCCGCGTGGTTGCGCCCGAGCAGGGTCAGTACAAGCACCAGACCAGCAACCCGAAAATCTTCGCCGGTGGCGACATGGTGCGCGGTTCCGACCTGGTGGTGACGGCGATCTTCGAAGGCCGCAATGCGGCTGAAGGGATCCTGGATTACCTGGGCGTCTAAACCTTCCTCTGATCGTTCCCACGTCGAGGCGTCGAACCGTCTGCGTGGGAATGCCTCCCGGGACGCTCTGCGTCCCAAAAGGCGTGACGCGGAGCGTCACTGGCGGCGTTACCACGCGGAGCGTGGGAACGATCTTCTGTGAAAAAAACGCGACAAATTGACCCGATAGACAAAAGGCTGACCTGCATCCGTGCCTTTTGCGTCGCGCTCTGAGAAAATGCCCGCACTTTTTTTCCGGATGCCGACATGACTGCCCTGAAGAACGACCGTTTCCTCCGCGCCCTGCTCAAGCAACCCGTAGACGTCACCCCAGTGTGGATGATGCGCCAGGCCGGCCGCTACCTGCCGGAATACCGCGCCAGCCGCGCCCAGGCCGGTGATTTCATGAGCCTGTGCATGAATCCGGAATTCGCCTGCGAAGTCACGCTGCAACCGCTGGACCGCTATCCGCAACTGGACGCGGCGATCCTGTTCTCCGACATCCTCACCATTCCCGATGCCATGGGCCAGGGCCTGTACTTCGAGACCGGTGAAGGTCCGCGCTTCAAGAAAGTCGTCAGCACCCAGGCCGACATCGAAGCCCTGCCGATCCCGGATCCGCACAAGGATCTCGGCTACGTGATGGACGCCGTCAGCACCATCCGCCGCGAACTGAACGGCCGTGTACCGCTGATCGGTTTCTCCGGCAGCCCGTGGACCCTCGCCACGTACATGGTCGAAGGCGGCTCGTCGAAAGACTTCCGCAAGACCAAGGCGATGCTCTACGACAACCCGCAAGCCATGCACCTGCTGCTGGACAAGCTGGCGCAGTCGGTGACTTCGTACCTGAACGGCCAGATCCAGGCCGGTGCACAAGCGGTGCAGATCTTCGATACCTGGGGCGGCAACCTGTCGGCGGCGGCGTATCAGGAGTTCTCCCTGGCCTACATGAAGAAAATCGTCAGCGGCCTGATCCGCGAGCACGACGGTCGCAAGGTGCCGGTGATCCTGTTCACCAAGAACGGCGGCCTGTGGCTGGAAAGCATCGCCGAGGCTGGTGCCGACGCACTGGGCCTGGACTGGACCTGCGACATCGGCAACGCCCGCGCCCGCGTGGGCGACAAGGTCGCGCTGCAAGGCAACATGGACCCGACCGTGCTCTACGCCAAGCCGGAAGCGATCCGCACCGAAGTCGGGCGCATCCTCGCCAGCTACGGCAAGGGCAGCGGCCACGTGTTCAACCTCGGCCACGGCATCACGCCGGAAGTCGATCCGGAACACGCTGGCGCTTTCCTGCGTGCGGTGCACGAGTTGTCGGCGCAGTATCACGAGTAATCGGCGCTCAGCGCTAAAGGTAGAAAACAAAAACGCCCGGCTTATGCCGGGCGTTTTTTTGTGGGCGGGAATCAGGCTTTGACGCCACCCAGCGGCGGCAACTTCGCCAGCTTCAACGCCACCAACAGCGCCACCAGCAACAGCGCGCCGATGAACAGGCCAATCCCGTTCCACCCGGCCAGGTGCCAGAACACCCCGCCTGCCGTCCCCGCGATGCTCGACCCGGCGTAATAGCTGAACAGGTACAACGACGACGCCTGGCCCTTGGCCTTGAGCGCCCGGCGGCCGATCCAGCTGCTGGCCACCGAGTGGGCGCCGAAGAAGCCGAAGGTGAAGATCAGCATGCCAATGATCACCAGCGGCAGCGGTGTGAACATGGTCAGGGCGAGGCCGGCGAACATCAGCGCAATGGTCGCCCACAGCACTTTGCGGCGCCCCAGTTTGTCGGCCAGCGAACCGATTTTTGCCGAGCTGTAGATGCCTGACAGGTACACCACCGACAGCAGCCCCACGAACACTTGATCCATGTGGTACGGCTCGGCCAGCAGGCGATAACCGATGTAGTTGAACAGGGTGACGAACGCGCCCATCAGCACGAACGCCTCAAGGAACAGCAGCGGCAGACCAGCATCGCGAAAGTGCATGGTGAAGCCGTCGAGCAGGCTGCGCGGGTGCAGCGAGCGGGAGCGAAAGTTGCGCGACTCGGGCAGGATTTTCCAGAACACCGCCGCTGCAATCAGCGCCAGGCCGCCGATCACCATCATCGCTGTGTGCCAGCTGACGAAGTCGATCAGTACGCCGGTGATCAACCGCCCGCTCATCCCGCCAATCGCGTTGCCGCCGATGTACAGACCCATCGCCAGCCCGATGTGCTGCGGATGGATTTCCTCGCTCAGGTACGTCATCGCCACCGCCGCCAGGCCACTCAATGACAGCCCGATCAGCGCGCGCATGATCAAGACGCCATGCCAGCTCGGCATCATCGAACTGGCGATGGTGCATAGCGCAGCAGCAAACAGCGCGGCAACCATCACCGGTTTGCGCCCGACCCGATCGGAAATCGGGCCGGTGATCAGCAGACCGAACGCCAGCATGCCGGTGGCCACCGACAGGATCAGGCTGCTCTGCGCCGCGTTGATCGAATATTCGTGGGACAGCAGCGGCATCATCGGCTGCACGCAGTACAGAAGGGCAAAGGTCGCGAAGCCTCCGCTGAACAGCGCGAGCACCGTGCGCATGAACGCGGGCGTGCCTTTCTCGATGTAGATCTCTTGCAGTTCGGTCATCACATCGTCCGCCGCAGCGGGCGGGACTTCATGGGCCAGTGGAGCGACGGCGGTTTTCACATCAGACCTCGGAGGGCGCGGGCAGACAGGCAATGAAAAAATCATATAGCTGGCTAATGTTTCTATCCAATATATTGTTCGACCTGTTTGATAGCTTTAACGACCTAATGGGGTGCCCATGGAATTACGTCATCTGCGCTACTTCATCGCCGTCGCCGAAGAACTGCACTTCGGCCGCGCCGCACAGGTGCTGGGCATCTCCCAGCCACCGCTGAGCCAGCAGATCCAGGCGCTGGAACAGGAAGTCGGCGCGCGGCTGTTCGAGCGTACCAATCGTCGGGTCGAGCTCAGCGAGGCCGGGCGGCTGTTTCTGGAGGAAGCGCGGCTCGTGCTCGCGCAAGTCGATAAAGCGGCCGATGTGGCTCGCCGCGCGCAACTGGGTGAACTTGGTGAGCTGAAGATCGGCTTCACCTCGTCGGCGCCGTTCAACTCGACCATTCCCCAGGCGATTTTTTCCTTCCGCCAGCGCTTCCCTGCCGTGCACCTGAATCTACGGGAGATGAGTAGCACCATGGTCGCCGACGCGCTGGTGGACGAATCGATCGAAGTCGGCATCATGCGACCGCTGGGGTTGCCGGATTCGCTCAGCGTGGTCGAACTGATGCGCGAGCCGCTGGTGGCCGTGCTCAGCTCCAAACATCCGCTGGCGCAGGGCTCTGAAGAGGGGCTGTTCCTCTCGGCGCTGGCACTTGAACCGTTCGTGTTCTTCCCGCGCAGTTACGGCAGTGGTCTGTATTCACAGTTGATCAGCCTGGCCCGCGACGCGGGATTCAGTCCGCACTTTGCCCAGGAGGCCGGCGAAGCCATGACCATCATCGGTCTGGTGGCAGCCGGTCTAGGCGTGTCGGTCATGCCGGCCTCGTATCAGCGGATGCGCATCGACGGCGTGGTCTACCGGCCGCTGCTCGATCCCGAGGCCGTGACGGCGGTTTGGCTGGTGCAGCGCAAGGACCAGAAATCGCCGATGGCCAAGGCATTTGTCGAACTGCTCACGCGCAAGGTTGAAGCTGGTTGATCAAGGCAGCCGCACCAGATCACCCTTCAACGCCACCCGCGTGACAAAGATGCCGGCGCGACATTCGTAAGTGTTCAGATCCTTGCGCACATGCTGGTCGTAGTAGCTGACGATGTTGGTCACCGCATTCGCCCCGACGCGCTTGGCCTCGGCTTGCAGCGCAATCAGATTCGACTGCAACACCCACTCGCAGGAGTCGTGATCGCTCTTGTTGAAACCGTTGGTCTTCAAGTCGCTGACCACCCCGCGCTGCAACAACCGCTGAGTCCCCTGAGGCCCGTTGCCGACCAGATAAAACTTCACACTGCCATCCAGCCGCCCGGCGCGCATCGCATCCGACACAACGGTTTCGAACGGCATGTACATCAGGTTGGTGGCGTGGCTGGCGCCGGGCAGCAGACCGAGAAGGGCGGCGGTGATCAGGGCTTTCGCTTGCATGGTCATCTCCTTGACGGTGAAAGAGAACCGCGAGTACTTGACCGACCGGGCTCGCCGTTCCGGCAGGCACTGTGCGTTGGCCTGTTTGAGCGAGTGTAGATGGTGCTTGCGAAGGTGCAGCGAAATGCCAGCGTTGTCGGGAGTACCTTTTCAGGCAATACTGCCGGCGTTCCCGAAAGGGGCTTGTGAGACTCTGAGGATCCTGGGCATCCAGCCATCGCAGAGCCAGACAGGTGACAGGCGATGACAAGCCAACCTGTTTGTGCAAGGGCGCCGAGGCGCCCTTCGTCGTTTCTGAAGGTTTGATTGCATTAACTCCTAAGCCGAAACCTCATCCTGCAATCTGCGCCCGATCACATCCAACAAGTCGCAGCCATCGCGCAACGATGTGACCAATACCTTCGCCAACTCACTGTAAATGCCCTCGCTGAACGCCAGGTTTTCGAGAAACTGTGTCGCTGTGCGTATGCGATAGACGGCTATTTCGTGAAGTACGTCCAGTGGTGCTTCAGTGTCGATCAGCAGTGAAGGTATTTCGCAGTCAATTCCGGTGATAGGTCTGTATCGATCCATGACAGAAGAACTCCATTAGGTAAAAGGCGCGGGTATTCGGTAGTCAGTGTTTTTTTCGTGAAAGCGCGGGCTCTCTCAAGGCGGATCCAGGTTGTCCAGCGCCCTATTGACCAGCAACTCGCTCAGGACGGTGAGCTGCTGAATAGCCAACGTTATGTTCCGCTGCGGCCCTTCTACCTCGCCCGCGAGATTCGTAGCCATGACATTGAGTGAAGCGAGGTTTTCGCATGCATGGCAAAGCAATGACTCAGTGTCGACATCCGGCAGGATCGTGAAAATGTGGCTGACCGTCTCCTGTTTACGCAAGCGGTGGGAGGTGACGGGGACAGTCGTTCGGGTTTGGTCGAGCATGTCTGGATTACTTGTGCCCAAGGATTGCGGGTGGTCGGAATCAACTTTTTCCATTTCGGAACTCCCTCTGGTTTTTTAGTGAATAGCGGCATCCAACTCCAGTTATTCATAGGTGCTCAGCGAAGGAAGTGGATGACGAATGTATTTATAACTAATAATTTCGCTTCTATTAATCAAATAATTGAACGTTTGTGTAATTAAATGATTCTTTGTAGGTGTATGTAAGTAAGCTCTCTAAATGCTGTGGGATTTATCCTCTATATTGTGTTTGGTATTCAACATCGAATTAAACATGCTGCTGTGGATGTACAATTCATCCGCGTATGGCAGCATTCTGCATAGTTCCGACGAGTAGCGGATGCGTTTCAACCTATCAAGTGATTGGCAGATATTTAATGCATAAGAAAGAAAAAACAGAAAAACTAAAAAAGAATATTAAGTACCTGATAGAAAGCCGAGGTGAAACAAGAATTTCACTGTGTAGCTCCAGCGGGTTAACCAGGACAACCATCTACAATATTCTGGAAGGTAGAGTGGTTAACGTACAGGAATCTACAATCCGGAAGATCTCGGATTTTTTCGGGGTGTCTTACAAAGAGATAGAAACAGTCGATTTTGAAGAGCGGGAGATAATTGAATCCACTGTTTCTTTGCACGGGAATATGAATCCAGCCGCAGTGCCGGTCATCAAGGAAAGCTTGTTGCTTCAGAGTTTGGAGAAAAGGATTGGCGAATTGGCTATATCGCAACCTTTGACCTATTACTTCGGAGCGGCGAGTAATCTGATAGGTGTGCTTTTGGAGAGTGAGATAGTCGGTGCCAATGAAGTGGGTGACCTTCTGATAGTTAGGAAAGGCGTATCGATTAGTAGGGGTGAAAAGCTTGTATATGACAAGCGTACTAGAAAACTTACCATCGTCGCCGACTCGGAGTTTGATGCTGATGTACTTGTCATAGGGGAATTGATAGAGGAAAGGTTTAATGTCGGAAGGTATTGAGGCTGTAAGCAGCAAATATAAGCTGCTGGGGTTTGAGCCGGATAAGAAGCTCGCTGTAGTAATGGTTGTCTCAACCGGGAAGCTGATTAAACTGAAATTGGCAGAGCTGATAAAAAGTGATTTGATAGATAATCTCAGCAGAGCCGAAGTCAAAAGTATATACAGGAAATATTATTCTACGAGTACAGCCGTGACCGCCTATGATATGACCGATCGGCATGAGCGATCCTGGATGGTCTACGTTGTATTAAACCTGTTGCTCTTGGTGTTGTATGTGTTCTCGAATATTGGTGCCACGAAGCTGATATATATCGAGCAATTTGACGTCGTTTTAACTCCAGGAGTTTTTCTCTATCCTCTAACCTTTCTTGTAGTCGATATGTTGAATGAGTTGTATGGGTTCAAGCTAGCAAGAAGAGCAATTTTTTTTGGATTCCTGAGCAATGCGCTGATCATTTTATTGTTGAGTGCGGCAAAAATGATGCCGGGAGTGCCGGATTGGAAACTTGATGCACCTTATGGTGAGGTGGTATCGCATGTTTCCTCGGTGTTGTTGGCCTCATCGGTTTCGTTTCTGTTTTCCGAATATATTAATTCATACCTCTTGTGCAAAATTAAGCAGTTGACAAACTCCAAGTATCTCTTTTTGCGTGTCTTTTTTAGCACGTTTTTTGCAGTTTTGATCGATAGTGTACTTTTTTGCTTTATAGCTTTTTATGGTGTGCTGGAGAGTAATGAAATATTGTCAATCGTGATGGTGCAAATCACTATCAAGATGTTTTTCGCATTTTTCAATGTTTTTCCCGCGTACGGAGCAAGGTCGCTTTTTAGAAGGTTTGTTGCGGAGAGTAAGGTCGCGTAATGGCATCAGGGGAGGGGCGTTATTACGCTCCTCCTCCTGTTCGTTGGGGAGTTAGCTTAAGCTCAATCGATATCTCAAACTGTTTGTGAATTTTTTCTTGTTTTTCAGGAAGTCGTCTAGCCCCTTCGAGCGAAGGCCACAAGCATCACATTCCTCACAGCCACTAGCCTTTATTCCGTTATAGCAAGACAGTGTATGTTCGCGAACAAAATCGAGTTGGCCATGATAGTTGGCCAGCGCCCAGATTTCGGCCTTGGTCAGCCACATCAATGGCGTTTCAAGCTGCAGTTCATATTCCATGCCTAAGTTGATAGCTTCATTTAGCGTTTTAACGAAATCATCACGACAATCCGGGTAGCCAGAAAAATCTGTTTCGCAGACACCTGTAATCACAGTCTGAGCCCGAATTTGATACGCATAAACCGACGCCAGCGTTAAAAACAGAATGTTTCTTCCAGGTACGAACGTGTTGGGCAAATCGCTTCCGAATGAATTGGCGGACGGTACGGGGATGTTGTCACGCGTCAGGCTACTGATGGTCAAGTCGTTGAGTACCTTCACGTCCAGCACGCTGTGTGCAGTCACACCCAACTCTTTCGCTAGTCGACGTGCTACGTCGATTTCTGCGCGATGGCGTTGGCCATAATCAAACGTAATACAGTGAATTTCGTCGTACATCGGCAAGGCATGGATCAAACAGGTGGTTGAATCCTGACCGCCGCTGAAAACGATAACCGCTTTTTTACGCATTTTTTCGTCCTTGAGGTGTGCCGCTTGATCGCGGCACCACTGACCTTACAGAGTAGAAAATGCGCTGAATGTGGGACGTTTCCGAAAAGAAACGCTGAGCTTTCCTTGTGTGCAGTTTTTTGTGCAATAGATGAAAAAAAGGGCGCCGAAAGGCGCCCTTTGTCGTTTCCGGCCGTTACTTAACCGTCGCCAGATCGCCCTTCAACGCTACGCCGGCCATGATCGCGCCCGCGTGGCATTCGTAGGTTTTCGCATCCTTGCGCTCGTTGCTCTTGTAGAAGCTGACGATGTTGGTCACGGCGTTGGCGCCGGCGTTTTTTGCGGCCTGGTGCAGGCTGATGATCGCCGATTGCACGACCCACTCGCAGGCTTCCTGGTCGGTCTTGTTGAAGGCGTTGGTCTTCTTGTTGGTCACGGCGCCGGGGCTGACGACGGTGACCTTGCCGGCCGGGGCGTTGCCCGCCAGATAGAACTTCACGCTGCCGTCGATCTTGCCGGTGCGGGTCGCTTCGGCGACGGCCTTGTCGAACGGCAGGTAGACCGCCGTGTCACGGGCCTGGCTGACGGCCGGCATGGCGCAGATGAGCAGGGTGGCAGCGAGTTTCTTGAAGTGCATGGAGGTCTCCTTGACCTGGATTAATTCGGTTGGGGCCAGCGACGGAAAATCAGCGAGGTGTTGACCCCGCCGAAAGCGAAATTGTTGTTCATCACGTATTCGTGGCTCATCTGGCGGAATTCGCCGCGCAGGTAGTCGAGCTTGCCGCAGTGCGGATCGACCTCGTCGAGGTTGAGCGTGTGCACGTACAGGTCGCGGTTGAGCATCTCGATACTGAACCACGATTCCAGCGCCCCGCAGGCGCCGAGGGTGTGGCCCAGGAAGCTCTTTTGCGAACTGATCGGCATGCGTTCACCGAACAAGCTGCTGGTGGCCAGGGTTTCGGCGACATCGCCCTGTTCGGTGGCGGTGCCGTGGCCGTTGACGTAGCCGATGACGTCCGGCGCAAGACCTGCGTCTTCCAGCGCCAGTTCCATTGCCCGGCGCATGGTGACTTGCTCGGGGCGGGTGGTGTGCTGGCCGTCGGCGTTGCTGCCGAAACCGACGATCTCGGCGTGAATGTGCGCACCGCGTGCCAGGGCGTGTTCCAGCTCTTCAAGCACCAGCATGCCGCCGCCTTCACCGATCACCAGACCGTCGCGGCCCTTGTCGTACGGGCGTGGCGAGGTGTGCGGCGCATCGTTTTTCAGGCTGGTGGCGTACAGCGCGTCGAACACCATGGCCTCGGTCGGGCACAGCTCTTCGGCGCCACCGGCCAGCATCAGCGGCAGACGGCCGAACTTGATTGCCTCGTAGGCGTAACCGATGCCCTGGCTGCCGCTGGTGCAGGCGCTGGAGGTCGGGATCAAGCGGCCAGTGAGGCCGAAGAAGATGCTGATGTTCGCCGCCGTGGTGTGCGGCATCATCCGCACGTAGGAGTTGGCGTTGAGGCCTTCGGCCACCGAGTTGAGGAGCATGTTGCCGAACGCCTTGATCTCGTCGGTGCTGCCGGTGGACGAACCACAGGCCACGCCCATGCGCCCGTCCTTGATCGACTCGTCGCCAAGCAGGCCGGCATCGGCCAGCGCTTTTTCCGCCGCGCCGACTGCCAGCCGCGAGACACGGCCCATGCTGCGCAGCTGTTTGCGAGTCCAGTGCGCCGGCACCTGGAAATCATCGATGGGCCCGGCCAGGCGCGTGTTGAGCTCGCTGAAGCGATCCCACTCGTCCATCCGGCGGATGCCGCTGCGGTTGGCGGCGAAATTGCCGGCGATGGTGTCCCAGTCACTGCCCAGCGAGGTAATGCCGGCCATGCCGGTGACGACGACGCGCTTCATCAACACAAGCCTCCGTTGACCGCCAGCACCTGGCGGGTGATGTACGACGCTTCCGCCGACATCAGGAAATTCACCGCACCGGCCACCTCTTCAGGCGTGCCCATGCGTTGTGCGGGGATCATTTTCAGCAGTTCTTCCACCGGCACGTTTTCATCGAGCATGGCGGTATCGATCAGACCGGGCGCGACGCAGTTCACCGTGATTTTGCGCTTGGCCAGTTCGATCGCCAACGCCTTTGCCGCGCCGATCACACCCGCTTTCGACGCGCTGTAATTGACCTGGCCACGGTTGCCTATCAGCCCCGAGACCGAGGTGATGCAAACAATGCGACCAGCGGCGCGGCGGCGGATCATCGGCATCATCACCGGGTGCAGGACGTTGTAGAAACCGTCGAGGTTGGTGCGCAGCACCACGTCCCAGTCGTCGTCGCTCAGGGCCGGAAAGGCGCCGTCGCGGGTCAGGCCGGCATTGAGCACCACGCCGTAGTAGGCGCCGTGGGCTTCAACGTCCGCTTCGAGGATGGCTTTGCAGGCTTCGCGATCCGCCACGTCGAATTGCAGGATGCGTGCATTGCGTCCGAGGGCTTCGACTTCGGCTTTCACTGCTTGTGCTTCCGTCATGCCGCTACGGCAATGCAGGACGATATCGTGGCCGGCGCTAGCCAGGCGCAGGGCAATGGCACGGCCGATGCCACGGCTGGAGCCGGTGACCAGGATGGATTCAGTCATCGTTCGACTCCTTGTTGGTTTCGTCGCGGGTTTGTTCCAGATAGTCCGCCGCCTGCGGCGGGCGGAACACGTTCAACCTGGCGCTGGCCTCGATGCCGGGCGCGTTGATATGGCATTCGAATACGCCCATGCCGTTGTCGTCCTCCAGCGAGCGCAGACCATGGATGGTCAGTTCGCTGCCGACCGGAAAGGCCGCGACATTGCATTCGAACTTGCGTGTGCCAAGCAGAAAGCCCAGCTCCACCGGGTTGCCTTTCTGCCGCGCATGGCAGCCGGCGAACGCGGCGACGCTTTGCGCCATCAGCTCGACGCCGACCCACGCCGGCAGGCTGCCGTCGGGCAGGCTGAACAGGCCGCCGGGCCGGACGGTGAGCGTGGTGTGGATCTGTTCGTCGTCAAAGCTCAGGATCCGGTCGATCAGGATCATGTCGCCAGCGTGGGGCAGCAGTTCGGCGAGCGGCCAGTGGGTCATGGGGCGTCTCCGATAATCAGGCTGACGTTATTGCCACCGAAAGCAAACGAGTTGCTCATCAGGTAGCGAGGTGCAATGGACGCCAGGCGTTCGCTTGCAGTCACCCACTTCAGCGCTGGCAGGTCGGGATCGGCCTGGCCGTCCCAGATGTGCGGTGGCAAGGCGTGGTCGGGGTTGTCGGCACTCAGGCTCAACCAGCAGAAGGCTGCTTCCAGTGCGCCGGCAGCGCCGAGGGTATGACCGGTCATCGGTTTGGTCGAGGAACACGGCACGCCGTCGGCAAACAGCGCGTCAACGGCCAGGCTTTCCATGGCGTCGTTGTGCTGGGTCGCGGTGCCGTGCAGGTTCAGATAGCTGATGTCGCCGGCTTGCAGATGGGCTTGATCGAGCGCCTTCTGCATCGATTGAAGCGCGCCTCGGCCGGTTGGCTCAGGTGCGGAAATATGATGCGCGTCGGAGCTGGCGCCAGCGCCGAGCAGGGCGATGCCCGGCCCTGCACCGCGCTGTTTGCTCATCACGAACAGCACCGCCGCTTCGCCGATGTTGATGCCATTGCGGTTGGCGGAAAACGGATTGCAGCGCTCGTCCGACACCGCTTCCAGCGCACTGAAACCGTTGAGGGTCAGTTTGCACAGGCTGTCGACACCGCCGCACAGCACGGCGTCGCACAGGCCCAGATCGAGCAGGCGTCGGGCGCTCATCAAGGCGCGTGCGCTGGAGGTGCAGGCGGTGGAAATCACATAGGTCGGGCCGCTCAGTTGCAGCCAGTCGGCGAGGAAATTCGCCGGGGCGCCGAGTTCCTGTTGCCGGTAGTCGTAATCGGCCGGGAACTGCTGGTCACGAATGTAGTGCGCCAGGCCACGGCTGGCTTCGTCGATACCGGAAGTGCTGGTGCCGAGCACCACGCCGATGCGATCGCGCCCGTAAGTCTGGATCGCCTGCTCGATGTCATCGCGAATCTGCAACGCGGCTTCCAGCAACAGTTGATTGTTGCGGCTGCGCTGGTCGGCCAGCACCTCGGGAATCGGCGCCAGATCGCCGTGTACGGCGGCCACCGGCAGTTCGCGCTCCGGCACCCAGCCGGACTCGCGGCGCATGCCGGAGCAGTCGCCGGCAAACAGGTTGCGTGCCACGGTTTGCTTGTCGCGCCCCAGGGCGCAGATCACGCCGAGGGCATTGAGGTAGGCGGTCATGACGTCGGTTCACCGAGTGGCGTTACGCGATAGTGCGGGCCTTGTGGCAGGTTCAATTCGAAACTCAAGGGTTGGGTGTAACGGATGTCCCAGCGCGCCGGCAGGGACCGTCGGCCGCCCTGTTGCTGCGCGTCGGGGTAGTTGCGCGACAGCTCGCCCGCGGGGGTCAGGGCGAACAGCAGCGCGGCGAACAGCTCCCGGGCTTCCGGGTTGGGCGGCAGCAGGCCGTCGGCCTGCCAGTGCCCGTCGATCAACTGCTGACGCGCCTGGGGAATGCCCAGCGGATCCATCATCGACCAGCGGATGCCCGGCCCTTCGCGCTGGATCACCAGCAACCAGTCTTGCTGTTGCCCGGCCAGGTGCCGCTCGATATGCAGTTGCATCGGCAGCGGCAGGCTCGGGTTGCCGGCCGGCAGCGGCGCCTGACTGGCGCAGGCACCGAGCAGCAGGACGCAGGCGAGCAGTAGAACACGCAACATCAGACAGCCTCGTTCAAGGGTTTGCGGGCCACCACGTTGACCAGGGTTTCTTCCCGCTGGCCAAAAGGCTTGGGCTGGCGCAGACCAAAACGTTCGAGCAGACCGAAATCCTTCGACCGGCTCCACCACAGATACGGGTACGAAACGTTCTGTTCGGCGAACTCGAAACCCTGCTGGCGAATCATCTCCAGGTACTGCGCCGCGCTCTTTTGCACATGCATCGGATGCCGGAACAGCCAGCGAATCACCCACGTATCAATGTAAGCCTCGGTGGACTCGGCGAACAGCAGATAACCGCCCGGCTTGAGCACCCGATAGAACTCGGCCAGGGCTTTTTCCTGCTCCACCAGATGATGAAAGGTCTGGTGACAGAACAGCAGGTCGACGCTGGCGTCCGGCACATTGAGCGTCGCGCAGTCGCTGCCGATCAGCTCGACGTCGAAGCCCTGACGCGCGGCCTCGGCGGCGCTCAATTCCAGGCTGTGCGGATCGGCATCGACCCCGATCAGGCGCTGAGGCGCGAAGGTCTGGCGCAGGTGACCGAACGACTTGCCCTGGCCGCAACCGGCATCCAGCAGCACCGGACTGGCTGGCAACGACTCGCTGAACAGCCCGCGCAGATCGTTGATCGCCACACGCAGCACATGGTGCTGCCAAGTGTGGCTGCGCAGGAACCAGAAGCCGAAGCGGGTTTCCTCGACGTAGTTGTCGCTCAGGTAATTCATGTGTCGTCCCTTGCACAGAGTTCGGAGATCGTCTTCAGCCGACGGCGCGCTTCACTGACGAACGGGTTGCGTTCGTCCCAGGCGTAACCGGCGAGGATCGAGCAGATCATGCGGCGGATTTCCGGGGAGCCTTGCTCGTGGAAAATCACGTCCTGAAAGGTGCCGGCGTACCAGCCTTCGACGTAGCAGCGGAATGTATCGACCCCGCGTTTCAGCGGCTCGGCGAATTCGCTTTGCCAGTCCACCGTTTCGCCCTGCAACTGTCGGTGCAGCACAGCGGCGGCCATGCTCGCCGAACGCATGGCGATGGTCACGCCCGAAGAGAAAACCGGGTCGAGAAACTCCGCCGCGTTACCCAACAGCGCAAAGCCCGGGCCGTGCAGGGTTTTGACGTTGGCCGCATAGCCGCCGAGAGTGCGCGCCGGGGTATCCCACACGGCGTTGTGCAGCACTTTGGCCAGGCTCGGGGTTTCGGCGATGAACCCGCGCAGGCAGGCGTCGAGGTCGGCATCGCGACCTGCGAAATGTTCGGCGGCAGCCACCACGCCCACCGAGCAGCGCCCGTTGCTGAACGGGATCGACCAGAACCAGATATCGCGGTGTTGCGGGTGGGTGGTGATGAGGATCTTCTCGCGGTCGAAGCCGGGATGATCGATGTGGTCTTCGACGTGGGTGAACACGGCTTGGCGAACCGGGAAATTCGACGGTGCTTCGAGGTCCAACAGGCGCGACAGCACGCGGCCGTAGCCGCTGGCATCGAGGACAAAGTCGGCTTCGACGCGGTACTCGCTGCCGTCTTCGCGGCGCACGTCCAGCAACGGTCGCGGGCGTTCGAAATCGACGCTGACAATTGCGTCGCCGTAGCGAATTTCCGCGCCCTGCAACGCGGCCTGATCGGCCAGCAACTTGTCGAAGTCGGCGCGTTGCACCTGCAGGGTCGTGGGCTTGCCGGCGGTGAAGGTATCAGCAAAATCGAAGGCGCTGTAGCGCTCGCCCCAGGCGAACGCCGCACCGTTCTTGCGCTGGAACCCGGCGGCATTTACCGCCTCGAGCATGCCGGCCTCTTCGACGAAATCCAGGCAATGGCAGAGCAGGCTTTCACCGATGGAGAACCTCGGGAAATGCTGACGCTCGATCACCAGCACGTCGTGCCCCTTGCGTTTGAGCAATGCGGCGGCGATGGCGCCGGAGGGGCCGGCGCCGATGATCACGACCTGACGGGATTCCATTTCAACGATTGGCACGTGAGCTCCTGGGTACGGCAATAGGGTTCAGTGACGCCCGGTGCAGGCCGATGAAGGCCGGCAACAGCGTCGCGATCAGACCCATCAGCATCAGCGCAAAGTACAGTGCCGGACTGATGAGCTGTTGTTGCAACAGCAGGTTGAGAAAAACGATTTCGCTTAAGCCGCGAATGTTCAGCAGCACGCTTTCGCGCCAGCGGCTGGCGCCTGCGAACGAAGCGCCAGCCCAGCCGAGACCGAGCCAGTTGCCCAGGATTTTGCTGGCGACCGGCAACAGCAGCAGCGCCGCCCATTGCACGGCGCCGAGACTGGCGAGGGCGCTGTGCACGTCGATCTGGACGATGCCGAAAGTCAGGATCAGCGGAATCGCCACCCAGGTCTGCAAGCGGTTCATCCAGTGCGCCGGGATCGGCAATACCAGTGGCACCTTGAGCGCGGCCATGCACAGCAGATAGCCGATGCCTAAAATCAGCGCGTTGAGTTTGTAGTGTTCAGCCAGCACCAACAGCGCAAAAAAACCGAGGCTGTAGGTCAGTGGCCGGCGGATGCCGAACACCCGCAGCAGCACGGGTACGCAGGCCATCCCCAACGGCAGCAACAGACTGCTCAGGTGCAGGCTGCCCTGAGCGAGGCCGAACAGCGTCCAGCAAGTCAGGTCGATCAGGATCGCGGTCTGCACCAGACGCCGGGTGGCGGCGGGCGGGTAGTCGATGTGGCGCAGGTACAGGTACAACACCGGGATCGCGGTGATGGCGAACACCAAACCGATCGCCAACGAGTTGATCCACGGCTGCGTCGGCAACAGCCAGTACGCCGTCGCCAGGCCGCAGGTGAACGGCACGGCGAAACTCGGCAGGGCGATCTTCACGCTCTGCCGGTCCAGGCGCAGGTCGATCACGTCGCTGAGGATGTGCCCCAGCAACAGGGCAAAGCTCAGGCTGTAGAGGTTTTTCAGCCAGCCCGGCGCGATCAGTTCGGCGCCGTTGAGTTGCCAGCCCGGTTCGATCCAGAAGTACATCAGCAGCGGCAGGCCGAAGCTGGCCAGCAGCAATTGACTGACGATCGGGATCAGCCCGAAATGCCGGCCGACCCGGGTGGCGACGAAGAACAGCGCCAAGGCCATCAGCCAGAAAATCACCACCATCATGCTGCAGGCTCCGTGACGGCAACCGCATGGGTCTGACGCCCGGCCCACGGCGCGAGCATGAAGCTGAACGCCAGACCGAGGCTCACCGACAGGCCGAAGTTACTCACCGCCGGGGTGCTCGACACCGCCAGCAGGCCGAACGACAGCCAGGTGGTGGCGGCGGCGAGCAAGGTGCCGAGCAGGCTGACGGCCGCGCCGCCGACCTGTTCGCGCATGAGGATCGCGTAGTCGACGCTGATCGCCGTCACCAGCAACAGGCCGAACAGGCTGAACAGGGTCAGCGGCTGACCGAGCCAGCCCAGGCTGGCGAGGCTGCACAGCGCAGCGAGCAGCGGCAGGGCGACGATCCGCAGCGCGCCACCAAGACCGAACGGCAGCATCAGCACCAGCACGATCAATACGCAGGACGCGAGTTTCAGCTCAGCGGCGCTGATCTGGGTCTGGGCGAACACCTTGTTCAGATCGCCGAGCCGGTCCACCAGCATCACGCCGGGCAGATCCAGCGCCTGCACCCGCAACAGCGACGGATTGTTCAGGCCTTGCAGGCTGACCATCGCTGCCACGCCGTCCTCGGTCGGCCCCAGCCACAGCGTGCGGTAGGGCTCGCCGAGCGGGCCGGCCAGCGCCGCATCGATATCTTCGGCGGGCAGGGCCTGCAACTGTTGCAGCTCGGTTTGCAGCGCCGCCAGCGGCACGCCGACCTCCAGCAACGGCTGCCAGAACTGCGGCAACTTGCTCAGCGCCTCACGCACTTGTTGCTGCTGAGCTGGCGGGCTGACCAGTTGATTGAGCGCCAGATATCCCTGCAACTTGTCGAGGTTGACCAATTGATCCAGGCGCTCGCTCAGGGCCGCTTGCCGTTCCAGCAATTGCTGCTGATCGGCGGCGCGCACCAGGAAGAACTGGCTGGTCGGCTGATAGCCGGTAATCCGCGCGATGGTCTGCGCTTCATCGGTCAGGCGTTGCGGCGCACCGACCCACTGGCGAATGTCGTTCTTGCTCTCCAGTTGCAGCAGGCCGCCGACGCAGAAGGCGATCAGCAGGGCCAGCAACACCGGCGTCCTGACGTGTTCGAGCAGGTTCTCCCGTAGTCGCACCAGACGCTCAGCCAGTTGCAGCGGCCATTGCGCCGGGCGCAGTTCGACGTTTTTCAGCAGCGCCGGCAACAGGCACACCGCCGACAGGTAGGCGCCGAGCAAACCGGCGGCGGAGAACACGGCGATCTGGGTCAAGGCCGGGAAAGGTGTCCAGGCCAGTGCCAGGTAACCGATGGCGCTGGTGATCAGGCTCAACGTCAGCCCGGACAGGGTCAGGCGCAACGCCGGCCAACTGTGCCACGGCTTGAGGCTCCAGCTCTTGGACAGGTAGTGCAGCGGGTAATCCACCGCCACCCCGATCAGGCTCGAACCGAGCACCAGCGTCATCACATGCATGTGCCCGAACAGCGCGACGCAGGCCACCGCGCCGAACAGCATGCCCACCAGCACCGGAATGAACGCCAGCAGCACCCGCCAGCGGCGGAAGGCGAGCAGCAACAGCAACAGGATGCCGATGGTGGCGCCGCCGCCGACCCAGGTCATTTCCCGGGTCGCCTGCTGCTGACCGTTGGCGGCGTACAGCAGGCCGCTGGCGGCCAACAGTTGCACGTCGGCGCGAGCTGCTTGCTCACGGCTGTGTTGCAGCAGGGCGGCGACTTGCAGCGGTTGATTCATGTCGAAGGCGCTGCCGGTGGTGCGTGCGCGCAGCAGCACCCAGCTCTTGCCGTCGGCGTCGGCGATCAACGCACCGCTGCCGATGTCCAGCTGCACCGCGCCATGTTGCGGCTGGCTGTTCTGGATGCGCCCGGTCAGGCCCAGCCAGTCGTCCTGGCTCGGCACCAGACTGAACCCGGTAAACGGGTCGAACAGCGCCTGTACCCGTTGCTGGATAAAGACGTCGGGATGTTCGATCAGCAGTTGTCGGTCATCCGCCGAGAGCATCGCCAGCCGCCCTTGCAGCAGTTGCGTGCGCAGGGCCGGCAGGTCGGCTTGCAGGTTCCACTGCACTTTTTCGAACAGCCCGCTGGCCTGCCATTGCTCGCCCAAAGTCTGGGCCATGGCGACGGCTTGCTGGCGATCGGCGTGGCCGACCAGCACCAGCATGTCGCGGTTGAGCGGTTCCTGCATGCGTTGTTCGGCGCGCAGTTCGAGGGCGTCCGGATGGGTGCCGGGCACCAGCTCCATCAGGTTGGCCGAGAGCGGCGCACCGTCGCGCCACTGCCAGGCGCCCAGTGCGACGACGGCCAGCAGCAGGATCAGGAACAGCCAGGGCAGCCTGCGCTCACTCGGCAAAGTCATGTTGCTCCGCGTCGCTCAGAGGTTGGCCGGCAGTGCTGTCCTGCATGCGCAGTACGGTGCTGTCGCCCTGGGTTTCCAGCAGTTCGATGATGTTCACCAAGGTGCCGCCGCTGATGTTGATCTGGTTGAAGACCTGCTTGAGCAGCACCGAGCGCGGAGTCAGGGTCAGTTGCCATTGCTGCGCATCGCCGCTCAGGGCCAGTTCGAAATCCCGTTGCAGACCGCTGCTGTCGCCTTGCAGTACGGCGAGGAACAAACGGTTCTGCTCGGCCCCGGCGCTCTTGTTCGGCAGCAGTTGCCAGCCGGTGGCATCCCGCCGGGCGATGCCCTTGGCGCTGATGCGGTAATCCTGTTGCAGCGGGGATTTCAGCAGCCACAGCAGGCCGTGGTTTTTGGCGAGGACAAAACTGCCCTTGCTGATCAGCGGCTGGGGCAGGGCGCGCAGGTGTTTTTCCTGGATGAACTGGCCGTGGATCACGGCCGGTTTCGCCAGTTGCTCGCTCAACTGTTGCAGGTCGAAGGCATTGGCCAGCGACGACAGCGTCAGCAGCGCCAGAGCGCCAAGGGATTTCAACAGCACATTCATCGCAGCATCCTTTCCACGGCATCGGTGAAGACTTTCGGCGAGGCCAGTTGCATCTCGCGGCTGCTGACTTCGACGGCGACCTGCACCGAGCTGGCGCGGGTCAGGCGTTCGCCGGTCTGGGCATCGGTGATCAGGTAGTGAATCTTCAGGCGGTTTTCCCACTCCACCAGACTGGCGCGCACGTTCAGCCGCTGACCGAACACCGCGCCGCGCACGTAGCGCAGTTGCAGGTCGATCACCGGCCAGGCGTAGCCCGAGTCGACCATCTGGTTGTAGTTGTGGCCGATCCTGTCGAGCAACGCGCAGCGCGCCACTTCCAGGTATTTCACGTAATGGCCGTGCCAGACGACGTGCATGGTGTCGACGTCAAAGAACGGCACGAGGATTTCCGTATCGGCGTGAAGCACTCCGGCACTACGCATGCAGCCTCCAGTGTTGTTCGGCGATGCGTTGCAGACACAGGCGCAGTTCGCCTTCCAGGGCACGGTCTTCGATCACTGGCGGGAAGTCCTCGGCCAGTTGTTCGTGCATGGCGGCCAGCGATGGCGGCAGTGGACGCGCATCTTCATCGCGGCTACGCAGCCACACGCCCTGATTGGCCGCGAGCAGCGTGGCGGCGGCGACCTGTTCGGTCAGCTCCAGCACGCGAATGGCGTCGCGGGCGGCGATTGTGCCCATGCTCACCTTGTCCTGGTTGTGGCACTCGGTGGAGCGTGAGAACACGCTGGCCGGCATGGTGTTTTTCAGCGCTTCGGCAGTCCAGGCGCTGGCTCCGATCTGCACGGCCTTGAAGCCGTGGTTGAGCATCGCGCGGTCGGCGCTGGCGCCCGACAGGTTGCTCGGTAAACCGTGGTTGTAACGCTCGTCCACCAGCAGCGCGAGTTGTCGGTCGAGCAGGTCGGCAACGTTGGCCACGAGGTTTTTCAGGCTGTCCATGGCGAACGCGATATGCCCGCCGTAGAAGTGTCCGCCGTGCAGCACGCGCTCGGCTTCGGCGTCGATGATCGGGTTGTCGTTGGCGCTGTTGAGTTCGGTTTCGATGAACGAGCGCAGCCAGTTCAGGCTGTCGGCCAATACGCCGAGTACATGCGGTGCGCAGCGCAGCGAGTAGCGATCCTGCAAGCGATGCAACGGCGCGGTCGGCGCGTCGATTGCCAGATCCTTGCGCAGCCACGCGGCCACCTGCATCTGCCCCGGATGCGGCTTGGCGGCGAACAGACGCTCGTCGAAGTGTTCCGGATTGCCTTGCAGCGCCACCACGTTCAACGCGGTGATGCGGGTCGCCAGTTGCAGCAGGTAATCGGCGCGGGCGTAAGCCAGGCACGCCAGACCGGTCATCACGGCGGTGCCGTTCATCAGCGCCAGCGCCTCTTTCGGGCGCAGCACCAGCGGCGTCCAGCCCAGTTCACGGTGCACATCGGCAGCCTGGCGGCGTTCGCCACGGAACATCACTTCACGCTCGCCGGACAGGGTTGCGGCGACGTAGGACAACGGCGTCAGATCGCCGCTGGCGCCCACCGAACCTTCTTCGGGGATCAGCGGCAAAATGTCGTGTTCAAGGAAGGCATGCAGGCGTTCCAGCAGTTCGATGCGCACCCCGGACACGCCGTGGCACAGCGACTGCAAACGCGCTGCGAGCACTGCACGAGTGGCCTGGGGGTCGAGCAGTTTACCCAGCCCGCAACCGTGGAACGTGTAGAGATGACGCGGCAGCGCCTCGACGTGATGCAACGGCACCGCGACCACGCAGGAGTCGCCGTAACCGGTGGTCACTCCGTAGATCACGCCTTCCTTGTCCAGCAGCGAATCGAGGAACCGCGCGCCCTTGGCGATGCGTTCGCGATAAGGCGCGTCGCTCTGCAACTGCACGGGCGCCTGACGGTTGGCCAGGGCCAGCACGTCTTCGATGCGCAGAGGGCGTTCGCCGAAGGTGACCGGCTCAGGAGTTGGCGTTGTCATCGGTTTTCCAGAATGGGTAAAAGTTGAACCATTGGCACGGTGCTTCGAGGCAATAGTGACTCAGGCGTTGCGCATAGCGGGTGGCCCACTGATGAATGACCTGTTCGCGCTCGCGGCGTGACCACACCACAGCGTCGGCGAACGGCTCGAGAGTCAGGCGATAGTGGCCGTCAGGTTGCTTGAGGCACATCAGCAGGTTGACCGGGCATTTCAGCAGGCCGGCCAGCAGCCACGGCCCTTGCGGGAACGGCGCCGGGTGGCCGAGAAAGTCCACGGTCACGCTGCGCCCGCCATGCAGTGGCACGCGGTCGCCGGCAATCGCCAGCCACTCGCCGCGCTCCAGGCGTTCGTGCAGTTGCAGCATGATCACCGGGTCCAGTTCGCTGACCTGGATCAGCCGCAGGTTGGTCGCGCCGGCCTCGCCCAGCAGGCGATTGAATTGCTCGGCGTGCTTGGTGTGCACCAGCACGTTCATCGTGACTTTCTCGCCCAGCTCCGCCAGCGCCCGGCACACTTCGAGGTTGCCCAGATGCGCGCCCACCAGCATTTGCCCGCGACTGCCGCGCAACTGGTTGCGCAACAGCGCCGGGTCGATGATTTCGATCTGCTCGATCTTCAGCTTGCCGTTCCACACGTCGAGCTTGTCGAGCAGCGAATCGGCGAAGGCCATGAACTGGCGGAACACCTGCCACCGGGTCGCGCGCAATTCGTGGCGACCGCTCCAGTCGGCGAGACGCTGCTGATACTGCCAGGCACTGCGCCGTGCAGTTCGGCCGAACAGAAAAAAGTACAGGACGATGCCGTACAGCAACGGGCTCAGCAGGCGTCGGCCGAGAACCTTGGCGGCGAGTGCGGTGAATTTCATCAGCAGGAAACTGCCACGCTCTTCGCGGTCGGCCCAGTGCTTCTTGTCGGTCTCGACGGTCATGGACGCCACCGTCGCCAGAGGATCACGGGCAGACGCAGTAACATGCCGAAGAACAGGCGCGTGTGCATGCCCGAGATCAGCACGTTGTCGTGGAACAGGCGAAAGTGCGACACGCCGTCCAGCGGGTAGTGCACGCTGGTCTGCAACCAGCGCATCGGCTGATTGCGCCACGCCAGGCGCACCAGAATGTCCGAGTCGAAATCCATGCGCTTGCCGATCCGCGCCGAATCGATCACGCCCAGCGTCGGTTCCAGCGGATACACCCGGAAGCCGCACATCGAGTCGCGAATCTGCAGCGACAAGGTGTTGATCCACACCATTACGTGGGTCAGGTAACGCGCATACAGACGGCCTTTCGGCACGCTGGCGTCGTACAGCGGATAACCACAGATCAGCGACTCGGGGTGGGCGCGGGATTCTTCGATGAAACGCGCGACATCCTGCAAGTCGTGCTGACCGTCGGCGTCGACCTGCAAGGCATGGCTGAAGCCCAGCCGCGCCGCTTCACGCAGACCGGTCATCACCGCGCCACCCTTGCCCTGATTGGCAGTGAGGCGAACCAGATAAACCCGTTCGCGTTCGGCCAGCGCGTCCAGCACCGCTGCGCAGGATTTGCTGCTGGCATCGTCCACCAGAATGCATGGCAGATCCTCGGCGAGCAGGGCGTCGACCACCGTGCCGATGGCGGTTTCGTGGTTGTAGACCGGAATCACGGCGCAAGGGTTATGCATCGCCAGCCCCCAGCAGAATCCGCCCGCTGGAGCAGGTGGCCGTGTCGTTGCGGTAGGCGAAATACAACTTGCCGCGTTCCGGGTCGAAGCGCAGGTGCAGCTGGATTTCATCGCCGGGGCGCACCAGTTGCTGGAACTTCAGCACTTCCATGCCGGCGAATGCGCCGGGCAGGTTCAGCAGTTGTCGACCCAGATTCAGCGCCCATTCGACCTGCACCACGCCCGGCAGCACCGGGGCCTTGGGGAAGTGACCGCTGAAATAGGCCAGATCTGGCGGAACGCTCAACTGCAGGTTCCATTCGCCCTCGGTTTCGGCCTGTTCCAGAATCTCCGGCGCTTTCGGCCGTGGTGCCAGCAGCAAGGCTTCGACGTCGGCTTGAGGCAACTTGCCCTGCGAGGTCAGCGGCATTTGCCGCAGCAGGCGCCAGCGGCGGGGCAGGGCCAGGGCTTCGCAGTGGTCGCCGAGATGACGGCGCAGGGTTTCGGTCAGGCTGCGCCGACCGTGCTCGCGCAGGGCAAACAGGCCCGATTCGCTGAGCACCAGCAGCGCGCCGAGCGACGCGCGGTTCTCCTGCACAACGCCCAGACGCGCTTCGGCGACCCAGTCGTGAGCCACCAGCGCCTGTTCAAGCATCGGCAGGGATATGCGTTTTTCTTCGAGTTTGACGATCCGGTCGAGTCGCCCGAGCAATTCAAAGCGGCCATCGGCCTGAATGCGCGCCGCATCGGCGGTGTGTTCGACATGCCCGGCGGGCAGATAAGGCGAAGCGATCCGCAAGGCACCGTCGCTGTCCTGGCTCAACTCGACGCCGGCAAATGGCTGCCACAACGATTCACCCTGTCTCCAGGCGATGCCACCGGTTTCCGAACTGCCGAGGATTTCCGTCGGCCACTGCCCCAAGCGTTGATGCAGGCTTTTTGCGGCGTCTGCCGGCAGTGCGCCGCCAGAGGAAAACACCCGGCGCACGGCGCTCAGCGCTGGCCAGTCGAGGTTGTCGCCCATGCGTTTGAGCAGCGCCGGGCTGGCGACCCAGGCGAAGGCCGGGTGCTCGCGGCTGGCACGTTGCAGGTCTTCCGGGAAGGCCAGTTGCTTGCGCAGGAACGGACGCCCGGCGCACAGCGGCCACAGCACGCGGAACAGCAAGCCGTAGATGTGCTGGGTGGCGACGCTGCCAAGAATGCAGGCCTCGCCGAGATCCGCGCCCCACAGCTGCTCAAGGGCTTCGACTTCGTTGGCCAGTTGCCGCAGGGATTTGTCGATGCGCTTGGGCTCGCCGCTGGAACCGGAGGTGCACAGGCTGAGGCGGCACTGGTCGAGATCCAGTTCGGCTGCGGGCAGGGCCGGTTGTTGCAGATCGCTCAGGCGAGCGTCATCGGAATGATCGGTCAGCCACAGATCGACGTCGCTCGACCAGCGCTGGCGGGTCTGCGCTTGCAGATCCGAGGGCAGCAACACCCTGATGCCGGCACGCCAGGCACCGAGCAGGGCGACGGCCAGATCGGCGGCATCTTCCAGATGCACCGCCAGACGCTTCACGCCGCGTGCTTGCAGACCGGCGGCCAGGCCCAGGGCCTGTTCGCGCAGTTGAGCGTGATCGAGTGCCGGTGCGCTTGTAACAGCACGCGCCGGCAGGGCCTTGAGCAACAGCTGCTCAAGTTTTATCCAGTTCATGGGCGACCTCTTACCCGTTGTCGTATCAGCCATTCAATGGCAAACATCAGGCCGATCAATCCGTAGGAGATCAGGCCGGTGTACAACATCCACCAGTTCAGCGGCGCCCACAGTGTCAGCAGGGCGGCGCACAAACCGTTGCAAAAGAAAAACACGCTCCAGGCCACGGTGACCTGGCGGGTGTAACGAATCGCCTTGGGCGGCAGTTGCGGCTCTCGCAGGCGAGCCAGACGCTCGACCATCGGCGGGCCGTATTTCAGGCTCAGGCTGAACAGCACCAGCATGAAGCCGCTGATCAGCACCGGGTACCAACGCAGCAGCAAAGGGCTGTCGAACACCGCCAGCAGCAGGCAGAACACGATCGCCACAAAGGCCATCCACAGACTGCCGGGCTTCCGTTCGCCGGTCAGTGCGCGGGCCAGCCACAAGCTGCCCAGCAGCAGGCCGAACTGCCATGGCGCGAAATGCTCCATGCCGAAATACACCGCAAAGGGATACAGCAGGCCCGCCAGCAGCAGGCCGAGACCGATCAGTCGGCTCATGCCGCCGGTTGAACCAGACGGTAGACCGCCTCGACCACGTCGCTGACGGTGCGCACCGACTTGAACTCCTCGGCGGCGATTTTCTTGCCGGTCTGGCGCTTGATGTGATCGATCAGGTCGACGGCATCGATGCTGTCGATTTCCAGATCCTGATACAGGTTGGATTCCAGGCTCACGCGGGCCGGGTCCAGTTCGAACAGCTCGACCAGGGCATCGCGCAGGGTGTTGAAGATGTCGTCACGAGTTTGCATGGTCCGGTCTCAAGCTGCCTGTTTTGCCGTGACGAACGCCGCAAGGCTCGCCACGTTGGAGAAATGGTTGCGGGTGTCCTTGGCGTCGGCGTCGATTTTGATGCCGTACTTTTTCTGGATCGCCAGGCCGAGTTCCAGAGCGTCGACGGAATCCAGGCCCAGGCCTTCGCCAAACAGCGTCTGGTCGTCGCCGATGTCCTCTGCGCTGATGTCTTCGAGGCCCAGGGCGTCGATGATCAGCTCTTTTATGTCACGGTTTAGATCGCTCATCTTCGGCGAGCTCCTTGATAAAGAATTGGTGCAAATAGTCGTTGAGCTTGCGCGAAGCCTGAGGCGCGGGGCCCTGCGCGGCGAAAGTCTGTGGGTCTATATCGGCCCCGACGCGAAAACTGAAGTGCACGCGGCGACTGGGAATGCGATACCAGGGCTCGGCCTTGGTCAGGGTGGTCGGACTGACCTTGATGACTACCGGGGTGACGATTTTCGCACCGCGCAGCGCGATGGCCGCCGCCCCCCGATGAAAGGCCGGCGCCTGACCCGGCTGTGTGCGGGTACCTTCAGGGAAAATGATCAGGGTCTGCCCGCCCTGCAACGCGCCAGCGGCAGCGTCGAGCATGTCCATGCTGCCGTCGTTGCTGATGTATTCGGTGCTGCGCAGCGGGCCGCGAGTGAAGGGGTTTTCCCACAGGCTTTTCTTCACCACGCAATTGGCCCCGCGCACCAGACCGATCAGGAATACCACGTCGATCAGCGACGGGTGGTTGGCGATGATCATCTGCCCCGGACGGCCGAGACGTTCGGCGCCCTGGATGTCGTAGGTCAGCACGCCGGTACGGGCCATGAACCGGACGAAAAACCAGAACAGCCGACTGACGGTCTGGCGCGCCCGCTCGCGGTGCGCAATGGCGTCGCCCGGCAGGAAACCGAGCAATGGAAATACCAGCAGGCGCAGGCACAGACCACCGAGCCCGAACAGGGCGAAGCTGGTGGCAGTCGCCAGCAGACGCCAGTAATAGGCATCGCGATTTTTTTCGATCACGGGTTGCGTTGCCAGGTCCATAGACGATTCTTCCAGGCATGTTGGCAATGGGGTTGCTGATCGAGCAGGGTTCGCAGCAGATTCAGCGCATGAGGCCACTGCGTTTTTGACCGTGCTTCGGGGGCGCTGTTCAGGGTCAGCCGCCAGTCGGTACCGGGGGTGAGCAACAGCCCGACCGCATAGGGAAACGGCACGTCGTCGATCCACGTCGAATAGGCTTCGGGCGGTTGTTCCTCGGTGATCACCAGCAGCACCGCGGGGGCCCCTTCGTTCAACAACGTCGCCGCTTCGAGCAGGCCGTGTTCGAGGCCGTCGCCAGCCGCAGCGAGTGCGGTCATTTCGCTGGTCTCGCCGCGCATGATCGACCACAGGCCGATGATCGCGTTGTGCACCGACAGGCTGAACTGGGTCGGCGACAGCGGCTGTTCGTTGGCCAGATCACTGAGAATTTCAAAGGTACGCGGGGTTTCGCCGTGCCGGGAGACGAACACCAGCGGCAGATTTTCCCGACCGTCGGCCAGCGGCCAACCGACACTGAACGCCATCCGCGCCAGACGGCTGAGACGACGGCGCTGCATGGCCGGCAGAAACGACACATCGGGTGCGGCATCGCTGCTTTCGAGCACGACCGGTTGTCGGCTCCAGGCTTGCCAGGCTTCCACACTGTCGAGCCCGGGAGCCCAGGCGCGCCATTGGGCGATGTTGAAGTTGATCACGGACATTTATCCCGCCCCTGCGGGCTGAGTTGACGCGGTTTCGCCAACGTCGCCGCTGAGCTGATTTAGCCTGAAATGGCATGGCGCGTGGCGCCGGGTGGCGCGCATTATCCCGGTGCGACGAGTGTGTAGCAAATGCTGGTTACGTTTTGAACGACGAAATGAACCGATTGGTACGCGGCAAGAGCTGTCACTTGGCCATTATCCAGATTGTCGGGTGGCTGTCTGTCAGGCGAATCCGCGATCAACGGGTCTCTTTACGCCGTATCCATTGGGAGATTGGCGCCTGACTTTGTAGTCCGCGTCCATCGAGGTAGCGAACCGGCACCGGGCACCACTACACTCGGTCATTCTTTGATACACGGAGGTTTTGTCATGCGGCGCGTGGTGTTCAATCAGAAAGGTGGCGTGGGCAAATCCAGCATTGCCTGCAATCTGGCGGCGGTGAGCGCCAGCGAGGGTTATCGCACGCTGTTGGTCGACCTCGATGCCCAGGCCAATTCCACTCAGTATCTGACCGGGCTCACGGGTGACGACATTCCGATGGGCATTGCCGACTTCTTCAAGCAGACCCTGTCTTCCGGGCCGTTCTCGAAAAAGAATCAAGCGGATATCTACGAAACGCCGTTCGACAACCTGCACATCATCACCGCCACCGCCGAGCTGGCTGACCTGCAGCCCAAGCTTGAGGCCAAGCACAAGATCAACAAGCTGCGAAAGCTGCTCGACGAGCTGTCGGAAGATTACGACCGGATCTATCTGGATACGCCGCCGGCGCTGAATTTCTATGCGGTCTCGGCCCTGATTGCCGCCGATCGGGTACTGATTCCCTTCGACTGCGACAGCTTCTCGCGTCAGGCCCTGTACGGTCTGATCGCCGAGATCGACGAGTTGAAGGAAGACCACAACGAAGGCCTGGAAGTTGAAGGCATTGTGGTCAACCAGTTCCAGGCCCGAGCCAGCCTGCCGCAGCAGATCCTCGACGAACTGATCGCCGAGGGCCTGCCGGTGCTGCCGGTCTACCTCGCCAGTTCAGTGCGCATGCGCGAATCGCATCAGGCCAGCATGCCGCTGATCCACCTCGATCCACGGCACAAGCTGACACAGCAGTTCGTCGAACTGCACAACCTGCTCGAAGACGCCTGAAGCCTTGTCAGATGCCCTGGCTGCGCAGCCAGGCCATCAACTGCGGCAACGGGAAGGCCCCGCTCTGACGGGCCACTTCCCGGCCGTTGCGCAACAGAATCAGGCTCGGAATCGAACGAATCCCCAACTGCGCCGACAACTGCTGATTGGCCTCGCTGTCCAGCTTGGCCAGACGGCACTTGCCCGCCAACTGCGCAGCTGCCTGTTCGAACACCGGCGCAAACGACTTGCACGGCTCACACCAGTCCGCCCATACGTCCACCAGTAACGGCAGATCACCCTTGATCTGACTGGCGTAATCGCCTTGCTTGAGCTCGAACGGCTTGTTCAACAGCACCTCGGACTTGCAGCGCCCGCACTTCGGGTGATCGTTGAGGCGCTCGGCGGGGATGCGGTTGAGGCCGTTGCAGGAGGGGCAGGGGATGAGGAGGGGGTCGGTCATGATCGGCTCAATGAATAAAACGGGATCGTACGACTGATCTGGAGCCGTACGGATCGATTATCAAGGTTCAGTCGTTCCCGCTTACGACGAACAACTGATCTCCAGATGCTTGCCCCACTCCGGCGGCCGTTCCGCGTAGCTCTCCATTCCAGGCTGTTCCTCGAATGGATTGCTCAGCACCGCGTGCAACCGGCGCACTTCTGAATAGTCACCCTGCTCGGCAGCATCAATCGCCTTCTGCGCCAGATAGTTGCGCAGGATGTACAGCGGATTCACCGCATGCATCCGCGCACGGCGTTGTTCCTGATCGGTCGCGCCATCGCGTGCGACGCGGGCGACGTAGCGCTCGCCCCAGGCATCGAAACCCTTGATATCGACGAAGTCATCGCGCAAGCGAGCGACGGCCTGTTCGGCTGACTCTTCGCCCAGACGACGGAAGAACAGCGTGTAATCGACGCCGCTGTTCTGCATCAGTTGCAGCAACTGCTCCAGCAGTTGCTGGTCGTCGTCCTCGGCGGTGGTGAAGCCGAAGCGGCGGCGCATCAGGTCGAGGTAGTGCGCCTGGAACAGTGGCAGGTACAGGCCGAGGGTTTCGCGCAGGGCTTCGACGCTGATGAACGGCGTCAGGGCCTGGGCCAGGGCGCTGAGGTTCCACTGGCCGACCGGCACTTGATTGCTGAAGGAGTAGCGGCCCTGGTCGTCGGAGTGGTTACAGATGAAGTTCGCGTCGAAATCGTCGAGGAAGGCGAAGGGACCGAAGTCGAAGGTGATGCCGAGGATCGACATGTTGTCGGTGTTCATCACGCCGTGGCAGAAGCCATAGGCCTGCCACTTGGCGATCAGTTCGGCGTTGCGCTCGACGATCTCGCGGAACATCGCCAAATAGGGTTCCGGCTGTTCCAGGCATTCGGGGTAATGCATCGCCAACACGTGTTCGCCGAGCAGCTTCTGCTGTTCGGGACGCTTGGTGTAATAGAAGTATTCGAAGTGGCCGAAACGGATGTGGCTCGGCGCCAGGCGCAGTACCATCGCGGCGCGCTCCTGTTTCTCACGCCAGACGGGAGTGTCGGAGCCGATCACGCAGGCGGCGCGTGACGAAGGAATGTTCAGCGCATGCAGCGCTTCGGAGGCGAGAAACTCGCGGATCGACGAACGCAGCACCGCGCGGCCGTCGCCCATGCGCGAGAACGGTGTCTGCCCGGCGCCCTTCAGATGCATGTCCCAGTGTTCGCCGGCCGCATTGTAAACCTCGCCCAGCAACAGCCCGCGACCGTCACCCAATTGCGGGGTGTAGCCGCCGAACTGATGCCCGGAATAGACCATCGCCCGTGGTTCGGCATTGGCCCATAGCTTGTGGCCGCCGAACAATTCGGCAAATTCCTGGGTGTCGGCCACCGCCGGGTCGAGATCCAGCAGCGCCAGGGCCGCCGGGCTGGCAACCACCAGTCGCGGATTGTCGATCGGTTCGGGCAGCACGTGGGCCGAGAACGCATCGCCCAGGCGGGCGAAGCGGTTGTCGAAGGTCAGTTCGTCGAGGGCTTTCAAGGACCGGCTCCAGCAGAATGTCCGAGCATTCTGCTGGGATTAGCCGGGTTAGTCGAGTTTGGCCGGCGGCGGTTCCTGCAACGGTTTCTGGTCGTCGCTGACCGGCACGATGGTTTTGGTTTCCGGCTCGATCGGCACCATCTTGTATTCCTGACCGTGGAGGTTCTTCAGGTAAACCTCCATCTGGCGGAACGAGATGTTGATGTGCTGCTTCTTGAACTCGCGGTTGATGAAGCGGTTGACCTCATCGAGCACCGGGTTGCGGTCGCCGAGATCGCGCACATGCATGCGCAATTCGTGGTCGAGGGTGCTTTCGCCGAAGTTGAGGAAGTACACGTGCGGCTCGGGTTCCTTGAGCACGCGCGGGTTTTCCCGGGCGGCCTTGAGCAGCAGTTCCTTGACCAGATCCAGATCCGAACCGTAATCGACGCCGAGTTTCAGGGTCACCCGGGTGATGGTGTCGGTCAGCGACCAGTTGATCAGTTGCCCGGTGATGAACGTCTTGTTCGGGACAATGATGTCCTTGCGGTCGAAGTCGGTGATGGTCGTGGCGCGGATGCGGATCTTGCTCACCGTGCCCGACAGGTTGCCGATGGTGATGGTGTCGCCGATCCGCACCGGGCGCTCGAACAGGATCATGATGCCGGAGATAAAGTTCGCGAAGATCTCCTGCATACCGAAGCCGAGGCCGACCGACAGCGCCGCCACCAGCCATTGCAACTTGTCCCAGCTCACGCCGAGGGTCGACAGGGTCGAGACGAAACCGACCCCGGCGATCACGTACGACAGTAGCGTCGTGGTCGCGTAGGCACTGCCCTGGGCCAGATTGAGTTTCGATAGCACAAACACTTCAAGCAGGCCCGGCAAGTTGCGGGCGAGCGCAAAGGTGATGCCGATGATGATCAGCGCGCCGAGCATGTCGCCGATGCTGATCGGCACCATGCTCATGTTGGCGCCGGTGCCGCTGGTGTATTCGTAGAGGGTGATGTTGTCGAGGTACGAGAACACGGTGATCAGGTCGGCCCAGACCCAGTACAGCGCGGCGATGAAACCGCCGAGCAGCGCCAGGCGGATCAGGCGCAGGGACTGTTCGTTGACCTTTTCGATATCCAGGGTCGGCTCTTCGATCACCGCTTCGCCGTCGCCGGCTTCTTTCGCGGCCTGACGTTTGGCCAGGGCGCGCTGGTAGGCCAGACGGCGTGCCGCGACCGCCAGACCTCGGACGAAAGTCGCTTCGATCACCAGCCAGAACATCAGCAGGTACAGGGTGTTGATCAAGCGGTCGCTGAGCTTCAGCGCGGTGTAGTAGTAGCCGAAGCACACGGCGACGAACAGCGCGATGGGCAGCAGGGTGAACATCACGCCCACAGCCTTGCGGAACAGCGAGGCGTTTTCGTGGGTCGGGCTGCTGATCAGCAGGCGGCTGAGCAGCCACGCCATCAGCGCATAGCAGGTCAGCACCACCGGCATGCCCAGTACATCGTCGGCCAGCGCCGCCGGTTGCAGTTCGGCAACCGCCACCACGGCCACCAATGCCATGACCACCAGACCGAGGCGACGCACCCAGCCTTGCAGGAATTCGACCTGCGGCTTTTCCCAGCGGAAGTGCAATTCGGCCACTCCACCCGGCGCGAGGATCCGGTAAGCGGTGTAGAACACCAGCCACGCCTGGGCCATTTGCAGCAGCGCCGCGCCCATGTTGGCGTTCTGCCCGCGAGCGTCGATCTGCAACGCCAGCCCGCACAGGGCCAGGCCCAGCGCCACCGGCATCGCCAGCAGAATATTGATCAGGATCGCCTGCGGCGTGTGCCACTGGCTGTCACGCTTGAAGTGGCCGATGTCCTGGTGAACCTTGTTCAGGCGCGAATACAGTTGCTTGCGCCGCCACAGGAGCGCGCCGATCAGCAGCGCCAGCGGCAGGAACAACAGTGGTCGCTGGGTCAGGCCGTCGGTCAGTTCGCTGAAGCTTGAGGCCAGCGGCAGGGTATCGATCTGACGCTTCAGACGCTCCGGCACGCCGCGCATCCATTCGGTGTCCAGCGGCTTGTTGCTCGGAATCCAGAACATCTGCTCGTCGAGAGTCGCGCGCAGGCTTTGCGCGGTGCTCAGCAGTTGTTTCTGGTTCAGTTGCAGGGTGATCGATTCGTTGAGCATCGCGCTCAGTTCGCGGCTCAGCCGTTCCAGCAGATCGACACGGGTGTTGGCCAGCTCCAGCAGACTCTTGCGCAGTTGTGGCGTGACTTGCTCCGGTGGCTGAGTGGACAGCAGGTTGTCGACGTAAGTCGCCGGATTGCTCAGCTGTTCACGTTGTTGATTGATTTCGAACTGGTACAGGCGAATGTCGGCGATCTGGTCCGCCAGATCGCGGTCGACCTTGAGGCGCGGCAGCGCTTGCTTCTGTTTATAGAGAATCTTCGACAGCAGCAGGCTGCCCTTGAGCACGTTGATCTGCTCGTCGAGGGCCGAATCGCTCTGGGTCACGCTGTCCAGTTGCTGCTTGGTCTGCAGGTTCTGCTGGGTCAGTTCGTTGAGACGGTCGGTGCTTTTGAGCAGGTAGTCGGAGAGCTTGAGGTTGGCCGCGCTTTCCGTGGCGAGCAGGGCGCTGCTGCCGGACTTTTGGGCCTCGATCGACTGCTGCGTCACGGTTTCCTGCGACAGGGTCAGACGTTTCTGGTTGATCAGGGTTTGCAGTTCCTGGATCTCGCGATCCAGACGGTCGGACTTTTCCGAGAGCAGGTCATGCTGACTGTTGCCCAGATCCTGCAATTGGTTGTTGCCGGCCAGTTCCTGACGGCGCAGCGGGATCAGCGCATTGAGCGCCGCCAGTTCGGCGTTGAGCAGGTCGCGCTGCTCGGCGCTGACGGTCTTGCCGGCGTCCTTGCCGGTCTTGAGGATGTTATTGATCTGCTGGATGCGCGTCTGGCTGCTGGAAATCTCGGCCTGGGCACGTTCGGGACGGGTCTGGGCGGTGATGATCAGGCTGTTGGCGTCGGCCAGGGCCTTTTGCAGATCGCTTTGCTGGGTCGAGCGCTCGGTGAGCATCTGCTCCAGCTGCTGGATGTTTTCCTTGGGAAAGCGCTGCGCAACCGGCACCACGGCGCTGGCCTTGAGGCGGGTCAGTTCGCGCGAATTCTCGATGGT
This sequence comes from Pseudomonas sp. 22085, assembly GCF_052045815.1. Classification (NCBI taxonomy): domain Bacteria; kingdom Pseudomonadati; phylum Pseudomonadota; class Gammaproteobacteria; order Pseudomonadales; family Pseudomonadaceae; genus Pseudomonas; species Pseudomonas sp. 22085. The sequence continues at coordinate 67,140 of NZ_JBQEQA010000003.1, forward strand.
CTGCTTTGGCGCGGTGGCCAGTTGCTGCTTGAGGTCGATCAGCTTCTGCTCGTAGTCACGCCGGTTGTTGAGCTGATTCAGCGTGTTTTGCAGGACCGTCTGCAGGGCCTTCTTGTCGGCTTCGGGCAGTTTGCTGTCGGTGAGCTTGTCCAGGCTGGCCTGCACGGCGTCGCTGGACGGCGGTTCGGCGGCCTGCAGCGGGCCGACAGTGAGACTCAGGCCCAGCAGGGCCGCGACGAAAAAGGAGCGCAGGGTAGGCATAGAGACCGGTCAAGCAAGTGAGAGTGGACGCAGTTTAGAGGAAGAGCCCGGGGCCCGGGCGACTTCCTTCGGGGAATCTGACGCCCACTTTGCCGATCTTGTTCCCGTCCATGACCGCAACCGTCCAGTGGGTGTTGTTCCATTCCACCTGGTCGCCAACGATCGGTGCACCGCCGACTTTCTGGGCAATGAAGTGGCCCAGGGTCATGTCCGGATCGATGCCTTCGGCGGGCAGGCCGTACAGGGCGGCAACCGCTTTGAGCTGGGCATCTCCTTCGAGTACGAAGTCGCCGAAGAAGCGCAGATCGAGGCCGCGTTGCGGCGCCTGGCTGAACAGTTTTCCGAGGGCCGGCAGGTTGTGCTCATGGCCGATAACACACAGCAAATCATCGACTTCCAGCACCGTACTACCCGACGGATGGAGCAGTTGCTGACCGCGAAACAGGGCGGCGATACGGGTGCCTTCGGGCATTTTCAGTTCGCGCAGGGGCGAACCGATGCACCATTTTTCCGCGCCGAGCTTGTAGACGAACAGTTCCCACTCGCTGGTGACGTGCACTTCGAGGGCGGCGCGGGAAATCGGCGCCGGCTCCGGCGGTACCGTCACCTTGAGCAGCTTGGCGACCCACGGCAGGCTCGTGCCCTGCACCAGCAGCGACACCAGCACGATGAAGAACGCGAGGTTGAAGTACAGCTGCGCATTCGGCAGCCCGGCCATCAGCGGGAACACCGCCAGAATGATCGGCACCGCGCCGCGCAGACCGACCCAGGAAATGAACGCCTTTTCGCGGCCATGGAAGGCCTTGAACGGCAGCAGCCCGACCAGCACCGACAGCGGCCGTGCGAACAGAATCATCCACAGCGCCAGACCCAGCGCAGGCAGGGCGATCGGCAGTAAGTCATGCGGGGTGACCAGCAGGCCCAGCACCAGGAACATGCCGATCTGCGCCAGCCACGCCATGCCGTCGAGCATGTGCAGAATGCCGTGACGGCTGCGCACCGGGCGGTTGCCGATGACCAGACCGCACAGGTACACGGCGAGGAAGCCGCTGCCGTGCAGGGCGTTGGTCAGGGCGAACACCACCAGACCGCCGGCGATCACCAGAATCGGATACAGACCGGTGGCCAGGTTGATCCGGTTGACCAGTTGCAGCATCAGCCAGCCACCGCCCAGACCGATCACCCCACCGATGCCGAATTCGCGGATCAGGTGGGTCAGCAGGCTCCAGTGCAGGCCGGTCTGGCCGCTGGCGAGCATGTCGATCAGGGTCACGGTGAGGAACACCGCCATCGGGTCGTTGCTGCCGGATTCGATTTCCAGGCTGGCGGTCACCCGCTCGTTCAGGCCCTTGCCGCCGAGCAGCGAGAACACCGCGGCGGCGTCCGTGGAGCCGACGATGGCGCCGATCAGCAGGCCTTGGATCAGGTTGAGGTCAAACAGCCACGCGGCCGCCATGCCGGTGAGGCCGGTGGTGATAAGGACGCCGACCGTGGCCAGCGACAAGGCCGGCCACAAGGCCACGCGGAAACTGGACACCCGGGTGCGCAAACCACCGTCGAGCAGGATCACTGCCAGTGCGAGGTTGCCGACCAGATAGGCCGTCGGGTAGTTATCGAAAATGATGCCGCCGCCATCGACCCCGGCACTCATGCCGACCGCGAGGATGATCACCAGAATCGGGATGCCGAGACGGGAGGAAAGGGAGCTGACAAGAATGCTTGCGCCTACCAGCAACGCGCCGATCAAGAACAGGCTGTTGATGGTCGTCGCATTCAAAGGCAGTACTCCAGAAGCGGAAAGACGGGCACAAACTGACCATGCAGTCTGCGTGCCAGCGATTCTAACCTGTTGAAATGTGATGCTGTCAAAAAGCTTTTGCACCAGAGGAGGCGATCGTTCCCACGCTCCGCGTGGGAATGCCTCAATGGACGCTCTGCGTCCGCTTTTGGGACGCGGAGCGTCCCGGGCTGCATTCCCACGCAGAGCGTGGGAACGATCAACCTCTCGATGTGAGAATGATCAAAAGGGGGCTTCTATCTCAGAGGCTGAACCGCCCAACCATATTGTTCAGATCAAGCGCCAATCGCGACAGCTCATTACTGGCCGCACTGGTCTGATTCGCGCCGGTCGCCGATTGCACCGACAGATCGCGGATGTTCACCAGGTTGCGATCCACTTCCCGCGCCACCTGCGCCTGCTCTTCGGCGGCGCTGGCGATCACCAGGTTGCGCTCGTTGATTTCAACGATGGCCGTGTTGATCGTGTCCAGCGACAGACCCGCGCCACGGGCGATGTTCAGGGTCGATTCGGCGCGCTCGGTGCTGTTGCGCATCGAATCCACGGCGTGTTCGGTGCCGCTCTGGATGCTGCCAATCATGCGCTCGATTTCGCTGGTCGACTGCTGGGTGCGGTGCGCCAGGGCGCGAACTTCGTCGGCGACCACCGCAAATCCACGACCGGCTTCACCGGCGCGGGCCGCCTCAATTGCAGCGTTGAGCGCCAGCAGGTTGGTCTGGTCGGCCAAGCCACGGATCACGTCCAGCACCTTGCCGATGTCACGGGATTCGTTGGCCAGATCACCGATCAGGGTAGCGGTGCTCTGCACGTCGGCGCTCATGCGTTCGATGGCGCTGACGGTTTCCTGCACCAGATCGCGGCCGTCGCCGGCGGAGGTGGTGGCGTTCTTCGAAGCTTCCGAGGTGCTGACGGCGTTGCGCGCAACTTCTTCCACGGCGCTAGTCATCTCGTTGACCGCGGTGGCAGCCTGCTCGATTTCGTTGTTCTGCTGGGTCAGACCCCGGGCGCTTTCGTCGGTGACGCTGTTCAGCTCTTCGGCGGCAGAGGCCAGTTGGGTGGCCGAGCCGGAAATCCGCTGCAGGGTGTCGCGCAGCTTCGACTGCATCTTGGCCATGGCCGCCAGCAGGCGCCCGGCTTCGTCGGTGCCGTCCACTTGGATCGGTTGGGTCAGATTGCCTTCGGCGATGGTTTCCGCTGCATCCAGAGCCTTGGCGATCGGCTTGGTGATGCTGACGGTCAGCAACCAGGCGAACAGGAAGGTCAGACCGGTGGCGATCACCAGCAGGGTCACCACCAGATTGAAGGCCGAGGAATACTGGTCGGCGGCCTGCTGGTTGGTTTCGCTGATCTGCTGGCCGTTGATCTGCATCAGGCGGTTGAGCACGGTGTTGATCGCTTCGGAGTTGTCGAGCAACTGGGTGTTCAGCAGGTTGCGCAGCTCATCCACCTGATTGTTGCGCGACAGGGTTTTCATCCGGTCTTCGATCTGGCGGTACTGACCCAGCAACTGCACGTACTGGTCGTAGGCCGCACGCTCTTCGGGGCTGCCGATCAACGGCTCGTAATCGGTCTGGGCCTTGCGGATCTGCTGGTTGCGCATATCGAGCAGATCCATGGTTTTCTGCTGGACGTCCGGCTCGCGGTTCACCAGCAATCGGTACGACAGCACCCGCAGGCGCAGGGTCAGCTGAGTGAATTCGTCGAGGTTCTTGATGCTCGGCACGCTGCTGGAGGAAATGTCCTCGGCGGCGCCGCGGATCTTGCTCATCTGATTCAGGGCGAACACACCGAGAATCAGCATCAGGCCGCCGATCAGGGCAAAACCGGTGAACGCCCGGGGGGCGATGTTCATATTGCGAAGGGACATGGAGGCGGATACCAGGGAAGGGCCGCATCCGTGCGGGCTGAGACTGCTGTTGGGTGACTTATCGGTCATACGACTAAAGTCTTGAGGTGGTGTGCGTATTTGTCGCATGGGGCGTCGGGCGACGAAGTGCAGGAACCAGATCGGCAGATCACAGTCTCTAACACTCGCAAGAACGGTCGGCCGCCAGGAAAATCAAGGCCTTGCGCCGGTTTAACCCTGGCGTCAACGACGACTTTTCTTTATCGTACGCGCCCTTTGAAAAAGCCCTGGAAGATCAAAATGTTGGAAGCATCCCTCAGCCAATTGGAACAGCTCGTCAGCGATCTGGTGCAACAGAACCAGACCCTGTCGGAAACCAACCAGACCCTGTCCACGGAACTGGCCCAGGCCAAGGATGAAAACGAAAGCCTGCAACTGAGCCTGATGGAACAGGAAGAAAAGCACGGCGCCACCGCCGCGCGCATCCAGGCCCTGGTTGATCGCGTCAACGCAGGTCCTGTCAGCGCATGAACCACGGTACAGCAGGGGTAAAAGTCATCTCCATCCTGGGGGAGGACTATTCGATCAAGGCACCGGCCGGGGAAGAACAGACCCTGCTGGACGCTGCGTTGATGCTCAAGGCCGCACTGGCCGACACCAAGAAGAAATACCCGACCCTGATCGGCGACCGCCTGCTGGTGCTGGCGGCGATGAATCTGTGCTCGCAGCAGATTGAAATGAAGAAGCAGCATCAGCAGGAACTCGAGCGTTACCAAGAGCAAGTCAGCGCCACGGTCGAGACCATCGCCAAGACCATCAATCAGGGTTGATGGGGTTGCGCACAACCAAAGAATAAGATTGTCGATTTCGCTGTATACAATCGGCACGGCTGTTGCAGTGTTTCAGCCTCTTATTCTTTGGGGGTGCTCCATGCAGTTCTGGCGTCGCAGTATTCAATGGCAGTTGATCCTCGGTATGGGCACCGCCCTGCTGGTCAGCATTCTGATCGTGGTTGGCATTTATACCCTGGTGGTCAACCGCCTCGCCCAGAGCTATCTGGTCGAACAGGCGCTGCCGTCGAGCATCGAAGCGACGCGCAACGACATCGAACGAATCCTCGTTCAACCCCTCACCGCCGCCAAGGACATCGCCAGCAACACGATGGTCCGCGACTGGCTGGCCAATGGTGAAGATTCCGCCAGAACGGCGGGTTTCGCGCAGTATCTGGAAGGCATCCGCGCCGAACACAAGGCGTTTACTGCGCTGATCATCGGCACCGAATCCAATCACTACATCACCGAAAAAGGCCTGGATCGCACCCTCAGTCGCGACAAGCCGGCCGATGCGTGGTTTTACTCGTTTCTTGACAGTAACCAGTCGCGAACCCTGAATATCGACAACGACGGGGCCACTGGAGAGCTGGCGCTGTTCATCGATTTGAAGGTGGAGCAGGCCGGCAAAGTGGTCGGTGTCGCGGGCCTTGGGCTGAGCATGAAAGAGCTGTCGGAGCTGATTCACAACTTCAGCTTCGGCGAGCGCGGGAAGGTCTATCTCGTGCGTTCCGACGGTCTTATCCAGGTCCATCCCGAGGCACAGTTCAGCGGCAAGCGCACCTTGAGCGAGCAGATCGGTGGCTCGGCAGCACACGCGGTCATGGGCCATAAAGTGGCCGCCAACAGCAGCTTTCAGCGCGACGGCGAAGACTTCCTCGCCTTCAGCCTGCCTTTGCGCGATCTCGGTTGGACCCTGGTGGCCGAAGTGCCACAGTCGCAGATCTACGCCGAAGCCCGTCGGGCGATGTGGATGAGCAGCGGCATCGGCCTGGTGGTGGCGTTGGTTTGCCTGGCGCTGGTGATCTGGCTGGCCCAGGGGTTGGTGCGACCGATTCGTCAGGTAACAGCTGCACTGGTAGCAATCGGTAGCGGTGGTGGAGATTTGACCCATCGGTTAGATTCCAGCCGCGCCGATGAACTGGGCGACCTCGCGCGGGGCTTCAACCGTTTCCTCGACAGCCAGCGCGGGATGATTGGCGAGGTGCTGACCACCAGCGAGCGTCTGCGCGTTGCTGTGGGCCAGGTGGCCAGTGTTGTGGATAACACCGCCGAGCGCTCCGGCCGCCAGCAGGAAATGACCGATATGGTCGCCACCGCCGTCCACGAAATGGGCCTGACCGTGCAGGAGATCGCGCAGAATGCCGGCAACGCCGCTCTCGCCTCGCAAACCGCCCGCGATGAAGCGATGCAGGCGCGGGAAGTGGTTGGTGGCTCGATTCGTCATATCGAAAGCATGTCCGATGAAATCGGCGTCGCCGCTGGGGCGGTGGGGGAGCTGGCGCATCAAGTGGCGTCGATCGATCAGGTGCTGGCGGTGATTCGCGGGGTGTCCGAGCAGACCAACCTGCTGGCGTTGAACGCTGCCATCGAGGCTGCTCGAGCCGGCGATATGGGGCGTGGTTTTGCAGTGATAGCGGATGAAGTGCGCACCTTGGCGCGTCGGACTCAGGCGTCTACAGACGAGATTCAGCAGATGATCGGCAGCCTCAAGCAGGGTGCGGAGAATGCGGTGTCATCGATGCGAACCGGGCAGGCCGCGACGGGGACAGGAGTTGAATCGAGCCAGCGTACCGGGGCGTCTTTGACTGCGATTACCGGGCAGGTCGAGCGCATCAGCGACATGAACCATCAGGTGGCGACGGCGACTGAGGAACAGTCGGCGGTGACCGAGGAGATCAACCGCAACGTACAGGGCATTTCCGATCTGGCCCGGGCGACGGCGGGGGAGGTCCGCGCCTGTCGTGAGGATTGTCAGATGCTGCAGCGGCTGGCGGATGATCTGGCGCGGCAGATGGGCAGGTTCAAGTTGAGCTGAAATTGATCGTTCCCACGCTCTGCGTGGGAATGCAGCCCCAGACGCTCCGCGTCCTCTCAAGATCGTGACGCAGAGCGTCACAGGAGGCATTCCCACGCGGAGCGTGGGAACGATCATTAAGAGGTCAAAACCACGCATCCTGCATTGCCAGACACGTATCATCCCGCGCCTCCAGCAACGCCAGCTCATGCTGGCACCCCGGCACTTCCCACGTCAGGAAATAGCGCGCCGCCTGCAACTTGCCCTTATAGAAGTCGGCATCCGCCGCATTGCCCTTGGCCAACCCTTCCTCGGCGCGAATCGCCTGCTCCAGCCAGCGCCAGCCAATCACCGCATGCCCGAACACCTTCAGGTACAGCGCCGAGTTCGCCAGGCTGCTGTTGACCTTGCCCTGAGCCAGGTCGGTCAGCAGACCAATGGTCACGCTCTGTAGGCGCGCCACCAGTTTCTCCAACGGCTCACGCAGTGCGGTCAACGATTCGTACGCTACCGCGCGCTCGGCGGTGTCGGCGATCAGTCGAATCAGCTGCTTGAGCCCGGCGCCACCGTTCTGCGCCAGTTTGCGCCCCAGCAAGTCCAGCGACTGAATGCCGTGGGTGCCTTCGTGGATCGGGTTCAGGCGGTTGTCGCGGTAGTACTGCTCCACCGGGTACTCGCGGGTGTAACCGTGGCCGCCAAGAATCTGGATCGCCAGTTCGTTGGCCTTCAGGCAGAACTCGGATGGCCAGGATTTGACGATCGGCGTCAGCAAGTCCAGCAGTTCGTGGGCCTGCTTGCGCTCCGCTTCAGACTCCAGAGTGGTGGTGTCATCGAACAGCCGCGCAGCATAAAGGCCGAGATCGAACGCCCCTTCAACGTAGGATTTCTGGATCAACAGCATGCGTCTGACATCGGCGTGCTGAATGATCGCCACCGGTGCCGTGGTCGGATCCTTGCTGTCCGGCACCCGGCCTTGCGGACGTTCGCGAGCGTATTCCAGCGAGTACAGATAACCGGCATAACCGAGCATCACCGCGCCCATGCCGACGCCGATGCGCGCCTCGTTCATCATCTGGAACATGTAGCTCAAGCCGTGGTGCGGCTTGCCCACCAGATAACCGACACACTCACCGTTATCGCCGAAGTTCAGCGCCGTTGACGTCGTTCCGCGCCAGCCCATCTTGTGGAACAGCCCGGCCAGCAACACGTCGTTGCGTTTGCCGAGGCTGCCGTCATCGTTGACCAGAAACTTCGGCACGATAAACAGCGAAATCCCCTTCACCCCGGCCGGTGCGTCCGGCAGCTTGGCAAGCACCATGTGCACGATGTTTTCCGAGAGCGGGTGATCGCCGCCGGAAATGAAGATCTTGTTGCCCTTGAGGCGATAAGTGCCGTCGGACGCAGGCTCGGCGCGGGTACGAATATCCGACAGCGACGAGCCGGCATGAGGTTCGGTGAGGGCCATGGTGCCGAAAAAACGACCGTCGATCATCGGTTGCAGGAAGCGTTGCTTCTGCTCTTCGGTGCCGAAACTTTCGATCAGGTTGGCCGCACCCATGGTCAGGAACGGATAGGAGGTCGACGCCGCGTTGGCCGACTGGAAGTGGGCGAAGCAGGCCTGGGACAGCAATGTAGGAAGTTGCATGCCGCCGGCGTCGAAACTGCGCGCTGCGTTGAGGAATCCGGCTTCGAGGAACGCATCCACTGCCGGTTTCACCTCGGGAATCAGAATCGCCTGACCGTTCTCGTAGCGTGGCTCGTTTTCGTCGCCCTTGCGGTTGTGCGGTGCGAAGTACTTCTCGGCGATGTTGCGCGCCGTGCCGATGGCGGCATCGAAGGTTTCGCGGTTGTGCTCGGCAAACCGCTCGCGCCGGGTCAGGCCCTCGGCATCGAGGACTTCGTACAGCTCGAAAGCCAGATTGCGGGAACTGAGCAGCGTCTCGGACATGTCGGCCTACCTTTTTTTGGAATGGACCGAGTCTAGGCGTGCGAATAAAGGCTGAACAGGAAGATTGATAACGGTGATGGAGAGGCCAAAAAAATGGGCGCCGGTGAGGGCGCCCATTTCAGGTTGCTGTACTGATCGTTCCCACGCTCTGCGTGGGAATGCAGCCCCGGACGCTCCGCGTCCCATCGGTGCCAGGCTTGAAATCGGCAGCGTGGCTGGAACGCGGAGCGTCCCTTGAGGCGTTCCCACGCAGAGCGTGGGAACGATCGCGCGGGAGTTAACCGATGGTCATCAGACTGGCGTTACCACCTGCCGCAGCGGTGTTGACGCTCAACGCACGCTCGATCACCAGGCGCTCCAGAGCAATGTTGGTCTCGCCCTGGGACAGGCCCTGAACCCCGACGATGGCGCCGGCACGTTTGGCGATCTGCTGGCAGACCGCACGCAACTGGTCGGAATGGCCGTGATGCAGAACCGCATCGAACACCACGTCGTCCTTGTTCCAGTCGGAAACCAGTTTGATCCGCGCCTGAATTTCCTTCGGCAGGCGTGCGAACAATGCCTTGCTGGTGTCGGATTCCGGCCAGACTGCCGAACCGCCTACCGCCAGTACTGCAGCGAGTTGGGTCAGCAGATCACCTTCGATGTCCGCCAGGCACAGCACGTGCTCGCGCGGCAGGATCGCGTAGCTGTTCTTTTCGCCGGTCGGGCCGGCCAGTACGCGGGTGATACCGCTTTGCGACTGCGCCGCGTACTGCACGCACAGGGTGCTCAGGTCGGCGAACTTGTTGCTGTCGGCCCAGGCTTTCAGAGCGGTCAGCGGTTTGCTCATGGCGTCGCGCAGACGAACGTCCGGCGCCACGGCAGCATCAGCGCGAGCGAAGGATTGTTCGATGGCATCGGTAGGACGCGTCGACAGCAGACGGTACAGGTACAGCGGGCCACCGGCTTTCGGGCCAGTACCCGACAGGCCTTCACCACCGAATGGCTGGACGCCGACCACGGCACCCACAATGTTGCGGTTGACGTAGACGTTACCGGCGTTGACGTTGTCGATCACCTTGGCGATGGTCTCGTCGATGCGGGTGTGCACGCCGAGGGTCAGGCCGTAACCGGAGGCGTTGATCTGGGCGATCAACTGGTCGATCTCTTTACGCTTGTAGCGCACCACGTGCAGCACCGGGCCGAAGATCTCGCGTTGCAGTTCGTCGAAGCTTTCCAGCTCGATCAGGGTCGGCATGACGAAGGTGCCGCGTTTGACTTCCTCGGTATCGGCAATAGCCACCTGGTACACGTTGCGACCTTTGTCGCGCATGCTCTGGATGTGCTTCTCTATGCCGGCCTTGGCTTCGGCGTCGATCACCGGGCCGATGTCCACGGACAGACGCTCCGGGTTGCCGAGACGGCTTTCAGCCATCGCGCCTTTGAGCATTTCGATGACGCGATCAGCGGAATCTTCCTGCAAGCACAGGACGCGCAGGGCCGAGCAGCGCTGACCGGCGCTGTCGAAGGCCGACGACACCACGTCGATCACCACCTGTTCGGTCAGTGCCGAAGAGTCGACGATCATCGCGTTCTGGCCGCCGGTTTCGGCGATCAGCGGAATCGGACGGCCCTGGTTGTCGAGGCGACCGGCGATGTTGCGTTGCAGCAGACGGGCGACTTCGGTGGAACCGGTAAACATCACGCCTTTGACGCGTTCATCACCCACCAGGCCGGCGCCGACGGTTTCACCGCGACCCGGCAGCAGTTGCAGCACGCCTTCCGGAATCCCGGCTTCGAGCAGCAAGCGTACGGCTTGTGCGGCCACCAGCGGAGTCTGCTCGGCCGGTTTGGCCAGCACCGGGTTACCGGCGGCCAGTGCGGCGGCAACCTGGCCGCTGAAGATCGCCAGCGGGAAGTTCCATGGGCTGATGCACACCACCGGGCCCAGTGGGCGGTGGGCGTCGTTGCTGAAATCGTTGCGTGCCTGCACCGCGTAATAACGCAGGAAGTCGACAGCTTCGCGGACTTCGGCGATGGCGTTGGCGAAGGTCTTGCCGGCTTCGCGAGCCAGCAGGCCCATCAGCGGCTGGATCTCGCCTTCCATCAAGTCAGCGGCGCGTTCCAGAATCGCGGCACGTTCGGCGGGCGGGGTGGCCTGCCAGATCGGTGCGGCGTTCAGGGCGCATTGGATTGCGTTGTCGACGTCTTCGACCGTGGCTTCCTGCACGTGGCCGACCACGTCACGCAGATCGGACGGGTTCAGCACCGGTGCCGGCGCTTCGTTGCTGGAGGCGCAACCGAGCATCGGCGCGGCTTTCCAGTTGTTGTGCGCGGTCGCCAGCAGGGCGCAGGACAGCGAAGCCAGACGATGTTCGTTGGCCATGTCGATGCCGCTGGAGTTGGCGCGCTCGGAACCGTACAGGTCACGCGGCAGCGGAATGCGCGGGTGCGGCAGGCCGAAACCACCTTCCACGGTTGCCATCTGCTCGATTTGTGCAACCGGATCGGCCACCAGTTCCTGAATCGAAATCGACTGGTCGGCGATGCGGTTGACGAACGAGGTGTTGGCGCCGTTTTCCAGCAGACGACGTACGAGGTACGCCAGCAGGGTTTCGTGGGTGCCGACCGGAGCGTACACGCGACACGGACGGTTCAGCTTGCCTTCGGAAACTTTTCCTACAACCTGCTCGTACAACGGTTCGCCCATGCCGTGCAGGCACTGGAATTCGTACTGGCCCGGATAATAGTTCTGACCGGCAATGTGATAAATCGCCGACAGGGTGTGGGCGTTGTGCGTAGCGAACTGCGGGTAGATGACTTCCGGCACCGACAACAGTTTGCGGGCGCAGGCGATGTAGGAAACGTCGGTGTACACCTTGCGGGTGTAGACCGGATAGCCTTCCAGGCCTTCGACCTGGGCGCGCTTGATTTCGCTGTCCCAGTACGCGCCTTTCACCAGACGGATCATCAGGCGATGACGGCTGCGGCGAGCCAGGTCGATCACGTAATCGATCACGTACGGGCAACGCTTCTGGTAGGCCTGGATCACGAAACCGATGCCGTTCCAGCCGGTCAGTTGCGGCTCGAAGCACAGGCGCTCGAGCAGATCCAGCGACAGCTCCAGGCGGTCGGCTTCTTCGGCGTCGATGTTCAGGCCGATGTCGTATTGCTTGGCCAACAGGGTCAGCGACAGCAGGCGCGGGTACAGCTCGTCCATCACACGTTCGTACTGGGCGCGGCTGTAGCGCGGGTGCAGGGCCGACAGCTTGATCGAGATGCCCGGACCTTCATAAATCCCACGGCCGTGGGACGCTTTGCCGATCGAGTGAATGGCTTGTTCGTACGAGGCCAGGTACTTCTGGGCGTCGTGTTCGGTCAGCGCCGCTTCACCGAGCATGTCGTAGGAATAGCGGAAGCCCTTGGCTTCGAACTTGCTCGCATTGGCCAGGGCTTCGGCGATGGTTTCGCCGGTGACGAACTGCTCGCCCATCAGGCGCATGGCCATGTCGACGCCCTTGCGGATCATCGGCTCGCCGCTCTTGCCGATGATACGGCTCAGCGACGAGGTCAGGCCGGCTTCGTTATGAGTCGACACCAGTTTGCCGGTCAGCAGCAGGCCCCAGGTTGCGGCGTTGACGAACAGCGACGGGCTGTTGCCCAGGTGTGGCTGCCAGTTGCCGGTGCTGATCTTGTCGCGGATCAGCGCATCGCGAGTGCCTTTGTCCGGGATCCGCAGCAGCGCTTCGGCCAGGCACATCAGCGCCACGCCTTCCTGGGACGACAGGGAAAACTCCTGCAGCAGACCCTGAACAATGCCTGCACGACCGCCGGCACTCTTCTGGTTACGCAGTTTTTCCGCGATGGTCGCGGCGAGTTTGTTGGTGGCTTCGGCCATCGGTGCCGGCAGGCGAGCCTGCTCGATCAGCATCGGTACCACTTCCGGCTCAGGGCGACGATAAGCGGCGGTGATCGAGGCGCGCAGCACCGATTGCGGCAGGATGCTTTCAGCGAATTCGAGGAAGCATTGGTGAGCGTGATCGGTATGGACTTCGCCCGCGTCGTCGGTGTCCTTGGCGGACAAACCGTTCAGCTCGGTCAGGGTTGCACCACCCTCGAGTTTTTCCAGGTAATTGAAAATTGCCTGCTTGATCAGCCAGTGCGGTGTGCGATCAATCGAGGTTGCGGCGGCCTTCAGGCGTTCGCGGGTCGGGTCGTCAAGTTTGACCCCAAGGGTGGTGGTAGCCATATTTTTATCCTCATAGGTGCCGCAGTTGCGCGACAACAGCTGGCGGCAAGATTAGCCGCGAGCCGAAACAGGTGCAACCGGGTGCAACCCTTTTTTGTCGGAATATTCTGCAGCTCGTCAGGAAATAATTTCTGGTACGAAAGTGCTGCTCTTGCTTGGTGCTTTTGCTTCTAGAAAAGCGTTGTCACTGCGTTAAAAGGGAGCAAAAAGCGACTTCCGTAGGATAAATCCGACTGGGTGCAACTAATTCTCAAGAAACTGGTTGCACCTGTTTTGCTTTGTTGCATAGGATTCGCGCCCAAGGTGCAACCGGGGGAACCCGACGCACCGGCCAATGGCTTTCCTGGGGAAACATTGGTCATAAATGCGCGGCAGTGCGAATCGTCTGTCAGACGTCAGTCTGCAAACGGTGCAACCGCCGCCGCTACATAAAAACAAAGCCAGGGCACGTACGTAATGAGCGCAAGTAATCCAACCCTGATCACGTTCGTGATCTACATCGCAGCAATGGTGCTGATCGGCTTCATGGCCTATCGCTCCACCAACAACCTTTCTGACTATATTCTTGGCGGCCGCAGCCTCGGCAGCGTGGTGACGGCATTGTCCGCCGGTGCTTCCGACATGAGCGGCTGGTTGCTGATGGGCCTGCCGGGCGCCATCTACATGTCCGGCCTGTCCGAAAGCTGGATCGCCATCGGCCTGATCGTCGGTGCCTACCTGAACTGGCTGTTCGTTGCCGGTCGCCTGCGTGTTCAAACCGAACACAACGGTGACGCGCTGACCCTGCCGGACTACTTCTCCAGCCGTTTCGAAGACAAGAGCGGTCTGCTGCGCATCATTTCGGCAGTGGTGATTCTGGTGTTCTTCACCATCTACTGCGCTTCCGGCATCGTGGCCGGTGCCCGTCTGTTCGAAAGCACCTTCGGCATGTCCTACGAGACGGCGCTGTGGGCCGGCGCTGCGGCGACGATTGCCTACACCTTCGTCGGCGGTTTCCTCGCGGTGAGCTGGACCGACACCGTACAAGCCACGCTGATGATCTTCGCACTGCTGCTGACGCCGATCATCGTGCTGCTGGCTACCGGTGGCGTGGATACCACGTTCCTGGCCATCGAAGCGCAGGACCCGAGCAACTTCGACATGCTCAAGGGCACCACTTTCATCGGCATCATCTCGCTGATGGGTTGGGGTCTGGGCTACTTCGGCCAGCCGCACATCCTGGCGCGCTTCATGGCCGCTGATTCGGTCAAGTCGATCGCCAACGCCCGTCGTATCTCCATGACCTGGATGATCCTGTGCCTGGGCGGCACCGTGGCCGTGGGCTTCTTCGGTATCGCTTATTTCTCGGCGCACCCGGAAGTGGCCGGTCCAGTGACCGAAAACCACGAGCGTGTGTTCATCGAACTGGCGAAAATCCTGTTCAACCCGTGGATTGCAGGCGTGCTGTTGTCGGCTATTCTCGCGGCAGTGATGAGCACCCTGAGCTGCCAGTTGCTGGTGTGCTCGAGCGCCCTGACCGAAGATTTCTACAAGGCTTTCCTGCGTAAATCCGCTTCGCAAGTCGAGCTGGTATGGGTTGGTCGCGCCATGGTGCTGCTGGTTGCGCTGGTCGCTATCGCCCTGGCTGCCAACCCGGAAAACCGCGTGCTGGGTCTGGTGTCCTACGCCTGGGCCGGTTTCGGTGCGGCCTTCGGTCCTGTGGTGCTGATCTCGGTGATCTGGAAAAAGATGACCCGTGACGGCGCACTGGCCGGCATCCTGGTCGGCGCGATCACCGTGATCGTGTGGAAGCATTTCGAATTGCTGGGTCTGTACGAAATCATCCCGGGCTTCATCTTCGCCAGCCTGGCGATCTACCTGGTCAGCCTGATGGGCCAGCCGAGCGCCGGCATGGTTCAGCGCTTTGAAGCGGCCGAGAAGGATTTCCATCTGAACAAGTGATGGGAATGAGCTGAGGCTCACCAGAAAACGGCCCGCGTCCTAAAGGAAGCGGGCCGTTTTTTATTGCCTGCGATTTCTGATCAGCGCTGGCGATCCCCGTGGGAGCTGGCTTGCCAGCGATGAGGGCGGCACATCCAGCATTTAGAGTGACTGACAAATCGCCATCGCTGGCAAGCCAGCTCCCACAGGGTTCTGCGATATTTCTGACGGATCTGTCTGTAGTTGAAAGCGTCGATTGTTGAAGGCCAAATCGAAGTTTCAAGTAGGGAAAATCTGATTTTTCAGTCACCCGTCCTGCACCCCTTGCCCCTCATGCAGAATCGCCCGCCCTCATTCTGCAGAGAGACATCGGATGTTCGCGCCTGCCAATCAACCGCGTTTCACGTTGACCGTCGAAGGCGCCCAGTTTGACCTCAAAGTCCTTGAGTTCACGGGCAAGGAAGCCATCAGCCAACCCTTCCGCTTCGACCTGGAGCTGGTCAGTGAACGGCCGGATCTGGATCTGGAAAGCCTGCTGCACTGTCAGGCGTTTCTGAGTTTTGATGAAGACGGTTCCGGTATCCACGGTCAGATCTATCGGGTCGGGCAGGGGGATTCCGGCAAGCGTCTGACCCGCTATCACGTCAGCCTAGTTCCGCGTCTGGCCTACCTGGGTCATCGGATCAATCAGCGGATCTTCCAGCATCAAAGCGTGCCGCAGATCGTGACGCAGATCCTCAAGGATCACGCGATCCTGCGCGATGCCTTCACGTTTCGCCTCGGCAGCGATTACCCGCCCCGTGAATATTGTGTGCAGTACGCCGAAAGCGATCTGGCGTTCATTCAGCGGCTGTGTGCCGAAGTCGGTATTCATTTTCACTTTCAGCACAGCCCGGACGGACATCTGTTGGTGTTCGGCGACGATCAGACGGTATTCCCGCGTCTGACCAAGCCGACGCTGTACCTGCCGGGCAGCGGCATGGCCGCATCGGCACCGGCGATCAAGCGCTTCACCGTACGCGTTGAAACCCGCACCAGCGTGGTCACCCGGCGTGATTACGACTTCACCAAACCCCGGCTGGCACTGCAAAGCCGTGCAGTAAGCGAACAGCGCCCGGTGCTGGAGGATTACCAGTTTCCCGGCCAGTTCACCGAGCGCGAAACCGGCAAGCAACTGGCCCAGCGCACCCTTGAACGACATGTCGCCGACTACCGTCAGGCCGAGGGCCGCAGCGATCAATCCGCTCTCGTCAGCGGACATTTCCTGCAACTGACCGAGCATCCGCGCCAGGATCTGAATGACCTCTGGCTGCTGACTGCTATCGAACACCGTGGCCGACAGCCGCAAGTGCTGGAGGAATCGGTGACCAGCGACGGTGATGACTTCCAGGGCTACCGTAATACCTTTCTCGCCACGCCGTGGGACGTGTTCTTCCGCCCGCCGATGGGCCCGGAAAAACCACGGATGCTCGGCTATCAACCGGCCGTGGTCACCGGCCCGAAAGACAGTGAAATCCATTGCGATGAGTACGGTCGGGTCAAGGTGCAACTGGCCTGGGATCGCGACGGTGAACTCAACGAGCATTCCAGTTGCTGGCTGCGGGTTGCCAGCGGCTGGGCCCATGATCGTTATGGCAGCGTGCTGATCCCCCGAGTCGGCATGGAAGTGCTGGTGGGGTTCATCGATTCCGATGCCGACAAACCGCTGGTCATGGGTTGCCTGCCGAACGCCGCCACGCCGGTGCCGCTGGATCTGCCGGCCGACAAGACCCGCAGTATTTTCCGCAGCCAGAGTAGTCCCGGCGGTGGGGGCTACAACGAATTGCGTATCGAAGATCGCAAAGGCGCCGAGGAAATCTACCTGCGCGCCCAGCGAAACTGGACCCAGCACGTATTGAACGATCAGCAGGTGCAGGTGGATAACCAGCGCAGCGTTGTCGTCACCGGCCTCGCCAAACACGAGCTGAAAGCCGATGAGCAGCGCATCACCCACGGCCAGCGCCATACCGAGGTGAGGCAGGACGACCACCTCACGGTGACCGGCGACCGGCACATCCGCGTGAGCAATCAGGCGATCAACGCCAGTGCTCAATTCCACGTCAGCGCCGGCCAGCAAGTGGTGATCGACGGCGGCGCGAGCGCGACGATTCAGGCGGGCGGGCAGTGGATCAACATCGGCCCCGGCGGGATCTTCAGCAGCGTGCCGATCGTTGTGGGTGGTGCGCCGATGGCGGCGATGAGTGCGGCGCCGACGGTGCCGGGGTTGCCGGAAAAACTGGCGGCAGCCCCGGCTGCGATTCTGACTGCCGCACAAATCATGAGCCTGAAAGGTGATGCGCCGTTCTGTGAAGAATGCGAGCGCTGCAAAGGTGGTGTCTGTGCAGCCTGATCAATGGTTGAAGGATGTGCCGCTGAAGCCGTCGGAGCTGTTGTTCGCGATTTTCAGTAGCGCCAGTGCGGCAGAGCCACTGAAGGCCTGGCCGCTGAAAGCGCAGATGCCGAAACCGGTCTGGGCGGAAACGATCTATGCCGAGTGGGATGCGGTGATGCCCTACGTGGGAATCGTCGACGCGGGCAGTGAGTTTCTGGATTGGGTGGCGACCACGGAGTCTCGCGACTGGGGTTGGCTGGCGGTTTCTTCGGCGGGGCTTGAGGCGGTGGTCGAGCACTTTCGCAGTTTGACTCAGGTGCTGATGCCGGACGGGAAAGCGGTGTTCTTCCGGTTCTGGGATGGGCGGTTTTTGTTGCCGATCCTTGAGTCGTCCGAGGTGGATGCCGGGCAACTACTACCGGTCCTCACGCGAGGATTGATCAATGGTCAGACCGTCGAGATCGGGGGCAGGGCGCGGGTCTCGGGTCGGGAGTTTCCTTGGTGGTCGGTGCCGGAAAAGCTGCTGGCGCAGTTCGGCGAAGATGCCCGGATCAACAACGCCTTGCAGTGGTTGAGCGAGGAGCAGCCGGCGTTGTTCGAGGCGTTTCCCGCCGACGTTTTGCGTTGCAAGGTTGTCAGGTTTTTTGCGGTTTCAGCGTCAGACGAATCGTCGGCTTCGGCATTGCTGGACTACTTGCGGGACGAGTCAGAGTGAAATTTCCGGGCAAAGGCTTCGGACGTTTCCTGCGAGTTGCGGCGGTTTGCGTGAACTGGTGGGCGCGGAGATGCGGGGATAGTCTTTGGTTGTCTCCGCAAGTGTGGAGGCAGGGCGTAGGAGCCCTGATTTCAGAGCAGTGCATAAGCGTCGTTGCCCGATTTGCGGCAGTCTTCGCTCGACCGTAAGATCTTTTGCGGCGGTTATGCGCGGGCACGCTTCGGCGTGGCTGAGTGCTCTGGTCTCAGTCCTCCTACCCCGCGCATGGCTGCCACCCAATCCTGTAGGAGGGAAACGGTGTGCGCCTCTTTCACTACCAGAGGATTAAACAATGAGCACGCTTCATCCAGATCCACCCTACGAACCCTTCATCCCTCACCCCGACAACCGCCTCATGGCGCTGACCAGCAACTGCAACGACATGCCCACCCTGTTCATCGACACCCACGCCCCGCTCGACATCCTGATGGACGCCGCCAACTACCGCATCCGCGCCGTGATCCAGGTCCTGGAAAACATGTGCATGCGCGGCTCGGTCGAGTGCGACTCGGTCATCCTCAGCGACTTCGCCCAGCTCTGCGTGATACCGCTGCGTGATGGTTGTGATGTGTTGGATGTGATTGGCAAGCGACTACGCTCGTAGCTTTAGTAGGCGAGGCATAGCCTTGAGACGAGGGAGCTTGTCGGCTTATCGCACCGTACCGCTTGAGCGCGCCAAACAAGCTCTCTCCATTTGTTTTTTCAGATTTTTGTAACGTCACTTATGAGTTTTCCCAGCGGGCCATCGGTGATCGTAACCCTGACTCTGTCTCCAGCGATTACGGACGGCGGTGTTAGCGTTGTTGCGTCAAATGTTCCACCTCCGTTATCAAGGGTTACGCTGATGATGGAATCCTGACCAAACGCCTGAGTTCCCGGGATCGGGCCTGGGCCGATTGAGACTTTCGCAACAGTGCCAGTACCTGATGTGGTGGTAATGGATTGTGCCATTGATGACGATCCTCTTTGCAATGGATTGAAACATTACAAGCGTTAACGAACGCTGGTCCTGTCACCTGATTAGGTGTTGTTTTCGGTGAGATGGATACTGTCAAAGTTGACAGGCAGAGGTCGTGATTCCATTTAAAAAGGTACCAGTCGTCGGAATCAGGCTAATGCTGCGCTAAATTGGTCGGGCGACTCCACTCATTGCAGTCCCGTTTTATCAGGGGCTTTTGGAGGGTTGTCACCCACTCAGCCCCCAACCCCTGACTTGCCGCCCGGTAAAAGGTAAACTTCACGGCCCTCGCAGGAGCAGCCATGAATTATCGTCACGCCTTCCATGCCGGCAATCATGCCGATGTGTTCAAACACCTGACCTTGACCCGCCTCATCGCCCTGATGTCGCGCAAGGAGCAGCCGTTTGCCTATCTCGACAGCCACGCCGGCATCGGTCTGTATGACCTGCAGGGCGATCAGGCCAACCGTACCGGCGAGTACCTGGAAGGCATCGCGCGGTTGTGGGATCAGCCGGATCTGCCGGCGCTGACCGCTGACTACATGAAAGTGCTGCACGAGATGAACCCGGATGGCCAGTTGCGTTATTACCCGGGCTCGCCGGAGTTGGCGCGGCGTCTGACTCGTTCCCAGGATCGTGTGTTGCTCAACGAGAAGCACCCGGAAGATGGCGTACTGCTCAAGGACAACATGAAGGGCGACCGCCGTGTGGCCGTGCATCTGGGCGAGGGCTGGCATGTGGCGCGGGCGCTGCTGCCGGTGGCCGAGAAGCGAGCGGTGATGCTGATCGATCCGCCGTTCGAGAAGCTCGACGAGATGCAGCGTTGTGCGGCGTCGCTGAAAGAGGCGATCTCGCGGATGCGCCAAACCGTGGCGGCCATCTGGTATCCGGTGAAGGATCAGCGCGCATTGCGTCGTTTCTATCAGGATCTGGCCGGCACCGGTGCGCCGAAGTTGCTGCGGGTCGAGTTGCTGGTGCATCCACTGGATACGCCGAACAGCCTGAACGGCTCTGGCCTGGCCATTGCCAATCCGCCGTGGGGGCTGGAGGAAGAATTGCGTGAGCTGCTGCCGTGGTTATCCAAAAAGCTTGGGCAGACCCAGGGTGGATGGCAGATGGATTGGTTGATCGCCGAAAGCTGATCACTGACCGATCGTTCCCACGTAATGATCGTTCCCACGCTCTGCGTGGGAACGCCTCAATGGACGCTCTGCGTCCGCTGTTGGGACGCGGAGCGTCCCGGGCTGCATTTCCACGCGGAGCGTGGGAACGATCAGTGGTCGCGGTCAGTTCCCCGCCAGACTCGGCGGCATGCACACGCCAGTGCCGCCAATCCCGCAATAGCCTTCCGGGTTTTTCGCCAGATACTGCTGGTGATAGGCCTCGGCGAAGTAAACGGTAGGCGCCTGTTCAATCTCGGTGCTGATTTCACCCAGACCCGCCTTCGACAGTTCGGCCTGATAAACAGCCTTGCTCTTCAACGCCGCCTCCAGTTGCTCCGGATGGGTCGCGTAGATCACCGAACGGTACTGGGTGCCGATGTCATTGCCCTGGCGCATGCCCTGCGTCGGGTTGTGCAATTCCCAGAACATCGCCAGCAGCTCTTCGTAGCTGACCTTGGCCTTGTCGAACACCACCAGCACCACTTCAGCGTGGCCGGTCAGGCCCGAGCAGACTTCTTCGTAGGTCGGGTTTGGCGTGTAACCGCCGGCGTAACCGACCACGGTGCTGACCACGCCTTCGCGCTGCCAGAAGCGGCGCTCGGCACCCCAGAAGCAGCCCAGGCCGAAGATCGCGAAGTCGACGTCCTGAAAGAACGGACCAAGCAACGGCGTTTCGGTGAAAACAAAGTGTTTTTCAGGCAGGGCCATTGCGGTTTCGCGGCCTGGCAGAGCTTGTTCTTTAGTCGGTAGCACGTTTTTGTTCACCAGAATTTCCGAGCGCAGAACCATGATCGTTCCTCTCAGTCAGGATGGGATGTAAAAGTCTGACCGCCAGTGTGCCCAATGATGCCCCGTTAATCACTAGGCAAAATGTGCGGGTACTGCCTTGGGATTTACAGGCAGAGCGGGCCGCGCGGGTAGCGCTTGAGCGCCTGGATCAGCTCGCCGCCCGGAATCGGCCGGTCGAACAGGTAGCCTTGGCCGACGTCGCAGCGGTGCCGGCGCAGGAACGCCAGCTGCTCGGCGGTCTCGATGCCTTCGGCCACGACCTTGAGTTTCAGGTTGTGGGCCATGGCGATCACGGCGGAGGTGATTTCCATGTCGTCCTGGTTGTCCGGGATTTCGTGGATGAAGCTGCGATCGATCTTGATGATGTCGATCGGGAATTTTTTCAGGTAGCTGAGCGACGAGTAGCCTGTGCCGAAGTCGTCCATGGCCAGGGTCAGGCCCAGACGCTTGAGCTGGTCGAGCTGCAAGTGGGTGTCTTCGGTGGCTTCCAGCAGCAGGCCTTCGGTCAGTTCCAGTTCCAGCAGATTGGCCGGCAGCGCTTCTTCCTTGAGGATGTTGGCGATCGAGGCCACCAGATCCGGGTCGGAAAACTGCTTGGGCGACAGGTTGATCGCCACTTGCAGATTGCCCATGCCGGCGGCGGTCAGCGCCTTGCTCATGCGGCAGGCCTGGCGGGCGATCCACTTGCCGATCGGGATGATCAGGCCGGTTTCCTCGGCGACGCTGATGAACTGATCCGGGCGGATCATGCCGCGCTCCGGATGATTCCAGCGCAGCAGCGCTTCCATGCCCAGCAATCGGCCGCTGCGCAGGCACAGCTTCGGCTGGTAGAACACGTCCAGCTCGTTCTGGGTCAGGGCGCGGCGCAGGTTGTTCTCAACGAACAGTTTGTAACTGGCCTCGGCGTTCAGCGCTTCGGTGAACACCTGCACCTGGTGTTTGCCGTTGGCCTTGGCCTTGTGCAGGGCAAGGCCGGCGTTGCGCATCAGGGTTTGCGGGTCGCGGCCGTGCAGCGGCGCGCAGGCCAGGCCCACGGAGCCGGTGACGCTGATCAGCTGGTTGTCGACGAACATCGGTTTATCCAGCGTCGCCAGCAATTGGTTGGCGATCTGCTGCCCGGTGGCAAGGTCAGTGTCGTCGAGCAACACCGCGAATTCATTACTGGCGAACCGCGCCAGGCTGCCGCTCGGGCTCAGGCTGTTGCGCAGGCGCCGGGCCAGGCTGATCAACAGTTTGTCGCCGGTCTGGTGACCGAGGCTGTCGTTGATCCGCTTGAAGTTGTCGATGTCCACCAGCAGCAGGCTGATCGGCGTATCGCTGTCACGGGCGAAGCGTTCATCCAGGTTGCGGATAAATGCAGGCCGGTTGCCGAGGTTGGTCAGGTTGTCGGTGTAGGCCAGGCGCTCGATGCGCTGCTGCGCCAGTTTGGTCTGGGTGATGTCTTCGTAGATGCCGATGTAATGCGTCAGCTCACGGTTGTCACCGTAGACCTTGGAAATCGACAACTGGCCCCAGTAGGGTTCGAGGTTCTTGCGGCGGCTCTTGAATTCGCCTTGCCAGCTATTGCTTTTGGCCAGCGCGGAGGGCGCGTCGAACAGCAACTCGCTGAGGTTTTCCAGGGCCGGCAGCTCCGAGAGGCGCTGGCCGTGGACTTCCTCAGTGGTGTACTGGGTGATCGCGGTGAAGCTCGGGTTGACGTACTCGACCACGCCGTCGCAATTGACCAGCAGGAAGGCGTTGGCGCTTTGCTCGACCGCGCGCTGGAACAGGTGCAGGGCGCTGGTGGCGGTGCGGCGATTGTGGTTGTTGATGACCTGGGCGAACTGGTCGGCCAGTTCACCGGCAAAGGCGATTTCGTCGGACTGCCAGGCGCGGGTGACACCGGTCTGCTCCAGGCACAACACGCCGACCACCTGGCCGTCGACGCGGATGCTGGCGTCGAGCATGGCGTTGACGTCACGCGGGCGCAGGGCCTCGGCCATTTCCCGGGTACGCGGGTCGCGCATCGCATTGTGCGCGTCGATGGCGCGGCTGCCGTGCAAGGCTTCCATGTAATCGGGGAAGCCGCTGACATCAATCACGTCCGGCAGGATGTATTCCTGGGTAGCACGGTGGTACGCCGAAATCGGCACCAACTTCTGGCCTTCGAGGTTCCACAGGCTGGCACAGTCGATTTCATAGATATCGCAGGCGCAGCGGGTGATCAGCTCGGCCGCTTCCTGCAGGGAGTTCTGGCTGCTGTAGCGCTGGCGGGCCAGCAACAGGATCAGATCCTGCTGGGCGCGCACCCGCTCCAGATGTTGCAGCTGTTCCTGCTGGGCACGCTGGTTGAGCTCAAGGGCGATTTGCAGGCGTGAATTCTGGGTTTCAAGGTCGACGGACGGCAGCGAAGGTGCCTCGTCGAACACATTGTCGACCGCCAGCAGGTAACCGCGCAGCAAGTGGCGGTTGTGCTGTTTGTAAGCTTCGCCGAGCTCAAGAATGCTCAGCGCGCCGGCGGCGGTGTGCAGGGTATAGCGCACCAGGTAATGCGGGCTTTGGCCGAGTTGTTGCTGGATCGCATCATGCAGTTGATAGCGCGCTTCGGGCTCCATCAGGCTGGCGTAGGGCGAGCCGACCAGGGCGCAGAGCTCGACGGCGGGCTGGCCGAACTGGCGTTCACAGTTGGGATCGAGAAACAACATGGCCCAACTGGCTTCATTCAAGCGCTCGAAACGCAGCATGCCGAGCCGCGAGGGCACAGGCAACTGCGTCACTACCTCGGCCACCATACGGCTGGCGGCATCGGGTTGGCTCTTCATGAAGGGAACTCGCTTGGAAATTTGCTGAACGCGCCGGGCTCGCGCCCTCTTTACTGTTGCCTGCGGCAAGGTTGCATCATTGCGGCACCGACTGACAAGAGACATGAAGGCCAAGTGCTATAAGAATATGTCGGCTGCAGTGAACATTTCTCCAGCGGTAGCCGGAAACTAATGCTATTAGGCGTGGAGAGTACCGTTCCAGAGCCTTTTGGCATCCGGAACGGTCGCACCGCTGGATTCATCGCAACGGAATATCGATGGATTGCAGGTGCCTGCCATCCCGGTCGTGATAGTTGACCTGGATCCGCTCGGCCTCGACCACCATGTGTGCAAAGTTGTCCTGGCTGATGACCTGGCTGGTCAGCGCGTGCCGGTATGTGCCTGCCTCGGTCTGCGTCAATGGCTGATCGAGAATGAAGGTGGCGGCGGTGGCGTAGGGCAGCAGTTTGCTGTTGCTCAGCGGTGAAGACACGACGGTGTGCACTTCGAAGTCAGGGTCTTCGCTGTGGCTCAGGCGACTGGTCAACGAGCCGTGCACGTCGCCTGAAATGAACACGACGTTCCTGATCCGATGCAGGCAGATGATTTCCAGCAGACGCAGGCGCTGTTCGGGGAAACCCGCCCAGGCATCATCGCCGTTCATTTTGCGGTCGGGGTAAAACATGACACTGGTGACCACGAACTTGACCCGCGCCGGGCTTTCGACCAACCACTTGCACAAGGCCTGTTCCTGTTCTTCGTCGAGGATGCGGCGGTTCTCGGTCGACAAGTTGCGGCGAGTTCGACTGTCCGTCACAAACCATTCGATATCGCCATCGCTGAATTGATACCAGTAATGCTCAAGTGATGTGGGATCAACTGTTCCATTAGTTGTTGTTGAGCAGATCGGGCTATGACTCGCTTGATAGATATCGTAAGCCGCCATTGCATTGCGATAGAGCGCTATGTCGGACTCGTTGGCGTTCATTGGCCAGTTGTCCTCTATTTCATGATCATCAAGAATCATGTAAGTCGAAGTGCCGGACATCAGTCGGCGGATATTGGGCAGGGAAAACGCCGCACGATACTTTGCAATGATCTCGTCATAGTCGCGATCCGGGGCCAACAGGTTCAAATCGTCCGCGTAGATCTGATCACCACACATCATGATTGCGCTGATTGCCGGTTGTGCCCCCTCGATCAACTGGCTGATGGACGCGAAGATCCGGTCGCCCGGATGCGGCAGCACCGGGATGCCGGCGGTCATGCGCAGGTAACGGCAGGAGCCGAGGATGTAGGCGCGCGGCTGCAAGGGCTGGCTGCTGCGGGTGCGCAGGCGATAGGTTTCCCGTGGCCATTGCAGCGGCAACTCCGCCACGCTGTGGATGGTATGGACAGGACTCATCGGGCTGAACCAGCCGGTCTGGTATTCGTAGTCCGTGTCGGCTTGCAAATGATCGAGCACCAGCACTTCAGTCATGTCGCGAGTTGAATCAAGTTTTACAAACTGCCCCGTCTGCCATTGTTTCGAGTCCAATGGTCGGTAACGAATTCCGGCAAATACGGCAGTGTTCTGTTGCAGTCCGCCGCGAATAAAGATCCGCGCCTGATTAGTTGTTGTATGGCCAACGATCGGGCCGACAGTAGGTTTCAGCATGTTCGAATCCATTCGAATAAGTGTTGGTGGGTAATAAAGTTGTCTCGTTTGTCGGTGCAACTTTGATGCGCCAAGGTTAGTTGTCTGTCGCTGAAAAATATCAATTTGAAGTGGACTGAAGTCGTGGCCTATATCAGCGCAAGTTGTGGGAAAAGTGCAGACGACAGTTATTCCAGGCAAAAAAAAGCCCCGCCAAACTGACGGGGTTGAGGTACGAGCGTGTGGCGCTCGAAAACGTGGAACGCAGTCGGCCCTCCGTTGCCGGAGGGCCGAGCGCTTTACAGCAGGATGGTGCGGATGTCCGCCAGCAGGTCGCTCAGACGCTTGGTGAAGCGTGCAGCAGCGGCGCCGTTGATCACACGGTGATCATAGGACAGCGACAGTGGCAGCATCAGTTTCGGCTGGAAGGCTTTGCCGTCCCAGACTGGCTGGATGGTTGCCTTGGAAACACCGAGTATCGCCACTTCCGGCGCGTTGACGATCGGCGTGAAGCCGGTGCCGCCAATGTGGCCGAGGCTGGAAATGGTGAAGCAGGCGCCTTGCATCTCGTCCGACGAGAGCTTCTTGGTCCGGGCTTTTTCAGCCAGGGAAGCGGCCTCGGCGGCCAGTTGCAGCAGGCTCTTCTGGTCGACGTTCTTGATGACCGGTACCAGCAGGCCATCCGGGGTGTCGACGGCGAAGCCGATGTTCACGTATTTCTTGCGGATGATCGCCTTGCCGCTTGGAGCCAGCGAGCTGTTGAAGTCCGGCAGTTCCTTGAGCAGGTGTGCGCAGGACTTGAGCAGCAGCGGCAGAATGGTCAGCTTGACGCCAGCCTTCTCTGCGACAGCTTTCTGTGCGGTGCGGAACGCTTCCAGCTCGGTGATATCCGCCGAGTCGAATTGCGTCACGTGCGGCACGTTCAGCCAGCTGCGGTGCAGGTTGGCGGCGCCGACCTGCATCAGGCGGGTCATCGGCACTTCTTCGATTTCGCCGAAACGGCTAAAGTCGACGACCGGAATCGGCGGGATGCCCGCGCCACCGGTTGCGCCAGCAGCAGCGGCCGGTGCTTCCTTGGCCTTCTGCATCATGGCTTTGACGTAAGTCTGTACGTCTTCTTTCAGGATGCGACCGTGCGGACCGCTGGCGCCGACAGCGCTCAGCTCGACGCCGAATTCGCGAGCCAGTTGACGCACGGCAGGGCCGGCGTGAACTTTCGCACCAGGCTTGGCTGGAGCAGCAACCGGAGCGGCGGCAGCGGGTGCAGCGGCAGCCGGAGCAGCAGCTGGCGCCGGAGCGCTCGGTGCAGCAGCGGCAGCTGGAGCCGGGGCAGCAGCCGGAGCGGCGCCTTTGACTTTCAGCTTGAGGATCAGGTCGCCAGTGCCGACTTCGTCGTCCAGCTTGATGGAAATGCTTTCCACCACGCCAGCGGCAGGCGACGGTATTTCCATGCTCGCCTTGTCGGACTCCAGGGTGATCAGCGACTGGTCGGCTTCAACGCTGTCGCCAGCCTTGACCAGCACTTCGATGATCTTGGCCTTGCCGGCCGAACCGATGTCCGGAACGTGGATGTCCTGAACGCTGTCGGCAACCGGTGCGGCAGGTGCAGCGGCCGGCGCCGGAGCAGCGGCAGCGGCTGGCGCAGCAGCCTGGGCCGGAGCGGCAGCAGCAGGGGCCGCAGCACCCGCCACTTCCAGATCCAGGATCAGGTCGCCGGTGCCGACTTCGTCGTTCAACTTGACGCTGATGGCCTTGACCACGCCAGCGGCAGGCGACGGGATTTCCATGCTCGCCTTGTCGGATTCCAGGGTGATCAGCGACTGATCAGCCTCGACCTTGTCGCCGACCTTGACCTGGATCTCGATGATCTGGGCCTTGCCCGACGAACCGATGTCCGGCACGTGCACTTGCTGAACCGAAGCGGCAGCAGGGGCAGCGGCTGGCGCAGCCGGTGCAGGCGCGGCGGCCGGTGCAGCTTCGGCCTTGGCGGCAGGCGCAGCAGCCGGAGCAGGGGCCGCTTGCGCGGCGCCCTCGACTTCCAGTTCCAGCAGTTCGTCGCCTTCCTTCAGGCGATCGCCCAGCTTCACTTTCAGGCTCTTGATGACGCCGGCCTTCGGGGCCGGCACTTCCATGCTGGCCTTGTCCGACTCCAGGGTCAGGATGCTCTGGTCGGCTTCGATACGGTCGCCGACCTTCACAAACAGTTCGATTACTTCACCTTCACCGCTGCCGATGTCAGGTACGCGAATGAGTTCGCTCACAGAGTTTCTCCTCAGCAGTCCAGTGGGTTGCGTTTTTCCGGGTCGATGCCGAACTTGGTGATGGCCTCGGCCACGACTTTAGGTTCGATATCGCCACGGTCAGCCAGTGCTTCCAGGGCTGCCAACACCACGAAATGACGGTCGACTTCGAAGAAATGACGCAGTTTCTTGCGGCTGTCGCTGCGGCCGAAACCGTCGGTGCCCAGGACTTTGAATTCCTTGGACGGTACCCACTGACGGATCTGCTCGGCGAACAGTTTCATGTAGTCGGTAGAGGCGATGACCGGACCCTTACGGCCGCTCAGGCACTCTTCGACGTAGCTGCGCTTAGGCTTCTGGCCTGGTTTCAGACGGTTGCTGCGCTCTACGGCCAGGCCGTCGCGACGCAGTTCGTTGAAGCTGGTGACGCTCCACACATCGGCGCCGATGTTGAACTCTTCACGCAGGATCTTCGCCGCTTCACGGACTTCACGCAGGATGGTGCCGGAGCCCATCAGCTGTACGTGATGCGCCGCATCGCGGGTGTCTTCTTCGAGCAGGTACATGCCTTTCTTGATGCCTTCTTCGGCACCGGCCGGCATGGCTGGCTGCTGGTAGGACTCGTTCATCACGGTGATGTAATAGAAGATGTCCTGTTGCTCTTCGGTCATCTTCTTCATGCCGTCCTGAATGATCACCGCCAGCTCGTAGCCGTAGGTCGGATCGTAGGTGCGGCAGTTCGGGATGGTGGCAGCCAGCAGGTGGCTGTGACCGTCTTCGTGCTGCAGGCCTTCGCCGTTCAGGGTGGTACGGCCGGCGGTGCCGCCGATCAGGAAGCCACGGGTGCGGCTGTCGCCGGCAGCCCAGGCCAGATCGCCGATACGCTGGAAGCCGAACATCGAGTAGAAGATGTAGAACGGCAGCATCGGCTGGTTGTGGCTGGAGTACGAAGTACCGGCGGCGATGAAGGAACTCATGGCGCCCGCTTCGTTGATGCCTTCTTCAAGGATCTGACCTTTCTGGTCTTCCTTGTAGAACATCACCTGGTCTTTATCGACTGGCTCGTAGAGCTGGCCGACGGACGAGTAGATGCCCAGCTGACGGAACATGCCTTCCATGCCGAAGGTACGGGCTTCGTCCGGGATGATCGGAACGATGCGCGGGCCGATTTCCTTGTCCTTGACCAGTTGCGCGAGGATCCGCACGAACGCCATGGTGGTGGAAATTTCACGGTCGCCGGAACCGTCGAGGATCGCCTTGAGGGTGTCCAGATCCGGAGTCGGTACGCTGAAGCTCTGGGCGCGACGCTGAGGCACGAAACCGCCCAGTGCGGCGCGACGCTCGGCCAGGTAACGGGCTTCGGCGCTGTTTGGCTCTGGCTTGAAGAACGGCAGGTTTTCCAGCTCTTCGTCTTTCACCGGGATGTCGAAGCGGTCGCGGAACAGCTTCAGGCTGTCGACGTCGACTTTCTTGGTGTTGTGCGCGGTGTTCTTCGCTTCGCCCGCACCGGTACCGTAACCCTTGATGGTCTTGGCCAGGATGACGGTCGGTTGTTCTTTGTGGTTGACCGCTTCGTGGTACGCCGCGTAGACCTTGTACGGGTCGTGGCCGCCACGGTTGAGTTTCCAGATCTCGTCGTCGGACAGGTCTGCAACCATCGCCTTGAGTTCAGGCGTGTTGAAGAAGTGTTCGCGAACGAACGCGCCGTCTTTGGCTTTGTAGTTCTGGTACTCGCCGTCGATGACTTCGTCCATGCGACGTTGCAGGATGCCGTCGACGTCTTTGGCCAGCAGTGGGTCCCAGAAACGGCCCCAGATGACTTTGGTCACGTTCCACTGAGCACCGCGGAACACGCCTTCGAGTTCCTGGATGATCTTGCCGTTGCCGCGAACCGGGCCGTCGAGGCGCTGCAGGTTGCAGTTGATGACAAAGATCAGGTTGTCCAGCTTCTCGCGGCCGGCCAGGGAGATGGCGCCCAGGGATTCCGGCTCGTCGCACTCGCCGTCGCCCAGGAAGCACCAGACTTTCTGTTTGCCCGGCTGGATGAAGCCGCGGTGTTCCAGGTACTTCATGAAGCGAGCCTGGTAGATCGCCTGGATCGGGCCCAGACCCATCGAAACGGTCGGGAACTGCCAGAAGTCAGGCATCAGCCAAGGGTGCGGGTAAGACGACAGGCCCTGACCGTCGACTTCCTGGCGGAAGTTGTTCATCTGGTCTTCGGTGATGCGGCCTTCCATGAATGCACGGGCGTATACGCCTGGCGAGGTGTGGCCCTGGAAGTAGATCAGGTCGCCGCCGTGTTCGTCGGTCGGGGCCTGGAAGAAGTAGTTGAAGCCGATGTCGTACAGGGTCGCACTGGAAGCGAAGCTGGAGATGTGACCACCCAGGTCAGAATCTTTCAGGTTCGTACGCATTACCATGGCCATCGCGTTCCAGCGTACCAGCGAGCGAATGCGGCGTTCCATGAACAGGTCGCCAGGCATGCGTGCTTCGTGGGTAACGGGGATCGTGTTGCGGTAAGGCGTGGTGATGGCGTAAGGGAGCTGCGAACCGCTGCGGGTTGCCAGTTCACCCATACGGGTCATCAGATAGTGAGCACGGTCTTCGCCTTCTTTGTCGAGAACCGATTCCAGGGCGTCCAGCCATTCCTGGGTTTCGACGGGATCGAGGTCTTGCATGGCTTGCTCCAGGGCGGAAAGGCTTCCAGAATCGGTTGCCTGAGTTTGCGACTGGCCTTGTGGGCAGACGATTTAAAATTCTTGGATTGCCGACAGGTTGTTCCGGCGGCGTGTAGTTTTACTACAAATCATCCGGCATTTCAGCCTTTCGAATGTATAGACGAGTAGTAAAACTACAGATGAAAGGCTTGTGGCCTCCGACTGCGTTGTGAGAATAATCGTTAAGGTTGGTCTTTGGCCATCCGGAAAAGGTGAAAGTTTGATGCTGGCTGCCAAAGAAAAAGAAATTTCAGCTATTTCTCACTTTTGTTCGACAGTCCTTCGCGTAGCGGTTTTTCAATCATCACTACAAGCGGCCATTTACACGCCGATCAAGGATAGACCATGACCCTGCCCGCGCTTGCCGAACTGCCCGCCATTCTCCTGCCGTTGGTCAGCCGATCGGAGCAGTCGTTCCGTGCGGCCGTCGCGCAACTGGAAGACGATCACGGCTTCTCGTCCTGGACGCCGGAACGCTGGGCGCAGTTCGCCCGCGTCAGCGCCGCCAGCGATTTCGTCATTGAACAGAGCGTTCGTGACCCTTTGATGTTGTTGTCGCTGGTACAGTCCGGCGAACTGGACCGGCCGTTCGCCCGCGGCGAGTTGTGCGGGCAGATTGCAGAGGCGGTGAGCACCGCGCAGACCGAAGATGAGCTGGGCCGCGTCCTGCGTCGCCAGCGCACCCGGCATCAGGTGCGGATCATCTGGCGCGACCTTAACCGTCAGGCCGATCTGGTGCAGACCTGCCGCGACCTTTCGGACATGGCCGACGCCAGCATCGATCAGGCCTATCAATGGTTGTACCGCCGCCATTGCGAGCAGTTCGGCACGCCGACCGGTCGGCGCAGCGGCGAACCGCAGCAGATGGTCATCCTCGGCATGGGCAAGCTTGGCGCGGTCGAGCTGAACCTGTCCTCGGACATCGATCTGATCTTCGCCTACCCCGAGGGCGGCGAAACCGTCGGCGTGAAGCGCCCGCTGGATAACCAGGAATTCTTCATCCGTCTCGGCCAGCGCCTGATCAAGGCCCTCGACCCGATCACCGTCGACGGTTTCGTGTTCCGCGTCGACATGCGCCTGCGCCCGTACGGCTCATCCGGTGCGCTGGTGCTGAGCTTCAATGCGCTGGAGCAGTATTACCAGGATCAGGGCCGGGACTGGGAACGCTACGCGATGATCAAATCTCGGGTGGTGGCCGGCGATCAGGTGGCAGGCGAGCAGTTGCAGGAAATGCTGCGGCCGTTCGTTTACCGGCGTTATCTGGACTTCTCGGCGATCGAAGCGCTGCGCACCATGAAGCAACTGATCCAGCAGGAAGTGCGGCGCAAGGGCATGGCCGACAACATCAAGCTGGGCTCCGGCGGTATCCGCGAAGTCGAGTTCATCGCCCAGGCCTTTCAACTGATTCACGGCGGACGCGACCTGAGTCTGCAACAGCGCCCTCTATTAAAGGTGTTGAGCACGCTTGAAGGGCAGGGCTATCTGCCGCCTGCCGTCATCAGCGAGCTGCGCGAAGGTTACGAATTCCTGCGTTACACCGAACACGCGATCCAGGCGATTGCCGACCGTCAGACCCAGATGCTCCCGGACAGCGCTCAGGATCAGGCGCGCATTGCGTTCATGCTCGGTTTCGCCGACTGGGAAGCGTTCCACGAGAAGCTGATGTTCTGGCGCGGCCGGGTGGCCTGGCACTTCGCGCAAGTGATCGCCGATCCCGATGAGGACGAAGGCGCCGAGAGTGAAGTGGTGGTCGGCGGTGAATGGCTGCCGCTGTGGGAAGAAGCTCAGGACGAAGAGGCCGCCTGTCGCCAGTTGGAGGAGGGCGGTTTCGCTGACGCGACCAAGGCCTTGAAGGCATTGGCGAGCCTGCGTGCCAGCCCGCAGTTGCGGGCGATGCAGCGTCTGGGGCGCGAACGTCTCGACGCCTTTATTCCGCGCCTTCTGGCTCAGGCGGTGGAACACGAAAATCCCGATCTGGTGCTGGAGCGCGTCCTGCCGCTGGTCGAGGCGGTGGCCCGGCGTTCGGCTTATCTGGTGCTGCTGACCGAAAACCCCGGCGCGCTGCGGCGGTTGCTGACGCTATGCGCCGCCAGCCCGTGGATCGCCGAGCAGATCACCCGTTTTCCGCTGCTGCTCGATGAATTGCTCAACGAAGGCCGGCTGTTCAAGCCACCGCTGGCACCGGAGCTGGCTGCCGAGCTGCGCGAGCGCCTGACCCGGATCCCGGAAGACGACCTCGAACAACAGATGGAAGCCCTGCGTCATTTCAAACTGGCGCACCGCTTGCGCGTCGCCGCGTCGGAAATCGCCGGCAGCCTGCCGTTGATGAAAGTCAGCGATTACCTGACCTGGCTGGCCGAGGCGATTCTGGAGCAGGTGCTGGCGCTGGCCTGGCGTCAGACCGTGGCCAAGTACGGCACGCCGCTGCGCACTGACGGCACGCTGTGCGATCCCGGCTTCATCATTGTCGGTTATGGGAAAGTCGGCGGGATCGAGTTGGGGCATGGTTCGGATCTGGATCTGGTGTTCATCCATGATGGTGACCAGCAGGCCGAAACCGATGGCCCGAAACCGATCGATGGCACCCAATTCTTCACCCGGCTCGGCCAGCGGATCATTCACTTGCTGACGGCGCAGACCAACTCCGGCCAGCTGTACGAAGTGGACATGCGCCTGCGTCCGTCCGGGGCGTCCGGCCTGCTGGTCAGTTCGCTCGGCGCGTTTGCGCGCTATCAGGAAAATGAAGCCTGGACCTGGGAACATCAGGCGCTGGTGCGGGCGCGGGTGCTGGTGGGTAGCAAGGATGTCGGCCAGGCCTTCGAGAATGTCCGGGCCCAGGTGCTGGGCAAGGCGCGGGATCTGGCAAAACTGCAACAGGAAGTGAGCGAGATGCGCGCCAAGATGCGCGACAACCTCGGCAGCAAGAGCACCGCCGCCGGTACCGGGGCGAATGCCTTCGAGGCCACGGCGCCGTTCGACCTCAAGCAGGACGCCGGAGGTATCGTCGATATTGAATTTATGGTGCAATACGCGGCCCTGGCGTGGTCGCAGACCCACCCGCCGTTGCTGCGCTGGACGGACAATATCCGCATTCTCGAAGAGCTGGAACACGAAGGGCTGATGCCGGCCGAAGACGCCAGCCTGTTGCGCGAGGCCTATAAGGCCTATCGTTCCGCCGCCCACCGGCAGGCCTTGCAGAAGGACGCCGGGGTGATACCGGGCGATCAGTTCGCGGACGAACGGCGGCAGGTGATGCGGATCTGGCGTGAGCTGGGGCTAAGCTGATTCTCGAGGCGGGGAGGCGTAAAGCCTCCCCGGTTCGTTTATGGAAACCACATGAATATTCTGATCGTTGGGCCCAGTTGGGTCGGTGACATGGTGATGGCGCAGACACTGTTTCAGTGTCTCAAGCAGCGCCACCCGCAGTGCGAAATCGACGTGCTGGCCCCGGAGTGGAGCCGGCCGATCCTCGAACGCATGCCCGAAGTGCGCAAGGCCTTGAGCTTCCCGCTCGGCCACGGCGCACTGGAGCTGGCGACCCGTCGGCGGATCGGCAAATCCCTGGCCGGCCAGTACGACCAGGCGATCCTGTTGCCGAACTCCTTGAAGTCGGCGCTGGTGCCGTTCTTCGCCGGCATCCCGAAACGCACCGGCTGGCGCGGCGAATTCCGCTACGGCCTGCTCAATGACGTGCGCACGCTGGATAAAGAACGTTATCCGCTGATGATCGAGCGTTTCATGGCGCTGGCCTTTGAACCGAACGCCGAGCTGCCGAAACCCTATCCGCGCCCGAGCCTGCAAATCGACCCGGTGACCCGCGAGGCCGCATTGGCCAAGTTCGGCCTGACCCTCGACCGTCCGGTGCTGGTGTTGTGCCCCGGCGCCGAATTCGGTGAAGCCAAGCGCTGGCCGTCCGAGCATTACGCCAAGGTCGCCGAAGCGCGGATTCGCGAAGGCTGGCAGGTCTGGCTGTTCGGTTCGAAGAACGATCACGCGGTCGGCGAAGACATCCGCGCGCGGCTGATTCCGGGCTTGCGCGAAGAGTCCGTGAATCTGAGCGGCGGCACTTCGCTGGCCGAGGCCATCGACCTGATGTCCTGCGCCGATTCGGTGGTCTCCAACGATTCCGGCCTGATGCACGTGGCCGCAGCATTGAATCGCCCGTTGGTGGCGGTCTACGGTTCGACCTCGCCGGGTTTCACCCCGCCGCTGGCCGAACACGTGGAAATCGTCCGTCTGGGCCTCGATTGCAGCCCTTGCTTCGACCGCACCTGCCGTTTCGGCCATTACAACTGCCTGCGCCAGCTGATGCCGGACGCGGTCAACGATGCCTTGCAGCGTTTGCAGGGCTCTGTGGTCGAGGTTCATTAACTTGCGGGTATTGCTGATCAAGACTTCATCGCTGGGCGACGTGATTCACGCATTGCCGGCGCTGACCGACGCCGCCCGGGCGATTCCCGGGATCAAGTTCGACTGGGTGGTGGAAGAAGGTTTCGCCGAGATTCCGACCTGGCACCCGGCCGTAGGCAAAGTGATTCCGGTGGCGATCCGCCGCTGGCGCAAAAATATCTGGAAAACCATCACCAGCGGCGAATGGAAGCGCTTCAAGCAGTCCGTTCGGGCGAACAAATATGACCTGGTGATCGACGCTCAGGGCCTGCTGAAAAGCGCCTGGCTGACCCGCTACGTCAAAGCCCCGGTGGCCGGTCTCGACAAGGGCTCGGCCCGCGAACCGATCGCCGCGCGCTTTTATGACCGCAAGCTGGCGGTGGCCCGTGGGCAGCATGCTGTCGAGCGTGTGCGCCAGTTGTTCGCGATTGCTTTGGGTTATGACTTGCCCAAAGGCCTGGGCGATTACGGCCTCAACGTCGAGCGTCTGGTCGAACTGCCGCGCAAGAATGCTTATGTGGTGTTCCTCCACGGCACCACCTGGGACACCAAACACTGGCCGGAAGCCTACTGGCGCGAGCTGACCGAACGGGTCGGTTACCTCGGCGTCGGGATCAAGTTGCCGTGGGGCAACCCGCTGGAGAAGGCCCGGGCCGAGCGCATCGCCGCCGGTTTCAAACATGCCGAAGTACTGCCGAAGCTGAACCTGGCCGGGGTCGGCAAGGTGCTCGCTGGTGCCCAGGCCTGCGTCGCGGTGGACACCGGTCTCGGCCATCTCGCTGCAGCACTGGACGTGCCGACGATTTCCCTGTTCGGCCCGACCAATCCGGGCCTGACCGGCGCCTACGGCAAGCTGCAGATTCACCTCGGCAGCGATTTCCCGTGCGCGCCGTGCCTGCAAAAGAAATGTACGTATCAACCGACCGCGCAGGATGCCCGTCAGTTTGACCTGAAACGCGAGTGGCCCCTGTGCTTCACGCGTCTGAATCCCGAGCGTGTTGCCAGCCGACTGAGCACGTTGTTGATGGCTGAGGAGCTGCGCTGATGCAATTGGCTTTTGTCCTGTACAAATATTTCCCGTTCGGCGGTTTGCAGCGCGACTTCATGCGCATCGCCCTCGAATGCCAGAAGCGCGGCCATCAAATTCGCGTCTACACCCTGATCTGGGAAGGCGACGTGCCGCCCGGTTTCGAAGTGCTGGTGGCGCCGGTCAAGGCGTTCTTCAATCATCGGCGCAATGAAAAACTCAGCGCGTGGATGGAGGCGGACCTGGCCAAGCGTCCGGTGGATCGCCTGATCGGCTTCAACAAAATGCCGGGGCTGGACGTCTACTACGCCGCCGACGGCTGCTTCGAAGACAAGGCGCAGAACCTGCGCCATTCGCTGTATCGCCGCTGGGGCCGCTACCGCCACTTCGCCGAATACGAGCGTGCAGTGTTCGCCAAAGACGCGAAGACCGAAGTGCTGATGATTTCCGAAGTGCAGCAGCCGTTGTTCATCAAGTATTACGACACGCCGCTGGAACGCTTCCACCTGCTGCCGCCGGGCATCGCCCAGGACCGTCGACGCCCTGCGGATGCCGACCGGATTCGCGCCGGTTTCCGCGCCGAATTCAATCTGAAGGACGACGAACTGCTGCTGGTGCAGATCGGTTCCGGGTTCAAGACCAAGGGTGTCGATCGCAGCCTGAAAGCGCTGGCCGCCTTGCCTGCCGATCTGAAGAAACGCACCCGGCTGTTTGTAATCGGCCAGGATGACCCCAAATTGTTCCAGATGCAGAGTGCGACGCTGGGCCTGGGCGACAACGTGACGTTCCTCAAGGGGCGCAGCGATATCCCGCGTTTCCTGCTCGGCGCCGATCTGTTGATCCACCCGGCGTACAACGAAAACACCGGTACGGTGCTGCTTGAAGCGCTGGTCGCCGGGTTGCCGGTGCTGGTCAGCGCGGTCTGCGGTTACGCCCATTACATCGCCGAGGCCGGTGCCGGGCGGGTGCTGGACGAGCCGTTCGATCAGGCGCAACTGGCGCAATACCTGACTGACATGTTGAACGACGACGCTGCACGGGCGGCCTGGAGCCGCAACGGTCTGGCCTTCGCCGAGACGGCCGACCTCTACAGCATGCCGCAGCACGCGGCCGATGTGATTCTGGCGGAGCACGCTTAAATGAAGTTGATGCTGGCTGAACCGTTCAAGAGCCTGTGGGCCGGACGCGATCCGTTCGCCGAGGTCGAGGGCTTGCAGGGCGAGGTGTACCGCGAGCTGGAAGCCCGCCGGACGTTGCGCACGGAAGTCGACGGCAATGGCTTTTTCGTCAAGATCCACCGGGGCATCGGTTGGGGCGAGATCTTCAAGAACCTGCTGACCGCCAAGCTGCCGGTGCTCGGCGCGGGCCAGGAATGGAAAGCCATCCAGCGCTTGCAGGAAGTCGGCGTGCCGACCATGACCGCCGTTGCGTACGGCGAGAAGGGCAGCAACCCGGCGGATCAGCATTCGTTCATCGTCACCGAAGAGCTGGCACCGACCATCAGTCTGGAAGACTTCAGCATCGACTGGGTCAAGCAACCGCCGCAGCCAAGACTCAAGCGGGCGCTGATCGCCGAGGTCGCGCGCATGACCGGCATGATGCACCGCGCCGGGGTCAACCACCGCGACTGCTACATCTGCCACTTTCTGCTGCACACCGACAAGCCGGTGACCCCGGAAGATTTCAAACTCTCGGTGATCGACCTGCACCGCGCCCAGACCCATCCGGCGATCACCCGGCGCTGGCGCGACAAGGATCTGGCGGCGCTGTATTTTTCCGCGCTGGACATCGGCCTGACCCGCCGCGACAAGCTGCGCTTCCTCAAGGGCTATTTCCAGCAACCGCTGCGCCGGATCCTGGCTGAAGAAGCACCGTTGCTGAACTGGCTCGAAGGCAAGGCCAACAAGCTCTACGAGCGCAAGCAGCGATACGGGGATGCGCTCTGATGGCGGGTTGGAATCTTGAGCCCGAATACAACGATCTCGCAGCGGATTTCGGCAGCCTTGAAGCGGTGTTTGCGCTTGAAGGCGAGCGTCTGACCCGCGACCCGTTGTCCGAAGTCATTCGCGTGCAGCGCAACGGCGTCAACTATTACGTCAAACGCTACTCCGGCGCCGGCAAGGGCTTGCGCCGTTACCTGGGCAAGCCCCGGGTGAAGATGGAATGGCAGAACCTCAAGCGCTTTGCCAAGTGGGGCATTCCCACTGCCGAGGTGGTGGCGTGGGGCCTGGAGCGCAACGGCATGGCCTACGATCGCGGGGCGATGATTACCCGTGAACTGCCGCGCACCGAAGACCTGTCGGCACTGGCCGAACGCAACGATCCCAAGCTCAAGGATCGCGCCTGGGTCGATGGCGTCAGCCGGCAACTGGCTGGTTACACCCGGGTCATGCACGACCATCGCTTTACCCATAACGATCTGAAGTGGCGCAACCTGCTGATCGACGATCAGGCGCAGTTGTATCTGATCGACTGCCCGAACGGCGATTTTTGGCGCGGTTTCTGGCTCAAGTACCGGATCACCAAGGATCTGGCCTGCCTCGACAAGGTGGCCAAGTATCACCTGTCGAACACCCAGCGCCTGCGCTTCTACCTGCAATACCGCCAGCGTGACCGGCTGAATGCCGCCGACAAGCAACGGATTCGCCACGTGGTGAGATTTTTCGAGGGACGCGAATGACTGATTTTCTCGCCGAAGAAGACCGTGCACTGCTTGAGCGCCACGGTCTAGGCACTTTTGACGCCCTGTGGGCCAAGCAGCTTGAGGCTGTAGATGAACCCAACACCGCCCGTGGCGGCTGGAGCAGCGTGTTTCGTCTGGAACTGGAAGGCCAGGGTTACTACCTCAAGCGCCAGAGCAATTACCTGACCCGCACCTTGCATGCGCCGTTCGGCGAACCCAGTTTTGCCCGCGAATTTCGCAATATCAGCCGATATCGCAAACTCGGCATTCCTGCGCTGCAAGCGGCTTTTTTCGGTGAGCGCAAAGTCGACGGCGAAATCCGCGCGATCCTGCTGACTCGCGCGCTGGATGGCTGGAGCGACCTTGAGTCGCTGCTGGCGCGCTGGTCGCAACTCGGTGCAACGCAACAAACGGCGATCCTCAAGGCCTGCGGGCTGCTGGCTCGGTATCTGCACGGCGTACGCCAGGTGCATGGCTGTTTCTATCCCAAGCACATTTTTCTGCGGGCCAACGGTGACGAGTACCAGGCGCAACTGATCGACCTGGAAAAAACCCGACCGTTATTGTTCGGCATGCGTGACCGGATCAAGGACCTGGAGCCGCTGCAACGCCGCGCACCGGAGTGGAGCGACGCGCAATTGCGTGAGTTGCTGGCGGCTTACCTCGATCAGCCCGCCGACAGCTCGCTGCTCGACAGCTGGCTCGCCCGGCTGACCGCACGACGTAGCCACAAGGAGACCCGCTGATGCAGCTGTCCGAGCTGACCGGTGTCGGGCGAACCCCGCAACTGCCACTGTCGGTAGCCCTCGCCGATGCGGCCGGTCCAGCGGACTTGCAATTGCTGAGTCTGTTGCGCGTGTTGCCGGGGCAGCGTTACGTCGGTGCCGGTGTGTGGCGCGGGCGTCCGGTGCTGGCCAAGTTACTGGTCGGCAACAAGGCCGCGCGACATTTTCAGCGTGAGCTGGAAGGGGTGAAGCTGCTCGCCGCCCAGGGCATGACCACGCCGTTGCTGCTGGCTGATGGTCTGAAGGATGGCGAAGGCGGCTGGTTGCTGTTCGAGTTCCTTGAAGGCGCCGAGAGTCTGGGCGATGCCTGGAGCAAGGTCGAATCCCTGCCGGTGCTGGCCGACGAACAATCGGCGGTGCTGGCCGAAGCGCTTGGCGCCATCGGTCAATTGCACGGCAAAGGCCTGTGGCAGGAAGACCTGCATCTGGACAACCTGCTGCGCCACGGCGGCCAACTTTATCTGATCGACGGCGCCGGTATCCGTGTGGAAACTGCCGGCCAGCCGTTGTCACGGCAGAAAGTGCTGGAAAACCTCGGGGTGTTTTTCGCCCAGTTGCCCAAGTCGCTCGAGCCGTTCACCGAAGAATTGCTGGTGTATTACCTGCTGAGCAACAGCGAGCACGCGCTGCCGCTGGAAGCCCTGCAAAAGCAGATCGACAAGGTGCGCGCCTGGCGCTTGAAGGATTACCTGATCAAGGTCGGTCGTGAATGCACGCTGTTCAGCGTCAAGCGTGGTGCATTTGCTCTGCGCTCGATTCGCCGCGAGGAAGAGTCCGCGATGCTGCCGGTGCTGGAGCAGGCCGATGCCTTGCTCGATCAGGGTCATTTGTACAAAACCGGCGGCGCGGCGAGCGTCGGCAAGATCGAAGTGGCCGGGCGTGCGCTGGTGATCAAACGTTACAACATCAAAGGGTTTGCTCATTGGCTCAAGCGCTTCTGGCGCCCGAGCCGCGCCTGGCATTCCTGGCGCGAGGGTAATCGCCTCGCGTTCCTCGGTATCGCCACGCCCAAACCGCTGGCGGTGCTGGAAACCCGGTTTTTCTGGCTGCGCAGCAAGGCGTATCTGATCACCGAGTACCTGCCCGGGCCTGACATCATCGAGCGCTTTGCGCCGTATGTTGAGAGCGGCGCAGCGCCGGAAGCCGAGTTGCAGGCGCTGGATCAGCTGTTTGCGCGGTTGATTGCCGAGCGCATCAGTCATGGCGATTTCAAGGGCCACAACCTGTTCTGGCATGAGGATCGCTGGGCGCTGATCGATCTGGATTCGATGTGCCAGCACGGTTCGGCGGGCAGCTTTGCTCCAGCCTATGCCCGGGATCGCGCGCGGTTCATGCGCAACTGGCCCGAGAGCAGTGCGCTGTATCAGGTGATCGATCAGCGTTTGCCCAAGGATGCATCGGGCGCTGTGTGATTTATTTCGCAAGCCGGTAAGACGTTTCTGCAATGGAAATCGGGTAAGGCATGTGACGACAAATTCTTGTGATTTGTCCTACGGCCTTACCAGAACCCATGAACTGCCCCGTATAAGCCTCCGATGCTAGTTTGCCCCGACGTTCCCGGAGGGCAAATCTTGACCATCAAAACGGCTATTACCATTGGCGCATTTTCCCTGGCATTGTCTGGCTGCGGCACCGCCGTCACTGTGCTGCAGGACGACGAGGCTGCTACGCGCAGCCTGCGCAAACAGAAGACCTACTGTCAGTCGATCCCGCGCATCTACAGCGGGCTCGCCCACGACTTCTGCCTGTTGCACGCGCCCCCTGATCCCACTGGCATTCTGGTGCCTGTCGTCCTGCTCGACATGACTCTTTCCGGGGTATTCGATACGGCTTGCCTGCCTTATACGATCTATCGTCAGGCCAGCGATGGCAACCTCAGTATTTACTGGCGTAGAGGCCATAACTGATCTGCGCCGCTGTCCCAGCGATTCGTAGTCATGGCTTGTCACGAAAGGGTTAAATTAATCCAAATTCGATAACGCCTGTACTCCATCTCAAGCTTGGATCCAGCTCCGCGCCTAACCAGATTTCATATAAGGCTGTGCAGCTGAAGCCTTGATAAGGCGAGTATGCATGGACAGGTATATGGAAAAGACAATCGCTGTCCGGATTGGTGGTGAGAACTGTTTCTGAATGTGAGAAAAGTAAAAGGTTCTGGTCAAATACCATCCAGTTCATTGAGATGGCGTTGTATTCCCGCAAGTTTTTGATGGCAGGAATAGTTGTGGTCAGGCCATGAGGGTGGTCTGAGATTTTTAATGTGTTGTCAGTCACTCCCTCGATAATGGCTGGCTTGTAAAGTAACTGTGGCGCCACAGTTATCGGTAACTCGGGAGACAGCGTTTCATGGCCATCTTTAATAAAGGCATAGCTTATTTTTAGCGTCTTTAGTTCGAATTTTTTTATTTCGCTCGGGGGGATTTCGATCAGCTCGACGTTACCGGGGATCGAAACCGGGAGTGGCGTCGACGTATATTCGGCGGAGCCATCATCAGCTGACCAGCGCACATATATCAGGCTTCCAGCGTCGGATTTTCGAGTGCTGACGGGCATTACTACCCGCAGGTTCAGTACTACCTCCATTGGAAGGACAACGCCCCAATGGGATCCGTGGAATAAATGCAAGGCGTTTGTCGCGAAGGCTCTATACGCGAGTACGGGAAGTTCGAGTGAAGTATTGGATGGGGTGGTACTTGGAGAAATTAATTGATTTTTTTCACTGAAAAAGCCGAACGTTCTTTCGCTATATATTTTATCTTTCATGGTGTTAGCCCTCTGCTCGTATTTATGATGTCTTGCCGAGTGTTCAGGATGGTAGGTGTGGGAAGGTTTATCTACTGTCAGATTTGACAGTTGGCTATATTCTTTTTTTGTTTTTTAATAATGATTTTTTATTTTTTTTATATAGCGGGCGACATTTTTGGTCGTAGAAAAGGCCAAGTGAGCATCAGCCATCGGTTTGGTTACGCGCAGGTTGAGCGCTGCTTGGATGCGCGTCCATTCGCCGGCTTTCGCGACGCTCAATCCGATGTCAGCGTCATTGACATTCCTTGCTATAATCCCGCCCTTTAGCTGTCTCTCGCCCGGTGCGAGGGCACATCATTTTTCAAGGCGCATCGCGCCTGAATGCAGACTAAAGAGGCTAGACCCCTGTGGCATTGACGATTCTTGGCCTGTCCGGCGCCCTTAGCCATGATCCTTCAGCAGCCTTGTACATCGACGGCAAGCTGGTCGCGGCGGCTGAGGAAGAGCGCTTCGTACGCGATAAACATGCAAAGAACCGCATGCCCTACGAATCGGCGAAGTTCTGCCTGGAGCAGGCTGCCATCAAGCCGTCCGACGTTGACGTGGTCGCGATTCCGTTCGCCCCGATCAGCATTTTCGGCAAGGCCCGCTGGCAGTACGCCAAGCGTTACTGGTACGCCCCGGACCGCGCACTCGACGCGATCCTGATGGGCAACCGTCGCTACAAGCGCTATCGCAACAAAATCGTCTGGTGCCTGGAGCAACTGGGCTTCGATCCGAAGAAAATCAAGATCGAACCGGTTGAACACCACCTGGCCCACGCTTCCAGCGCCTACCACTGCTCGGGTTTCAAAGAGAAAACCGCGATCCTCGGCATCGACGGCAAGGGCGAGTACGCCACGACCTTCTTCGGTTATGGCGAGAACGGCAAGATCCACAAGATCAAGGAATTCTTCGATCCGGACTCCCTCGGCGGCCTCTACGGCGCGATCACCGAGTTCCTCGGTTTCGACATGCTCGACGGCGAGTTCAAGGTCATGGGCATGGCGCCGTACGGCGACGCCAGCAAATACGATTTCTCGCGCCTGGCTTCGTTCGAAAACGGCGAGCTGGTGATCAACACCGACTACGCCAACGTGATCGGCCTGCGTCGCTATAAAGAGAAGGGCAAGGGTTACTACTTCTCGCCGAAGCTGATCGAGTGGCTGGGTCCGAAGCGCGAAGGCGACATCGCCGACGAGCCGTACATCCACTACGCTGCCAGCATTCAGGCGCTGTTCGAAAAAATCGCGCTGCAGATGATCGACTACTACCTGGGCGACGTGCTCAAGGAAACCGGCAAACTGGCCTATGCCGGTGGCTGTGCGTTGAACGTCAAGCTCAACCAGAAAATCATCGCCCGCGACGACGTCAAGGAACTGTTCGTGCAGCCTGCCTCCGGCGATGCCGGCACCGCAGTCGGCGCAGCGGCCTATGTGTCCAACGCCCGTGGCGTGCCGGTCGAGAAGATGGAACACGTCTACCTCGGCCCGTCGTACAGCAACGAAGACGTGATCGCCGCATGTGCCCGTCACGAGAACAAGCCGACCTGGCGCAAGCTTGACAACATGCCGGAGCAGATCGCCAAAATCATGGTCGATGGCAACCCGGTGGCCTGGTTCCAGGGCCGCATGGAGTTCGGTCCGCGCGCGCTGGGCGGTCGTTCGATCATCGGTTGCCCGAGCGTGGCTGGCGTGGCTGACCGCATCAACCACCAGATCAAGTTCCGCGAGCGCTGGAGGCCTTTCTGCCCGTCGATGCTCGACACCGTTGCGCCACAGATGATCAAGATCGATCACCCGGCGCCGTTCATGACCTTCACCTTCGAAGTGGCGGAAGAGTGGAAAACCCGCGTGCCGGAAGTCGTCCACGAAGACGGCACGTCCCGGGCCCAGGTGCTCAAGCGCGAATACAACCCGCGCTACTATGACATGATGAAG
This sequence comes from Pseudomonas sp. 22085, assembly GCF_052045815.1. Classification (NCBI taxonomy): domain Bacteria; kingdom Pseudomonadati; phylum Pseudomonadota; class Gammaproteobacteria; order Pseudomonadales; family Pseudomonadaceae; genus Pseudomonas; species Pseudomonas sp. 22085. The sequence continues at coordinate 111,007 of NZ_JBQEQA010000003.1, forward strand.
GCGCTGGAAGTGCTGACCGGCAACGGCGTGTCCCTGAACACTTCGCTCAACCGCCGTGGCGAACCGATGATCTGCTCGCCGACCGACGCACTGAACATGTTTTTCGGCTCGGATCTGCAATACCTGATCATGGAAGACATCCTGGTGGTCAAAGAAGGCGCAAACGCTTATGACACGCTCGGCTGAACGCCATGTGCTGCAGTTCTCCCACGGCTATGACGGGCCGTTCCTGGACTGCGCGCGGCAGTACGCCAGCCTGTTCGCGGGTACCGGTTATCGGGTGACCACGGTCTTTCTGACCGGGGCCGCCGATAGCGAGGTGGCCGCAGCCTGCGCCTCCGATGAAGTGTTGTTCATGGAATACAGCTCCAAGGCCATTCGTGGCCTGAAGCTGGGCGCCATCGGCGATCTGCGCAAGATCGCCGCTTCCCGCAATTTCAGTTTCTGCATCGCCCATCGTTTCAAGCCGATCTACATCGCCTTGCTCGGTACTTCGCTGCCGGTGATTGGCGTGCATCACGCGTTTGGCGATTACCAACGCGGCACGCGCAAACTCTTTGCGCACATTTGCCGCAAGCGTCTGAGCCTGCTCGGCGTGTCCGATGCGGTGCGGGACGACATGCGCCGTTGCCTGCCGAAATGGCCGGCAGCGCGCATCCAGACCCTCTACAACCGCATCGATATCTCCGCGTTGCAGATGAGTCAGGTGTCCGCCCGTGAAGCCCGCGAAACCCTTGGTCTGTCGGCGGATGCCTTCATTGTCGGCAATGTCGGTCGTCTGCACCCGGACAAGGATCAGGCCACGCTGCTGCACGGTTTTGCCGCAGCGCTGCCCGGTCTGCCGGCCAATAGCCAATTGGTGATTCTCGGCGAGGGGCGGCTTGAGGATGAACTCAAGACACTTGCCCGTGAGCTGGGCGTCGGGGATCGGGTGCTGTTTCTCGGCCAGGTGCCGGACGCGCGCAATTACTTCCGGGCGTTCGATGTGTTTGCCCTGAGTTCCGACAATGAGCCGTTTGGCATGGTGCTGCTGGAGGCCATGGCTGCCGGCGTGCCGTTGCTGGCCACGGCGTGCGGCGGGGCGAAGGAAGTGGTCGAAGGCGTCGGGATCCTGTTTCCGCTGGGTGACGCCGAGCATCTGGCCCAAGGCTTGAAACATCTGGCCGGCATGGACGAGCAGCAGCGTCGTCAGTGCGCCGAGATGATGTTCGACCGCCTGCGTGAGCGCTTCTCCGATCGAGCCGTACGCGACACGTTCTGGCATTTGCCGCAAGTTACCGATCTGGCACCGAGGGGCTGATGCTCAACCGATTTCAAGGCTGGCGCGAACGTGGCTGGTCGCCCGTTGACGCCTCAACTTATGCACAGGCCTGGCAGCGTTTTGGCGGCAGCGTCGCGACTCATCCCATGGTGGTCGAGCGGCTGGCGAATCTGGCCGGCATCCCGGTGCGCTATCTGGCGTGGGAGCAGCAGGGCGAAATCAAAGCCGCAATCCCGACCTGGGGCCGCGACCTGGCCTTGTCCAAGGACGTGCTCAAGCGCAACGGCAAGAAAGGCCTGTTCGATCTTGGCAACGCCGAGCTGATCCTGCCGGCCGCCGCCGATGCCCAGGCCCCGCTGCGCCATCGCGGGCGCTACCTGTCGGCGCTCAACGAAAACCGCTTCAGCGGCCTCAAGTTGCAGACCGAACAACTGGCCATGGCCCGTACCCCCGAAGAACTGTCGAAGAAGTTTCGCTACAACCAGCGCCGTGAACTGCGCCTGCTGGAAGAGGCGGGCGGCGTGGTGCGGCCGGTCAGCGACTTCTCCAGTGCGGAGCTGGCGGCGGTCTACTGCGACCTGTTCCAGCGCCGCTGGGGTTTCCCGGCCACAGGTGCGGGGCGCATGGCCGAAGTCATCGAACTGCTGCGCGAGTTGTTGATCGGTTCGGTGATCTTCCTCAACGACGCGCCGATCGCCATCCAACTGGTGTACCGCGTCGAAGCCCCGGAGTGGATCAGCGTCGAGTACATCAACGGCGGCGTCGACCCTGAAACCCGCGAATTCAGCCCCGGCAGCGTCCTGAGTTTCCTCAATACGCAATCTGCCTGGGAACATGCCCGGGCCCTGAACAAGCCGCTGCGCTTTTCCTTCGGTCGCGCCGACCGTGAATACAAGGATCGCTGGTGCAATCCTGTGCCGGTCTTCACCGTATGAGTCAACCCATGAGCCGCAAACAGCAACTGCTCAAGCGTCACCGGCGCAATAAACGAATCGGCCTGCTGATCGCACTGATCGTGTTGATCGCCCTTGGCTTGCTGGTGGCCTGGTGGCTGCCGCTGGTGCTGGCGGTCATTGGCTGGATTGCCCATGAGGCGTGGTTCGCCGATCACCTGTTCTATTCGCCGAAAGACGATTACCAATACAGCTTTCCGCCCTTCACTCCGCAGCCCAAGGTGCATCTGAACGGCGAACAGTTGCGCCTCGACGAAGGTGTGATGCTGGTGGACGACGCCACGCTGATCCTCGCCGTGAAGGTCAAAAGCAGCTGGCTGGGACGCTTCTTCGATCCTCGGATCGAGTTGGTCGGGGGCACCCATCCCGACGCGCAGACGTTCGAACGCGGCGTTAACGGCCTGCGTTATCTGAACCTCAGCGGCCAGGCGCAGGCCCTGTCGCAAGGCCAGTTGCGTCTGCGCGGGCGCTTTTGCCGGGTGTCCGGCGAGCCGGTGCTGTGGGCGCTGGAACAACCGGACTACCGCCAGCAGCGGGTGATGGTCATCGCGCCTCACGCCGACGATGCCGAACTGGCTGCCTACGGTTTGTACAGCCAGGCCAAAGAAGCCTGGATCGTGACCCTGACCGCCGGCGAGATCGAAGCCGAACATTATCAACGGATGGGCCTGAACAAGGTCGAGGCGGCGCGGCTCAAGGGGCGTCTGCGCGCCTGGGACAGTCTGGCCGTACCGCGCTGGGCCGGCGTGCCGCAGGAACACTGCATGCAGCTCGGGTATTTCTGCCTGCAACTGGCGGCGATGCAGGCTGCACCGAATCAACCCATTGGCTCGCGCGAAGCCGATCTGAGCGACACGCGGATGTTCCGTCAGCTGAATCCGTTTGTCCTGCCCGGCGATGCCGACGGCGCGCCGACCTGGAACAACCTGCTGGCCGACCTGCGTGACGTGCTGTCCCGCGCGCGCCCGGATGTGATCGTGATGCCGCACCCGACGCTGGATCCGCATCCCGATCACATCTGCGCCCAAGAGGCGGTGCTGGAAGCCTTGCGCGGCCTCGAATGGCAGCCGACGCTGCTCGGTTACGCCAACCACTTGCACGACAACGACCGTTGGCCGATGGGCGACAGCGGGCAGGGCATCGCCTTGCCGCCGACGTTCGATGCGACCCTCGCGATGCAGCCGCTGTGCCTGCCGCTGTCGATCCAATTGCAACGGGACAAGGCCATGGCGCTGGGCATGATGCATGACCTGCAGCCACCGGCCCCGTTCAAGCGTCGCCTGCGCCGGTTGTTTCAGCGACTGCTGGCCGGTCGGCGTCCGTCGGTTTATGGCGAGAACGAATTTTTCCGCAAAGCAATCAGACGCCAGGAGTTGTTCTGGGTGCTGAAGCAGAGCGAAACAGGGGCGACGGCATCGCACCGGGGAGAGGTATGAGTCAACGCGCAAAGGTGCTGCAGCTGCAGCCCGATTACAACGTCAAATCCCATGATTTCGCCGACCTCGCCGAACAGATCGTCAAGGCGCTGCCGACCGACCGTTACGAAGTGACCGCCGCCTTCCTGCGCGGCAAACCCGGACCGGGCGAGGCGGTCAGCCGTGCCGACCGTTCGGTGTATTTCGAGTTTTCCGACAAGTCCCTCAAGGGCATGCGCCTGCGGGCGATGTGGCAGCTGTACAAGTTCTGCCGTCGGGAGAAATTCGACGTGGTGATCTGCAACCGCTTCAAGCCGGTGAACATGATGCTGACGCTCAACCGCTGGTTGAAGGTGCCGCTGTGCATCGGCATTTCCCACGGTTTCGGCGAGTACGACCGCTTTTACCGTCGTCGCCAGACTCAGCGCCTGATCGATCGGCACTGGCGGTTCGTCGGGGTGTCGCCAGCGGTCAAGCAGTACCTGCTGGATTGCAATTGCGGTTTCACTGACCAGAACACGTACGCCATCACCAACGCCATCGACATCGAACAGGCCGAGGGTTTGCAGCACAGCCGCGAGCGTGCCCGTGAATTGCTCGGCATCGACCCGAATGTGCGCCTGATCGGGGCACTGGGGCGGCTGGTGTCGGTCAAGGGCCACACTTACCTGTTGCAGGCTTTCGCCCAACTCAAAGACAAATACCCGAACACTCAACTGGCAATCATCGGTGCCGGACGCCTGCAGGCGCCGCTCGCCGCCGAGATCGAACAGTTGGGCCTGACTGGCCGGGCGCACCTGCTGGGCTTCAAGGAAAATGCTCTGCAATACGTGCGCGCGTTCGATATCTGGACCATGCCGTCGCTGGCCGAAGGCCTCGGTCTGGCCTTGCTGGAAGGCATGAGCGGGCACCTGCCGGTGATTGCCTCGAACGTGCCGGCCATGTTGCCGCTGATCGAAGGTGCCGGTGGCTTGTCAATCACACCCAAGGACGTACCGAGCCTGGTCGCGGCGCTGGACAGCTACCTCGCGCTGTCGGATGACGAGCTCAAGGCCAAGGGCGAGCAGGCTTACCGCTACTTGCAGGAACAGCACGACATCGAGGTTTTCCGCCAGGAATACCTGAATCTGATCGACTCCGGCCTGGAGCAGGCCCGCAAGGAACAGCCATGAGCGATACAAGTGCCATGAGCGGTGCCCAGCCCCTCGTCACCGTCATCATCGCGTCCTACAACCACGGGCCGTACATCGAAGAAAGCATCCTCAGTGTCATCAATCAGACCTACCGGAACATCGAGCTGCTGGTGATCGATGACGGTTCGAAGGACGATAGCGTCGAGCGCATCCAGGCCTTGCAGGAAAAGCACGGCTTCGATTTCCGGGTGCAGCAGAATCAGGGCCTGACCAATACGCTCAATGGCGCGATCGCGCGGGCCAAGGGCAGTCTGATCGTGCCGTTCGGTTCCGACGACATCATGTACCCGGACCGGATCGCGACACAGGTCGCCTACATGGACGGCAAGCCGGAAGTGGGCATCTGCGCCGGCAACATCGAGTTGATGGATGCCGACGGCAATCTCTATCCGGAGAAGCGTCAGCGCCGGGACGTACCGTTCCGGCGCCTGGATTTCGATGACATGTTTCTGGAGCGCAAGCCGTACCCGCCGGCGCCGACCCTGATGATTCGCCGCGAAGCACTGGACAAGGTGGGCGGGTTCGATCCGACGATTCGTCTGGAGGATCTGTACATCGAACTGAAAGTGACCCGCGCCGGGTACTTCATCGATGGGTTGAACGTGGTCATGGCGCGCTATCGCAAGCACGCCACCAACTCCTACAAGAACCACCGTTTCATGATCGAAAACATCCTGCGCACCTACGCGCGGTTCAGCGATCATCCGCTGTACGACGAAGTGCGCTACAAGTCGCTCAATTCGATGTTTCTGAAGACCGCCAGCCGCGACCGCAAACTGGCGCGGGAGCTGCTGGCGCAGATTCCTTTCAAGGCCTGGAACAAGAAGACCTGGCGCGGGCTGGGCCGGTTACTGTTTTTGCCGCTGGAGAAAGACTGAGGTCGTTGTCGCTCGCACTGAACGCACTGGTCTGAATCATCAATGAACCCGAGCCGGCGCGTTGCCGGCCAGCACTTGCCTGTGCAGATTCTCTACGGCGGATTTCGACGCCGTTACGGCATACCCCTGGAGCAGTGCCTCGAGGTGATCCTCGAACAGCCAGCGCCGGTCGACGGTGTAGCGTTGCATGTGGCGCAGATTACGCTGACGCAGTGACAGGCTGAGGGGCGAAGGGTAGATCCGCAGGTCGGCCAGATCGATCAGCCCGAACTCGCCATCCTCCAGCACCAGCACATTGCCCAGATGCAGCGAGCGGAAATACACGCCCTGCTCATGCAGGCCGGCCATGAATTTGCCAAAACGTTCCACCAGCGCCTGTCGCACTGCCGGCGCGGTGATGCCCTGCAAGACCTGGCGCAGAGTGTGGCCCGGCAGCGGCGTGTAATGCACGGCGCTGCTGCCGTCGTCGAGGCGATACAGGTTCAGCACCTGGGGCGTGGGAATGCCCATCCGGCGCAACTGTTCGCTGTTGACGGCAAACCGCTCGGAATACGGGTTGAAACTGCCCGAGGTGTACCAGCGACGGCGGCGAAACAGCTTGAGAAAGCTGCCATCGGCCAGACGCAGGACCTTCGGACCGAGTCCGTCTTCCTCGATGACCTGGGCGCCGTTGCCGAGCTGTTGCAGAGCGGATGCCGAAAGCTTCTGTACCGGCGTTGTCAAAAGGCGTCGGGCCCGTTGATTGATGCTCAGGGCTGCAATCAGCGCCAAAGGAATCCACAGCAGGAACCAGTGCTCCTTGGGGCGCGAAATGATCCCGCCACCCTCGGTCAGCCCGGCACCGATGCCGAACACCAGCCAGGTCGAGGCGATGATCAGCAGCGGCTGCACGCGCTGGCGCCAACTGCTCAGCAAGCCCCAGGCCTGAAAAAACAGCCACGGCAGCATGCCGAGGATGCCGACGTAATAAAGCACCCCCAGCGCAAAGCTGTGGGGTTCCTGGAAGCTGTAACCGACACCCGGATCAATCGCCAGTGTGGCGTTGTAGCCGTGGCCGATCCATGGGTGTTCGGCGATTTTTTCCAGGGCTTGCTGCCAGATTTCGAAACGGTAGGAGTCACCGCGTTCGATGATCATCTTCGAGAACAGCACCGACGTGGTTGCGCCGCCGACCACCAATGCCCCCAGCAGCACCAGCGAGCGACGGTTCCAGCAAATCAGGCTCAGCCACAATGCCGCCATGGTCAGCGCCATCAGCGGGGTGCGCGAGCCGGTTCCGATCACGGCCATGAACATGATCAGCATCGCGGGAATGCTGAGCCAGTACAGCCGGCGATTCTTGCAGGTCATGCTCAGGCTGAGCCAATAGGCGCAGAAAAATCCGAACAGATGGGAGCTGAGCAAAGGGTTGTCGAACGCGCCACCACCGATCAGGCGCTCGCCGGGATCAGAGTGGAGCACGAATGGAATCAGGAAACTGATCGTTGCGACCAGGGCCACCAGCGCGGCGCCGAACAACAATGGCGAAAGAATGTCGCTGCGGTAGCGAACCAGCAGGACACATCCGGCGAACAGCATCAAGGTATGCAGCGGGGGCTTGAACATACCGCTTATCGGTTCTTCCTGCGGACCCCAGCAAAGGCTCAGCAGTGCCCAGGCGGCAAACAGCAGCAGCGCAATGATCACCGGCTCACGCAGCATTTCCTTGAGTTCCCGCGGGCGCAGGCACAGTGCAATCAGCGTCGGAATGCTGAACAAGCCGTAAAACAGCTTGTGAAGAACACTGCGACCCGGCAGGAAAAACAGCGCGCACAAGAGCAGGAAGTAGCCGGCGGGAAGTATCCACAGGCTGATGAAGTCGAAAATTCGATTGGACGTACTGCTGAAGCCGCGAAGTTGCATGCTGAGAGATTCAATCCTGAAGTTGATCGGCCATTTCGATGATGGCTATTTGACGCAGAAAAAGACGCCTAACAATAACAGCCTTTGGCCGATTGCCAGAACCCTGAAGAAGCTGTGCTAAAGTCAGCGTCCTTTTTATCGACTTTCGCGTGATATGACCGACTCCAGTCCCGCCGCAAGCCCTTCGAGCTTGAAAATCTACTTCCGCCTGCTCGGCTATGTCCGGCCGTACATCAGTCTGTTCCTGATCAGCATCGTCGGTTTTCTGATTTTTGCCTCGACCCAGCCGATGCTCGGCTACATCCTCAAGTACTTTGTGGACGGCCTGTCCAATCCCGAGGCAGTGCTGTTCCCCAGCGTGCCTTACCTGCGCGATCTGCAGCTGTTGCAGGCCGTACCGCTGCTGATCATCCTGATCGCCGCGTGGCAGGGCCTGGGATCCTATCTGGGCAACTATTTTCTGGCCAAGGTTTCCCTCGGCCTGGTGCATGACCTGCGGGTGCAGTTGTTCAACAACTTGCTGGTCCTGCCCAACCGTTATTTCGACAAGCATAACTCCGGTCACCTGATTTCGCGTATCACCTTCAACGTGACGATGGTCACGGGGGCGGCAACAGATGCGATCAAGGTCGTAATCCGTGAGGGCATGACGGTAATCTTCCTGTTCGCCTCCCTGCTGTTCATGAACTGGAAGCTGACGCTGGTGATGGTCGCGATCCTGCCGCTGATTGCCGTCATGGTGCGCACCGCGAGCAAGAAATTCCGCAAGCAGAGCAAGAAAATCCAGCTGGCCATGGGCGACGTGACCCACGTGGCGTCGGAAACCATCCAGGGCTATCGAGTGGTGCGCAGCTTTGGCGGCGAAGCCTACGAAGAGAAACGTTTCCTCAATGCCAGTCAGGGCAATACCGACAAGCAGCTGCGCATGACCCGCACCGGGGCTATCTACACGCCCATGCTGCAACTGGTGATCTACAGCGCCATGGCGATCCTGATGTTCCTTGTGCTGTACCTTCGCGGCGACGCTTCGGCCGGTGACATGGTGGCCTACATCACGCTGGCGGGCCTGCTGCCCAAGCCGATCCGCCAGTTGTCCGAAGTCAGTTCGACCATCCAGAAGGGCGTGGCCGGTGCCGAAAGCATTTTCGAGCAGCTGGACGTCGAGCCTGAAGTCGATACCGGCACGATCGAGCGCGACTCGGTCAGCGGTCGCCTCGATGTACGCAACCTGAGCTTCACCTATCCGGGCACCGAGCGTCAGGTGCTCGATGACATCAGCTTCTCGGTCGAACCGGGACAAATGGTGGCGCTGGTGGGACGTTCGGGCAGCGGCAAGTCGACCCTGGCCAACCTGATTCCGCGCTTCTATCACCACGACAAGGGCGAAATCCTGATCGATGGCGTGGAAGTGGAGCAATACAAGCTGCTCAATCTGCGGCGTCATATTGCCCAGGTTACCCAGCACGTCACGCTGTTCAGCGACACCGTGGCCAACAATATCGCCTATGGCGATCTGGCCGGGGCGCCGCGCGAAGACATCGAGAAAGCCGCGCGTGATGCCTACGCCATGGACTTCATTGCGCAGCTGCCCCAAGGCCTGGACACCCAGGTCGGAGAAAACGGCGTGCTGCTTTCCGGCGGTCAGCGCCAACGTCTGGCGATTGCCCGTGCCTTGCTCAAGAACGCGCCGTTGCTGATTCTCGACGAGGCGACCTCGGCACTCGACACGGAATCGGAGCGGCACATTCAGGCGGCGCTGGATCAAGTGATGAAAGGCCGCACCACGCTGGTGATCGCTCACCGTCTGTCGACCATCGAGAAGGCCGACCTGATTCTGGTCATGGATCAAGGCCGGATCGTCGAGCGTGGCACCCACGACGACCTGCTGGCACAGAACGGCTACTACGCGCGTCTCAACGCCATGGGTCTGGACGCCCCGGCCGAAGACATCGCCTGATCCGGCCTCGATAACGCCGGGCGCGCAATATGCGTCCGGCGTTTTTTCTCGCTGCAGCGGTCTGTCGTCGGTTGAGGACCTCCTTGCTTGAAAAATGCACAAAAAGGCCAGTGCTTCAATCCTGTTGCAGCCGCCGCACAAGCCTTCGCCAACCCTGTGTTAATATCGCGCCCCTGTTCATTTTGTATGTGGGTTGCTCCATGAAGTTGTCCATGCCGCGATTCGATCAAGCCCCTGTCTTGGTGGTCGGCGATGTCATGCTCGACCGTTACTGGCATGGTGGTACCTCACGGATTTCCCCTGAGGCGCCGGTTCCTGTCGTTAAAGTCGAGCAAATCGAAGACCGCCCGGGCGGTGCCGCCAACGTTGCCTTGAACATTGCCGCGCTGGGCGCGCCGGCGTCGCTGGTCGGTGTGACCGGTGACGACGAAGCCGCCGACAGCCTGAGCAACAGCCTCAAGGGTGCGGGCGTGCGAGCCTTGTTCCAGCGCATCGCGCACCAGCCGACCATCGTCAAGCTGCGGGTCATGAGCCGGCACCAGCAATTGCTGCGTATCGACTTCGAAGAACCGTTCGCCACCGACGCACTGGCCCTTGGCGCGCAGGTCGACGACCTGCTGGAAGGCATCAAGGTGCTGGTGCTGTCCGACTACGGCAAAGGTGCCCTGAAAAACCATCAGGCGCTGATCCAGGCTGCGCGTGCCAAAGGCATTCCAGTGCTGGCCGACCCGAAGGGCAAGGATTTCTCGATCTACCGTGGCGCGAGCCTGATCACCCCGAACCTCAGCGAATTCGAAGCCATCGTCGGCGGTTGCGCCGATGAGCACGAGCTGGTGGCCAAGGGCGCGACGCTGATGCATGACCTGGAACTCGGCGCGCTGCTGGTCACCCGTGGCGAACACGGCATGACCCTGTTGCGTCCGGATCATCCGGCGCTGCATTTGCCAGCGCGGGCCCGTGAAGTGTTCGACGTGACCGGTGCCGGCGACACGGTGATTTCCACCCTGGCGGCTGCGATTGCCGCTGGCGAAGAACTGCCGCACGCGGTAGCGCTGGCCAACCTGGCGGCGGGCATCGTGGTCGGCAAGTTGGGTACGGCGGCCATCAGCGCCCCGGAACTGCGTCGCGCCATTCAGCGTGAAGAAGGTTCCGAGCGAGGTGTGTTGGGCCTGGAGCAGTTGCTGCTCGCGGTGGCCGATGCTCGTGCACACAACGAAAAAATCGTTTTCACCAATGGCTGCTTCGACATCCTGCATGCCGGTCATGTGACCTACCTGGAGCAGGCGCGGGCTCAAGGCGATCGTTTGATCGTCGCGGTCAACGACGATGCTTCGGTCAGCCGCCTCAAGGGGCCTGGCCGTCCGATCAACAGCGTCGACCGGCGCATGGCTGTGCTGGCGGGGCTTGGGGCGGTGGACTGGGTCATCAGTTTCCCTGAAGGCACGCCAGAAAACCTGCTGCGTGAGGTCAAGCCGGACGTGCTGGTCAAGGGCGGGGATTATGGGATTGACCAGGTGGTCGGCGCCGACATCGTGACGGCTTATGGCGGCACCGTGAAAGTGCTGGGACTGGTGGAAAACAGTTCGACGACCGCGATTGTCGAAAAAATCCGCAGTCGTTGATCAGATGGATCTTTATCGTTTTGTACTGCGTGTGAACGGATTTTGCCTTGGGGATCTAACCGTTTCCGTTGATGTTGGCAGGTTTGAATCCGCTGCGCTTGCCTGCTTACGTCGTGTGGTCATTTAACCTATGAAAGTCATGCTCCTGGTGATGAACGAACAGCGGGTCATTCTCGACCGGCTCTACGACATCGTGCAGCAGAACTGTGATGAATGCATCGTCTATCGGCTCAGCAAACAGCAACAGATGAACCTGGGGCCTTTTTTGGCCTCGGTTGATTACCAGACCTTTGATCGTGTCGTGATCTTCTCCAGAGTCAAGCGCCTGGTCCCGCAGTTGCGGGTGCTCAAGTGCATTCCCGGGCTGGTCTTTCTCGAACACGACGCCTACCAGAACTACATGCCCGCCAGTAAATATCGTGGCGTTTATTCGCGTCTCTACAGGCGCCTGCCGAGTTGCCGGGCGCTGGTATCCGGGGCGGTGGTCGCACGCAAGATGCTTGCTGAAGGCATCGACACGGTGTTCGTCTCCAAGGGTTATGACGAGCAGATGCTGCGCAACACCGGGTCCGAGCGCGACATTCCCATCGGTTTTCTCGGCAGCCTGAAGAGCACCGAGTACGCCCAGCGCAAGGCTCTGCTCGAATCGCTGGCGCAGCGTACCGGTATGCTGGTGACCCGCACCCGCTCCGGCTCCGAGTACCTGGAAACGCTCAATCGCATCAAGATTTTCGTCAGCGCCGACATCGGCATGAACGAGTTCATGATCAAGAACTACGAAGCCATGGCCTGCGGTTGTGTGCTGCTTGCCTGGAGTCAGGGCGAAGAAGACAAGTTGCTCGGTTTCGAAGACATGCACAACACCGTGTTCTATCGCAGCGAAGACGAGGCGGTGGAAAAGATCAAACTGTTGCAGGGCGATCCGGAGCTGTCGCAGCGTATCGCCAGCAATGGTCAGGCCTTTGCAGAAAGTCGCTATTCCTTCGCCCGTGTCGGCCAGGCCCTCGCCACTGAAATACAGCGCGAGATGCGCCCATGGCAGCCGCCGTCAGCATTCACGCGGTTCTGGGTGAAACTGCGTTTCGGCATGAAGGTGCCGGTCTGAATGAAGGATGAACACATGGCGCTGGATGCGCTCCCCGGCGGTAACCAGTCGGTGCTGGGCGCGTTGCCCGAGCCATTGCGCGAATGCCTGAGCCGCGCGCACCGGGTCGTCCTGATCGCGAATAACCCGGCCATCACGGCGGCGGATTTTCAGGCGCTGAATATCAGCGCCAATGACGTCGTCGTCAGTTTCAACACCTGCATCAAGGCGCCGCTGCTCAACGAGCAAAGCTGGAACGTCTTCGTGCATGGCTATAACGCGCCGGACGCCTATTTTTTTGGTCTGCCTTACGGCCCGGACGTGCGACGGTTGTTCGAGCATGCGGGCGAGCGTTGTTTCACCATGCTGGTCGGCTGCGCCGCACCGATGTGTCCATTGCCACGGGTGGCCATGTATTGGGATCGCATCCCGCTGCCGCCCCTGTGGAACTATCCGGTCGATCGTCCGGGCGGCAAACGCTACGTCGGGCCTTCTACCGGTTTCAATACGCTGGTGGTATTGGACTGGTTACGCGGTCACGCCGGTTATTCCTATCAGCTCATGACCCTGGGGTTTTCCAACGAGTCGGGGAAGCTGTGGGGTGGGCATGCCTGGGATTACGAGCGCGACTGGCTGCAGCAGTCGGACGTCATTGTGGTGCCTTTGCAACCCCGTCGCTGGTGGCAAAAGCTCTTTCGCCAAAAATAAAAGGTGCTGTTGAGTGTTGAAAATTGCCGTCGCTTTTTTCGGGATCCCGAGAAATTCGCAGATTTGTTTCCCTTCCATTGAACAGAACGTTCTGGCGCAGTTTCCGGCGGGCAGCGACGTACAGTGCTTCTATCATTTGTACAAAATCGATGAAGTACAGAACTTCCGCTCAGGCGAAAAAGGTGAGTTGGCGGCTGACAACTATCAGCCGTTCGAATCGATGATCGGGGCTCTGACTTCGACTGACGGGGTGCTGGAGCGTTGGGATTTCGAGCAGGTCAAAGCGCAGGGCGATACCTGGGCCGATGACTATGCGTCGCTGCGCAACCTGATCTATCAGCTCAATTCACTGCACACCGTGACCAGCATGATCGAAACCTTCAATCCGGATTTCGTCGTGTTCGTGCGCCCGGACATTTTCTTCCACAACCCGCTGCCCGCCTATGTCTTCAATCATCCAGAGGCTCGGAGGCACTCTGCCTACATTCCGGACTGGCAGTGGTGGGGCGGGTTGAACGACCGCTTTGCCATTTGCGGGCGCGATACCTATGTCGCCTATGGCAAGCGGATCGAGCGCATTTTCCAATTCTGCAAAGCGACGGGAAGAAAGCTGCACTCCGAGCGCTTGCTCAAGTACGCGCTACAGCAGGCCGGCGCCAAAGTCTGCACGCTACCGACCCAAGCCTCTCGGGTACGAATCACCGGCGCTTTTGCCGAAGAGTCGTTTTCGCCCAAGCGCGGCATGGGCAAGCGTGAAAACCGTTATTTCCATTTCTTCGCGACCTTGCGCACCTGGATGGATCGTCGGCGCTAGTCGGCTATTTGCTCGCGCGTTTCTTGCCGATGCCAACCAGACGCAGCGCCTTCAGACTCAATTGCTTGAGTCCCGCGCGAGGGGGCTTCGCCGGTTGCAGGCCCTGTTGCACGACCCAGTCTTTCCAGCGAATCCGCTCTTCACGCACGACCCAGCCCGTCTGGGCCGCAAAGCTTTCGGCCAGATAAAGTCCGCGGGTGCTGGCCGGCAGGAGCTTGTCGCGCTTGAGGGTATACAACTCGGCCAAGGGCGCGCCGTCCTTGAGCGGCATCAGGTAGAGATCGGGGCGCTTGCGGTCCAGCCGAGCCACCAGTTGATCTCCCTCCAGACGCTCATCGACGTGGAACAGGCTCAGGGATTTTGCCTCCTTGGGTACGTCCAGCCGCAGGTCGTAGATCAACTGCAGTGACGCGGTCGGCAAATGCACGTAGGCCCGTGGCCGTTCGAGCAATTGCAGATTGGCGCAGCGCACCGGCCGCGCCGAGCCGGACAGCGGCGTCAGGCGAAAGGGCAGGGCCTCGCGATAATGCAGCGCCGATGAGTACGGCGCCGGCAGCCAAGTGTCGTTGAAGCGCCCGCCGAGCCAGCCTTCCGGGGTTTCCAGCAGACATTCCTCGGCGATTTCCTGAATCGCTGTGTGCAGCGGGATATTCAGCTCATGGGCTGGAACGTAGCCGGAAATCAGCTTGAGCACGACGTCGCCGCGATCCTGCCGCCGCTGGCGCACCAGCACCCAGTAATCGCGATTCTGCCAGTGCAGGGTCAGGCGCACCGAGACGCCGAGGTTGGCCAGCTCCAGCGCAAAGCGCTCGGCGTCGGCCACGCTGACCGGTTTGCGTCGTTGCAGGGTCTGGGCGAAATTCAGCGGCATGCCGACGCTCTGGTAGGTCAGGCCTTCCGGCGTGGCTTCGACGAACAGCGGCAGTGTCTTGAAGTTGCTCGGGTTCTTTCTGATGAGCGTACGCGGCATGTCGGCTCCTGCTTAAGGCCGCGAGGCGGCGTCAGTGACCACGAAGGACCTGGGCAACGGTCGCAACGTTGTGGGCGAGGTGCAGCGGATTGATCGTCCCGACGATGGCACTGGCCACGCCGGGCTGGGCGAACAGCAACTCGAAGCTGGCGCGCACCGGATCCATACCGGGACTCAGGCACACATGACCACTGGCCAGCGCCTTCTTCACCAGAATGGCTTTGCCGTGGGCAGCAGCATAGTCAATGACCGCCTTTTCGTTTTGTTCGTTCAGATTGTAGGTGACCATCGCGCAGTCGCCTTGCTCCAGTGCTTTGAGGCCACCGTCGACGGTTTTGCCGGAAAAACCGAAGCCGCGAATCTTGCCCTCGGCCTTCAGCGCCGCGAGGGTTGCGTAGACTTCGCTGTCGTTGAGGATCGCCAGATCGTTGCCATCGGAGTGCACCAGCACCAGGTCGATAAAATCGGTTTCAAGACGTTGCAGACTGCGCTCCACCGACATCCGGGTGTGAGCGGCGCTGAAATCGTGGGTCGACTGGCCGTCGACAAATTCTTCGCCGACCTTGCTGACGATCACCCAGTCCTGACGCTGGCCACGCAGCAGTGGGCCGAGGCGTTCTTCGCTGCGGCCATAGGCCGGGGCAGTGTCGATCAGGTTGATGCCCAGCTCCCGCGCCTGTTTGAGCAACATGCGCGCAGCGTCATCGTCGGGGATCTGGAAGCCGTTGGGGTATTTCACGCCCTGGTCGCGGCCGAGTTTTACGGTGCCCAGGCCCAGCGGCGAAACCAGCAGGCCGGTGCTGCCCAGTGGGCGATGCAGATCGTGCAGGGTCGGCAGGCTCATGGCAGCAATTGCTCCCAGGCGGGAACGCCCATCGGTGGTTTTGGCAGCTCGGGCAGCGGAGCAGGATGGCTCGGCTGGATACCGTCGCGTTCCAGGGAGGCAATCACCCGGTCAGCGAAGTCCGGCGCCAGGGCGAGCTTGGTTGGCCAACCCACCAGCAGGCGACCGTCTTCGGCAAGGAAGGCGTTGTCCGGGCGGGTCAGGCCGGTTTGCAGCGGTTCGGCGCGATCGACGCGCAGGGTCGCCCACTGCACGGTGCTCAGGTCGATCCATGGCAACAACTGGCCAAGTTCTTTCTGGGCGGTGGCGATCTGTTCGGCCGGCTCACGGGCCACGCCTTCGGATTCGGCGATGTCACCACCCAGATACCAGACCCACTGACCATCGGCAGCCGGGTGGGTGGTCACGGTGATGCGCGGCTTGGTGCCGCCACCGAGGCAGTGCGCGTACAGCGGCTTCAGGCCCGGACCCTTGGCGATGATCATGTGCAGCGGCCGGCGTTGCATGGCCGGATGAGTCAGGCCCAAAGCGGTCAGCAGATCGGCAGTGCCGGCGCCGGCGCTGAGCACGATGCGCTGGGCACGGATCTCACGGCCATCGACTTTCAGGCCAACCAGCACGCCGCTTTCCAGCAACGGCTCGATGTTCTGACCGGCGAGCAGGCCGTCACCCGACAAGTCGGCCAGACGCTGGATCAGGCTCGGTACATCGATCACCAGTTCGGCGAGGCGGTAGACCTTGCCTTTGAAGCGCTTGTCTTGCAACGCCAGCGGCAGTTGATCGCCCTTGACCTGATCGACCCGGCCACGCACCGCTTTACTGGCGAAGAAACTGGTGAGGTTGCCGGCGAGGGTGCCCGGCGACCACAGGTAATGGGCTTCGGACAGCAGGCGCACGCCGCTCAGGTCCAGCTCGCCGTTGCCGGCCAGGGCTTCACGCCAGCGGCGCGGCATGTCGGCGATGGCTTCCGAGGCGCCGGTCAACGCACCGTGCAGCGCGTACTTGGCGCCGCCGTGAATGATGCCCTGGGACTTCACACTCTGCCCGCCGCCGAGGCTGGCGCTTTCCACCAGCACGGTCGAGAAACCTTGGCGACGCAGGCGCGCGTTCAGCCAGAGACCGGCGACACCCGCGCCGACAATCAGCACGTCGGTGGAAATTGGAGATGGCATGCAACGACCTCAGTGTTCAAGACGAGGGCGCAGTATACAGACTCGGGGAAAAGGGGATTTGTCGATGATCAACACAGGGGAAGGTGTCGGGCAATGTGGGAGCGGGCTTGCTCGCGAAATCGGTCTATCAGTTAACAACAATGTTGCCTGACACACCGTCTTCGCGAGCAAGCCCGCTCCAACAGGGGGTTATGCATTAATCAGTTAATGGCCGGCGGTTTTGGAAAAGAGTTGAATCACCACCACGCCGAGCACAATCAGCGCCATTCCGAGCATCGCCGGGATATCCAGCTTCTGCCCGTAGATGAACAGCGCCGCGACACTGACCATCACGATGCCCATGCCGGCCCACACCGCGTAGGCCACGCCCACCGGCACGCTGCGTACCACCAGGGTCAGCATCCAGAACGCAATGGCGTAGCCGACGATGACCAGCAGCAGTGGCAACGGCGTACTGAAGCCTTTGACGGCTTTCATCGAAACGGTCGCGATCACTTCGGCACAGATGGCGATGGCCAGGTAGACGTAAGCGTTCATGTTCAAATCCTCGTGTGAAGCGTTGCTTTCTGAGGCGGCATTCTAGTGACTCCCCAGATGGGGTAAAGTCATTACCTATCTGTTTACAAGATGGGTTGGCCGATGAGCATGCAGTGGAATCTGGAGCAGTTGCGGGTGTTCGTTGCGGTGGCCGAACAGCGTTCGTTCTCCGCCGTGGCGCGCGAGCAACGCAAGGCGCAGTCGGCGATCAGCAGCGCGATTGCCATGCTCGAGGATGATCTCGGCGTGAGTCTGTTCGAGCGTAGCAGCGGCCGCCAGCCGAGTCTTACCGAAGCGGGGGAGGCTTTGCTGGAAGAGGCGCGGGAAGTGTTGCGCCAGTGCGAGCGTCTGAACGGACGGGCCGTGGCCATGATGCGCGGGCAGGAAGCGCAGTTGCGGGTGGCCCAGGACGAAGCGATGCCCTATCAGGCGCTGGTGGAAAGCTTCGCCGCCCTGGCCGAGCAGTTTCCCAGTCTGGAAGTCCAGCTGACCAGCGCCGCCCAGGGTGAAGTCTCGCGCAAACTGGTGGAGCGCCGGGCCGATCTCGGGCTGTTGTTCTATCACGATGAAATCCCTGAAGCGCTGGAGCGCCGGGTGCTGGGCAGTGTGGAAATGGTCACGGTCTGCGGCGTCAATCATCCCTTGGCAGCGCAGGCTTACGTCACCTGCCAGCAACTGGCGCAGCATCGGCAGTTGTTGATGTCGACCCAGACCAGCATTTATCCCGGCAACGAACCGGCCAGTCCGCAGGTGTGGCGCGCTGACAGCTTCTATGTGATGGCCGAATGGCTGGTGCGCGACCTCGGCTGGGCCTGGTTGCCGCGCCATGTGGTGCAGTACTCGGCGTATCAGGGCCTGATGGTGGAACTGGACAGCGAATGGACACCGCCGGCGCTGGTGGTGGAACTGGTCTGGCGCCGCGACGAACCGCTGGGGCCGGCGGCTCGCTGGCTGGCGGAGCGATTTGCCATACACCTGCGGGCGATCGGCGGCAAAAGCCGATAAACTCCGCCGCCATGAATAGAACTCTCTACACCGCGCTGTTTTACCTGGGGCTGCCATTGGTGGCGATTCGGCTGTGGCTGCGTTCGCGCAAGGCGCCGGCGTATGCCAAACGGATTGGCGAACGTTTCTCCTGTGGCATGCCCGCCCTGCAACCGGGCGGCATCTGGGTTCACGCCGTGTCGGTGGGCGAAAGCATCGCCGCCGCGCCGATGATCCGCGCGCTGCTGCAACGTTATCCACAGCTGCCGATCACCGTGACTTGCATGACGCCGACCGGTTCGGAACGCATCCTGGCGATGTTCGCCAACGAGCCGCGCATCCAGCATTGCTACCTGCCTTACGATTTGCCCTGCGCGGCGGCGCGTTTTCTGGATCGCGTGCAGCCGAAACTGGCGGTGATCATGGAAACCGAACTCTGGCCGAACCACATCCACCAGTGCGCCAAGCGCGGGATTCCGGTGGCGTTGGCCAACGGACGGCTGTCCGAGCGTTCGGCCAAGGGCTATGGCCGGTTCAGCAAACTGACCGCGCCAATGCTCGCCGAAATGAGCCTGTTCGCCGTGCAGACCGAGGCCGAAGCCCAGCGCTTCCGCGATCTCGGTGCGCGCCCGGAGACAGTCGAAGTCACCGGCTCGATCAAGTTCGACCTGACCATCGATCCGCAACTGCTGCAACGTGCCCATGAATTGCGCGGCCAATGGCAGGCGCTGGAGCGTCCGGTGTGGATCGCCGCCAGCACCCATGAAGGCGAAGACGAAGTGGTGCTGAACGCCCACCGCCGTTTGCTGGCCAACCATCCCGATGCGCTGCTGATTCTGGTGCCACGCCATCCGGAGCGTTTCAATTCGGTGTTCGAATTGTGCCAGCGTGAAGGCTTTGCCACGGTGCGTCGTTCCACTGGCGCGAGCGTCGATGCGCAGACTTCGGTGCTGCTCGGCGACACCATGGGCGAGTTGCTGTTTCTCTACGCCCTGGCCGACAGCGCGTTTGTCGGCGGCAGTCTGGTAGCCAACGGCGGGCACAACCTGCTGGAGCCGGCAGCGCTGGCGAAACCGGTGATCAGCGGCCCGCACCTGTTCAACTTCCTCGACATCGCCGCGCAACTGCGTAGCGCCGGGGCGTTGGCCGAGGTGGATGACGCCGAAGGTCTGGCCACAGAAGTGCAGCGTCTGTTCGAACTGCCGCGCGACGCACAGCGCATGGCCGACGCCGGGCTGAGCGTGATGCGCCGCAATCAGGGCGCGTTGCAGCGCTTGCTCGATGGCCTGGGAAGGTTGATCGACCGCCCATAAAAAAACGCAGCCTCAGGGCTGCGTTTCTTGTTTAAGGCCGGGCCTTGAGCTGGGCTTCCGCTGCCTTGGCCAGATCCGGTGGCAGGAAATCCTTGTCCGGGTTGTAGTCGGCTTTCAGGTAGCGGGTCAGATCCTGCAGGTCACCCGGGTTCAACGTCCCCGCTGCCTGCTTCAGGCGCAGGTTGTCGAGGATGTAGTCGTAGCGGGTGTTGTTGTAGTTGCGCACCGAAGTGTAGAGCTGACGCTGGGCGTCGAGCACGTCGACGATGTTGCGCGTCCCCACCTGATAACCGATTTCCGTGGCTTCCACCGCGCTCTGGTTGGAGATGATCGACTGCCGGCGCGCCTGCACCTGCTCGACGTCGGTGTTCACCGCGCGGTGCAGGTTGCGGGTGTTCTCCACCACTTGCCGACGCAGGCCTTCACGCTGCTGTTCGGTCTGGTCCAGCCGTGAGTAGGACTCGCGCACCTGGGAGCTGGTCAATCCGCCACTGTAGATCGGAATGTTCAGTTGCAGGCCCACGGTGCTCTGCTCGACATTGCCACTGTACGGCGTACCGAACGCATTCGGGTTGGAGAAACCCAGGGCGTCGTTGTCGCCCTTTTCGTATTTGGCCACGGCGTCGAGGGTCGGCAGGTGGCCGGCCTTGCGCTGTTTCAGGGTCTGTTCGGCGGAGCTGACCGCATAGTTGCTGGCCAGCAGATTGAGGTTCTGTTTCGCGGCGGTATCGACCCAGGCCTTGGCGTCGTTGGGCGCCGGCGGCAGGATCGGCAACGTGTGGACGATGCCCTGGATCGAGTTGTACTGGCGGTTGGTCAGGGTGATCAGCGCTTCGAACGCATCATCGACCTGACGCTGGGCGACGATCCGGTTGGCGCGTGCGGTGTCGTAACTGGCTTGCGACTGCAGCACGTCGGTCTTGTCCGACAGGCCCACATCGAAGCGCTCGTTGGACTGATCGAGCTGGCGCTTGAACGCGGCTTCCTCGGCTTTGGTCGAGGCCAGGTTGTCCTGGCTGCGCAGCACGTTGAAATAGCTTTCGGCGGTTTGCAGGATCAGGTTCTGCTCGGTCGCCGAGAGTTGCAGCGCGGCCTGCTCGTTGACGTCCTTGGCGGCCTGGTACTGGAACCAGCGGTCGGCGCGGAACAGCGGCTGCGCCAGGGTCGCCTGATAGGAGTGCGCGCTGCGGTTGGCGATGGCCGAGGGCTGGTCGATCGACGTGCGCACGTTGGCGACTTCAGCGCCGCCGGACAGGTTCGGCAGCAACCCGGCGCGGGCCTGGGGCACGACTTCTTTCTGCGCACCGTACTGGGCGCGGGCGGCGGCCAGGTCGGCGTTGTTGTCGACCGCTTCCTGATAGACGCTGACCAGATCAGTCTTGGTCGATAAAGGCGCTTCTGCTGCCCAGACCGTTGTGGTGGACGCACAAGACACGGCAACAGCCAGTGAGAGTTTGCGCAGCATGAGGCGATCCCTAGCATGAATATTATGGAAATAATCCGGGCGCCAAAGGTAAGGCGCGGCCCATGCAGCGTCAAGGCGCAGCATGGCGTAGCGAGTGTAGTTGCGCCAGCAGCAGGCAACAATCTGCCAATTGCGCCATTCATCATGGTGTTTGCCGCGGTGTTGGCGTTCTTTGCCGGTTGTGTCTAGACTGGCCGGGTTCTTGTCGGGGTGCCTTGCTATGAGGCTGAGATCGAATAATTTCGGATCCCGTTGAACCTGATCAGGTTAGCGCCTGCGTAGGGAACAAGATTTCTCGTCACCCGGCGAGTCCTCTTGTGCTTCGTCCGGGAAATTGTTCGACAATCGAACGCTCGACGACGATGCACAGCACCCGTTCTGGGTGCGTCCGTGCCTTTCAGGTTCTGCTCCGACAATCCACTGCCTGGATGCTGTCTGGAGAGCCCGTGATGACTACAAAATCTAAAAACGCGATCAACCTGAGTGACTCGGCCAAGGTCGACGAGCAGTCGGTCCAACCGTTCACCCGTTCGCAAAAAGTCTACGTTCAGGGCTCCCGCCCGGACATCCGCGTGCCGATGCGCGAAATCACCCTCGATGTGACCCCGACCGACTTTGGCGGCGAAATCAATGCGCCGGTCACCGTCTACGACACGTCGGGCCCGTACACCGATCCGAACGTGGTGATCGACGTGCGCAAAGGTCTGGGCGACGTGCGTTCGGCGTGGATCGACGACCGTGGCGACACCGAGCGTCTGCCAGGCCTGAGCTCGAATTTCGGTCAGGAACGCCTCGCCGACCCGGAGCTGACCAAGCTGCGTTTCGCCCACGTCAACAACCCGCGCCGCGCCAAGGCCGGGGCCAACGTCAGCCAGATGCACTACGCGCGCAAAGGCATCATCACCGCCGAGATGGAATACGTCGCCATCCGCGAAAACATGAAGCTGCAAGAGGCCCGCGCTGCTGGTCTGTTGAAGCAGCAGCACGCCGGCCACAGCTTCGGCGCGAGCATTCCGAAAGAAATCACCCCTGAGTTCGTGCGCGAGGAAATTGCTCGCGGCCGCGCGATCATCCCGGCCAACATCAACCACGTCGAACTGGAACCGATGATCATCGGCCGTAACTTCCTGGTGAAGATCAACGGCAACATCGGCAACAGCGCGCTGGGTTCGTCCATCGAAGAAGAAGTGGCGAAACTGACCTGGGGCATTCGCTGGGGTTCGGACACGGTGATGGACTTGTCCACCGGCAAACACATTCACGAAACCCGCGAGTGGATCATCCGCAACTCGCCGGTTCCGATCGGCACCGTGCCGATTTATCAGGCACTGGAAAAAGTGAATGGCGTCGCCGAAGACCTGACCTGGGAGCTGTTCCGCGACACGCTGATCGAGCAGGCCGAGCAGGGCGTCGACTACTTCACCATCCACGCCGGCGTGCTGCTGCGCTACGTGCCGCTGACCGCCAAACGCGTGACCGGCATTGTGTCCCGTGGCGGTTCGATCATGGCCAAGTGGTGCCTGGCGCACCACAAAGAGAACTTCCTCTACACCCACTTCGACGAAATCTGCGAGATCATGAAGGCCTACGACGTCAGCTTCTCGCTGGGCGACGGCCTGCGTCCGGGCTCGATTGCCGACGCCAACGACGAAGCGCAATTCGGCGAACTGGAAACCCTCGGCGAGCTGACCAAGATCGCCTGGAAGCACGACGTGCAATGCATGATCGAAGGCCCCGGCCACGTGCCGATGCAGTTGATCAAAGAGAACATGGACAAGCAGCTGGAGTGCTGCGACGAGGCGCCGTTCTACACCCTCGGCCCGCTGACCACCGACATTGCGCCGGGCTACGACCACATCACCTCCGGCATCGGTGCAGCGATGATCGGCTGGTTCGGTTGCGCCATGCTCTGCTACGTGACGCCGAAGGAACACTTGGGTCTGCCGAACAAGGATGACGTGAAGACCGGGATCATCACCTACAAAATCGCGGCCCATGCGGCGGATTTGGCCAAAGGACATCCGGGCGCGCAGATCCGCGACAACGCCTTGAGCAAGGCGCGTTTCGAATTCCGCTGGGAAGACCAGTTCAACCTCGGTCTGGACCCGGACACCGCCCGTTCGTATCACGATGAAACCCTGCCGAAGGATTCGGCGAAGGTCGCGCATTTCTGTTCGATGTGCGGGCCGAAATTCTGCTCGATGAAGATCACTCAGGAAGTCCGCGAATACGCGGCCAACCAGCGGATTGACGCGGTCGACGTGGACGTCGCCCAGGGCCTGGCGGAACAGGCCGAGCGGTTCAGGAAGGAAGGCAGTCAGCTGTACAAGAAGGTTTGATCCCGCACTGATCGTTCCCACGTCTAGGCGTCGGACCGTCCGCACCGATCGTTCCCACGCTCTGCGTGGGAATGCAGCCCGTGACGCTCCGCGTCACTGGACGCGGAGCGTCCCTAGAGGCGTTCCCACGCAGAGCGTGGGAACGATCAACGGGTCAGCACAAAAACAAATGTCCCTCTGAGATAACACCCTTGAGCATTCAACCCGGTACTTATTCTCCCGACCTCGCCGTGCCCGCCAACCAGCGTGTATTCGGCGGTCGCGACCTGTTTTCCCTATGGTTCTCCCTCGGCATCGGCCTGATGGTGTTGCAGACCGGTGCGCTGCTGGCGCCGGGGCTGGGGCTGTCGGGATCGCTGCTGGCGATCTTCCTCGGCACCCTGGTCGGCGTCCTGTTGCTGGCCGCCGTCGGCGTGATCGGCAGCGACACCGGCCTGTCGTCGATGGCCGCGCTGAAACTCAGCCTCGGCAGCAAAGGCGCGAGCCTGCCGGCGCTGCTTAACCTGCTGCAACTGATCGGTTGGGGTTCGTTCGAAATCATCGTCATGCGTGACGCCGCCAGCCTGCTCGGCACCCGTGCGTTCAGCGAAGGTTCGCTGTGGGCCAGTCCGATGTTGTGGACGCTGTGTTTCGGTGCATTGGCGACCTTGCTCGCGGTCAGCGGACCGTTGACGTTCGTGCGCAAGATCCTGCGCAAATGGGGCATCTGGCTGATTCTGGCCGCGTGCATCTGGCTGACCTGGAACCTGTTCGCCAAGGCTGACCTCGCCGCCTTGTGGGCACAGGCTGGGGATGGCTCGATGCCGCTCGCCGTGGGCTTCGACATCGCCATCGCGATGCCGCTGTCGTGGCTGCCACTGATCGCCGACTACTCGCGTTTCGGCAAGCGGGCCAAGAATGTATTCGGCGGTACCGCGATCGGTTTCTTCATCGGCAACTTCTGGCTGATGAGCCTGGGCGTCGCCTACACCCTGGCATTCGCGCCGAGCGGTGAAGTCAACGCGCTGCTGTTGGCGCTGGCCGGCGCCGGTCTTGGGATTCCGCTGTTGCTGATTCTGCTGGACGAGTCGGAAAACGCTTTCGCCGACATTCACTCGGCAGCGGTTTCCAGCGGGATTCTGTTGCGTCTGAAAGTCGAGCATCTGGCGTTGGTCATTGGTGTTATCTGCACCTTGATCGCCTTGCTCGCGCCATTGGCGCAATACCAGAACTTCCTGCTGCTGATCGGTTCGGTGTTCGCGCCGCTGTTCGGCGTGGTGCTGGTGGATCACTTCATCCTGCGCAAGCGCAGTGCCCAAGTGGCGTCGGCCGCGTTGCGCTGGCCGGCACTGTTGGCCTGGTTGGGTGGCATCAGCACCTATCACTTGCTGGCCAATCTGTATCCGGATGTCGGCGCGACCCTACCGGCGCTGGTGCTGGCAGGGCTGCTGCAACTGGTGCTCGGCCGGGCTTTCAGTTACGGCCGGGAAACAGCTCGGGCTTGAGAATGCCGTTCAGGCGCGGGTAAGGGATCTTCAGTTCGACGTGGCCCAGCGCATAAGGCGCGATGGTGGTCACGTCGTACTTGAGGATCACACCGCCGTAGGTCAGCGCCACGTTCGGGGTTTTGACGAACGGCCAGCTCTTCACGAATTCCGGTTCCTGATCGAGCTTGGTGCTGATCAACCAGCTGTTGTGCGCCACTTGCGCCGCTTTCCAGAACGCCTCTTCCTGACCCGGCAGCAACATGTCCGCCAGAGTCAGCACTTTGTGCTGCTGACGCGAATAGTTGATGAAACCACGGCCAGGCGTGCCATGGGCTCCGCCGGTGTCCAGGTAGCTCGACGTTTCGATGATCACCAGACCGTCATGCTGCTCGCGTACTTTCGCCTGCAAATAGCTGCTGTTGCGCGGGCCGGCGTTGGCCAGGAACTGCTCGCGATACGCTGCCAGCGTCGGCGCCACCGGGGCGTTCGGTGCGGTGCGGGTCATTTGCAGCAGACGTTTTTCGATGATGCCGTCCAGCGCCGGTTCTGCCGGGAAGCGCAACGTATCGATGTTGACCAGTGGGCAGTCCTGGTTGGAGCAACCCGTTTTCAGCGTTTCCGAGGCGTCGCGGGTGGTTTCCAGCGGCGTGCGGTAGTTGGGCTGGAACAGGCTGGCGCAAGCGCCCAGGGTCAGGGCGATGGCGGCCACGGAGGCGATTTTGAAAAGCGACATGGGCGTCCTTTCTGAAGCAGGGGAAGGCAAAAAGTTACCGCTTCGACTCTCAACGGAGCGGTCAGTTCGCCACTAAGCTAATTAGAGTGGGTTTCGCCTCCACCGTCCATCCCGCTGACAGTAAAGGGGCTGCATCAAACGTCACGGGCGCGTTAGGATGGCGCGAAGTCGAGGTCGCAAGAAGGCGCCTCGTGTTGGATTTGCAGTAAAGAGGATGCTCATGACCGATTTTGCCAAAGCCATTCCGAGCGCCGTCGATATCGTGCGACGCGAGCAGTGCTACAAGGGCTTCTACAAGCTCGACCGTCTGCACTTGCGCCACGAACTGTTCGCCGGTGGCATGAGCCGCGAAATCAATCGTGAAGTGTTCGTGCGCCACGATGCCGTGTGCATGCTGCCCTACGATCCGCAGCGCGATGAAGTGGTGCTGATCGAGCAGTTTCGCGTCGGTGCTCTGGGCAAGACGGACAACCCGTGGCTGGTGGAGCTGGTCGCCGGTCTGATCGACAAGGACGGACAGCCGGAAGAAGTTGCTCACCGCGAGGCACAGGAGGAAGCTGGGCTGGACATCAAGGCCCTGTGGCCGATGACCAAATACTTTCCGTCGCCGGGCGGCAGCAACGAATTCGTGCATCTGTATCTGGGGCGTTGCAGCACCGAAGGCGCAGGCGGCCTGCATGGGCTGGAAGAAGAAGCCGAAGATATTCGCGTCACGGTCTGGGCCTTTGAAGATGCCCTGCAGGCCGTACGCGACGGACGGATTGCCAATGCGGCGAGCATCATCGCCTTGCAGTGGCTGGCGCTCAATCGCGCCGAAGTGAGGGGGTTATGGTCGTAAACAAGTTGCGCGATCGCTACCGTGTCGACCTCGCGGGGCTGCAAGCCGCCTGCGAGGCGAACTACGCGCGCCTGATGCGACTGTTGCCGGACATGCGCAGCGACCCCGAAGCGCGGCGCATCGCCGTGACCCAGGGCGACCAGATGCTCGGCGTGCTGGCGCTGGAGGTGCTGCAGACCTGTCCGTACACCACGACCTTGCAGGTGCGCCAGGAACACAGCCTGCCGTGGCTGCCGGTGCCGCAACTGGAAGTGCAGGTGTATCACGACGCGCGCATGGCCGAGGTGATCAGTGCCGAGCATGCGCGACGCTTTCGCGGCGTCTATCCTTACCCGAATGCGGCCATGCATCAGCCGGATGAAAAGTCCCAGCTCAATCTGTTCCTGGGTGAGTGGCTGAGTCATTGTCTGGCGTGCGGACACGAATACGCGGCAGTCCGATAACCAGCGCAAGTTGTGAACTGCGTCCGGTTCGCCGGTTTCTCTTTGTGCTGTCCCCCCGCATAATTGCCGCACCTATCCAGTCCCGCGATCCCGGGGGAGAACGCCTTGCCGAGCGTATCGACTTTGACCACCGCCGACACGGCGTTGCTGGTGCAACTCTCTGACAGTCACCTGTTCGCCGAAGCGGATGGAACGCTGCTGGGCATGAATACCCGCGAGAGCCTGCAAAAAGTCATCGATCTGGTGCTCGAACAGCAACCGCGGATCGACCTGATCGTTGCCAGCGGCGACCTGTCCCAGGACGGTACGCTGGAGTCCTATCAGCTGTTTCGCCAAATGACGGCGCAGATCGATGCGCCGGCCCGCTGGATTCCCGGCAATCACGACGAACCGCAGATCATGGCGCAGGCGACGGTGAAGAGTGCACTGCTGGAGTCTGTGGTGGATGTCGGCAACTGGCGCGTGACCCTGCTCGATTCGGCAGTGCCCGGTTCGGTGCCGGGGTATTTGCAGGATGACCAACTGCAATTGCTCGCCCGTTCCCTGAGCGAAGCGCCGGATCGCCATCATCTGGTGTGCTTCCACCACCATCCGGTGTCGATCGGTTGCGCCTGGATGGAGCCGATCGGCTTGCGCAATCCGGAAGCCTTTTTCGAGGTGCTCGATCGTTTCCCGCAGGCCCGCGCCGTGCTGTGGGGGCATGTGCATCAGGAAATCGACCGCGAGCGCAACGGTGTACGGCTGATCGCCTCGCCATCGACCTGCATCCAGTTCGAGCCGGGCAGTGAAGACTTCAAGGTCGGCGAGCAGGCACCGGGGTATCGCTGGTTGCGCTTGTTGCCGGATGGGCAGCTGGAGACCGGCGTGGAGCGTGTCACCGGTTTTGATTTTCAGGTGGATTACGGCTCCAACGGTTACTGATTGACGGGTGCAGCGCTGATTTCCTCAGGTGCTGGCCCAACACCCCTCGACTCCCTGTAAACTCCGCTTTCTTCAGCCGACGCCCAGGGAGCTCAAATGTCCGGTTCGATTCTCTATATCCATGGTTTCAACAGCGCGCCGGCCTCGAAGAAGGCCTGTCAGCTGGTCGAGGTGATGGAGCGGCTGGGTTTGAGCGACCAACTGCGTGTGCCGGCGCTGCATCATCACCCGCGCGAAGCCATCGGTCAGCTGGAGCAGGCAATTGCCGAACTCGGCCGGCCATTGCTGGTGGGAAGCTCGCTCGGCGGCTACTATGCGACTCACCTGGCCGAGCGCCATGGCCTGAAAGCCTTGCTGGTCAACCCGGCCGTCAGTCCACATCGGATGTTCGACGGATACCTGGGCACCCAGAAAAACCTGTACACCGACGAAACCTGGGAGCTGACCCACGACCACGTGACGGCCCTGGCCGAGCTGGAAGTGCCGGCGCCGCAGGATCCGCAGCGATATCAGGTATGGTTGCAGACCGGAGATGAAACGCTGGATTATCGCCTCGCCCAGCAGTATTACCGGGCCTGTGCCTTGCGCATTCAGGCCGGCGGCGACCACAGTTTCCAGGGATTTGTTACACAATTGCCGGCATTGCTCAGCTTTGCCGGGATTGGCGCCGATACCTATCAGGCAATCGATTTCACCGCACTGTGAAGTCTTGCCCCATTTTCATTGAATCACTGACGACGAGACCCTATGGCCACTCCCAGCGCTAGCTCCTATAACGCCGACGCCATCGAAGTCCTCTCGGGCCTCGACCCGGTGCGCAAACGCCCCGGCATGTACACCGACACCAGTCGGCCGAACCACCTTGCCCAGGAAGTCATCGACAACAGCGTCGACGAAGCCCTGGCCGGCCACGCCAAATCGATCCAGGTCATTCTCCACGCCGACCACTCGCTGGAAGTCTGCGACGACGGCCGTGGCATGCCGGTCGACATCCACCCGGAAGAGGGTGTGTCGGGCGTCGAGCTGATCCTCACCAAGCTCCATGCGGGCGGCAAGTTTTCCAACAAGAACTACCAGTTCTCCGGCGGTCTGCACGGGGTGGGTATTTCCGTGGTCAACGCCTTGTCGACCCAGGTGCGGGTGCGGGTCAAGCGTGACGGCAACGAATACGAAATGACCTTCGCCGACGGCTTCAAGGCCACCGATCTGCAAGTGATCGGCACCGTCGGCAAGCGCAATACCGGGACCAGCGTGTACTTCGCGCCGGACCCGAAATACTTTGACTCACCAAAATTCTCCATCAGCCGCCTCAAGCACGTGCTCAAGGCCAAGGCCGTCTTGTGCCCGGGGCTGCTGATCAGCTTTGAAGACAAAGGCACTGGCGAGAAGGTCGAGTGGCATTACGAAGACGGCCTGCGCTCTTACTTGGTGGATGCGGTCAGCGAATTCGAGCGCCTGCCGGACGCACCGTTCTGCGGCAACCTGGCGGGCACCAAGGAAGCGGTCGAGTGGGCCCTGCTGTGGCTGCCGGAAGGCGGCACTTCGGTCACTGAAAGCTACGTCAACCTGATCCCGACGGAGCAGGGCGGTACCCACGTCAACGGTCTGCGTCAGGGCCTGCTCGATGCGATGCGCGAATTCTGCGAATTCCGCAGCCTGCTGCCGCGCGGCGTGAAGCTGGCACCGGAAGACGTCTGGGAACGCATCGCTTTCGTCCTGTCGATGAAGATGCAGGAACCGCAATTCTCCGGCCAGACCAAAGAGCGCCTGTCGTCCCGTGAAGCGGCGGCTTTCGTTTCCGGTGTGGTCAAGGACGCGTTCAGCCTGTGGCTCAACGCCAACCCGGAAACCGGTCTGGCCCTGGCAGAGCTGGCGATCAGCAACGCTGGCCGTCGCCTGAAGGCCAGCAAGAAAGTCGAACGCAAGCGCATCACCCAAGGGCCGGCATTGCCGGGCAAACTGGCTGATTGCGCCGGGCAGGATCCGATGCGTTCCGAACTGTTCCTGGTGGAAGGTGATTCCGCCGGCGGCTCGGCCAAGCAGGCACGGGACAAGGAATACCAGGCGATCCTGCCGTTGCGCGGCAAGATCCTCAACACCTGGGAAGTCGACGGCAGCGAAGTCCTGGCCAGCCAGGAAGTGCACAACATCGCGGTGGCCATCGGTGTCGATCCGGGCGCCGAGGACATGAGTCAACTGCGCTACGGCAAGATTTGCATCCTCGCCGACGCCGACTCCGACGGCCTGCACATCGCGACCCTGCTCTGTGCCTTGTTCGTCCAGCATTTCCGCCCGCTGGTGGATGCCGGTCACGTCTATGTCGCGATGCCGCCGTTGTACCGCATCGACCTGGGCAAAGAGATCTACTACGCCCTCGACGAAGCGGAGCGCGACGGGATCCTCGACCGTCTGGTCGCCGAGAAGAAACGCGGCAAGCCGCAGGTCACCCGATTCAAAGGTCTGGGTGAAATGAACCCGCCGCAACTGCGTGAAACCACCATGGACCCGAACACCCGGCGCCTGGTGCAGTTGACCCTTGGGGACGATTTCGCCGAGACCTCGGAAATGATGGACATGCTGCTGGCGAAGAAACGTGCCGGCGACCGCAAGACCTGGCTTGAATCCAAGGGCAACCTTGCCGAGGTTCTGGCCTGATGCGGTTTGGCTGGACCTTGGCGGGTGCGTTGCTGCTGGGTTCGATGACGGTGTCGGCAGAGCCTGCGCAAGAACTGCGCGTGCTCGCCGAACACCCGGTCGAAGGCATGCGCGGCGGCAACCTGTCGGGGCTGGCCTTGTGCGGCAATGACCTGTGGACCGTTTCGGATCGCGACGATGACCAGATTTATCGTCTCGATACTCGCGATCCCGTCTGGCAGGCGACTGCCGTGCGCATCGACCCGCCGCCAGTGCCCGACAGCGGTTTGCCGTGGGGCATCAAGTCGCGGACCTGGGCGGCGTCGTTTGTTCGCGGCGGTGATCTGGATTTCGAAGGGATCACCTGCGACAGCGCCGGCAATCGCTACATTGTCAGCGAAGGCCATGCCGCCGTACTGCAAGTGCCGCCGCAGGGGCCGTCGTCATGGCTGAAAATCTCGCCGATGATGGTGCGCGAAGCGCGGGCCAGTGGCCTGCTACTGCAATTCAATGCGATCTTCGAAGGCCTGGCGATCAATCCGGCGGGCGATCAGATGTGGCTGGCTGCCGAGCGACAAAGCCGCGGTTTGTTGCTGATCAAACGCCAGCAGACGGTGTGGGATTGTGACGGTCGCTGTGTGCTGCTCAGTGAAGGCGGGATGGAAATGCAACCACCGCAGTTTCCCAAAGCCCGACCGGTCAATCGGGATTTTTCCGACGTTTCATTGTTCGACGGAAAACTGTTTACCCTTGAACGCAACGCCTACCAGATCTGTCGCCGTGATGCGCAGACGGCCAAGGTCGAGCTCTGCTGGTCGTATGCGGCCGAGCTGTTGCAGGCCAATCGGCGTTATTCGCAGAACTTCGGGCTGGAAGAGGCGTTGGTTGTTGATGCTCAGGGTGCTTGGATCGGCGTCGACAACAATTTCGGCCCGCGCGCCGATGGCGAGGTTCGCCCGATCATCTGGCGCTTCGCTGCGCCTGAGGGTGGTTGGAGCGCCAAGCCGTGAGTCAGCAACCGCCGGGCAAGCGCGCCGGTCGTGTGCTGATGATTCTGGCCTGGTGCGCGGCGCTGTTTCTGGCCACGCGGTTTTTCGGGCAGTGGGAAGAACGCCAGCGTAATCCCAATGTGGAAGTGGCTTCGCAGCAGGGTAACGGTTTTATTGAAGTGAAACTGATCGGTAACGCCCAGGGACATTTTGTCGCCAGCGGCCTGATCAACGGCCGGCCGGTGGAGTTCATGCTCGACACCGGCGCGACCGATGTGGCAATCCCGGCCGAGGTGGCGAAAAACCTCCGGCTGGAAGAAGGTTTCGGTGTGACCCTGAGCACGGCCAATGGCCTGAGCCAGGGCTATCGCACCCGTATCGACCGCCTGCAGTTGGGCGACATCGTGTTGCGGGACGTCCGCGCACTGGTGGCGCCGGGGCTGCATGGCGATCAGGTGCTGCTCGGCATGAGCGCCCTGAACAAACTTGAATTTACCCAGCGCGGTGGCACCATGCTGCTGCGCCAGACAACGAACCGATGAGGCCCGCATGAGCGACTCCCTTGATCTCAGCCTGGACGGTGTAGAACGCCGCTCGCTGGCTGACTTCACCGAAAATGCCTACCTCAACTACTCCATGTACGTGATCATGGACCGTGCCCTGCCGCATATCGGCGACGGTCTGAAACCGGTACAGCGGCGTATCGTCTACGCCATGAGCGAGCTGGGGCTGGATGCCGATTCCAAGCACAAGAAGTCGGCGCGTACCGTCGGCGACGTGCTCGGCAAGTTCCACCCGCACGGCGACTCGGCGTGTTACGAAGCGATGGTGCTGATGGCCCAGCCGTTCAGCTATCGCTACACGCTGGTGGACGGCCAGGGTAACTGGGGTGCGCCGGACGATCCGAAATCCTTCGCCGCCATGCGTTACACCGAAGCGCGGCTGTCGCGTTATTCCGAAGTGCTGCTCAGCGAACTGGGCCAGGGCACCGCAGACTGGGGCCCGAACTTCGACGGCACCCTGCAGGAACCTCTGGTGTTGCCGGCACGTTTGCCGAACATCCTGCTCAATGGCACCACCGGGATCGCCGTGGGCATGGCCACCGACGTACCGCCGCACAACCTGCGCGAAGTCGCCACCGCGTGCGTGCGCCTGCTCGATGAGCCGAAAGCTACGGTCGAACAGCTCTGCGAGCACATTCAGGGCCCGGACTATCCGACCGAAGCGGAAATCATCACCCCACGCGCCGACCTGCTGAAAATGTACGAAACCGGCAAGGGCTCGGTGCGCATGCGCGCCGTGTACCACGTCGAGGACGGCGACATCATCGTCACCGCGCTGCCGCATCAGGTCTCCGGGGCCAAGGTGCTGGAACAGATCGCTGCGCTGATGCAGGCCAAACCGTCGAAAGCGCCGCAGATCGCCGATCTTCGCGACGAATCCGACCACGAAAACCCGTGCCGCATCGTGATCATCCCGGTCAACAGCCGTGTCGATCACGAAGCACTGATGCAGCACCTGTTCGCCAGCACCGAGCTGGAGTCGACCTACCGGGTCAACGTCAACATCATCGGTCTGGACGGCAAGCCGCAGCTGAAAAACCTCCGTGCGTTGCTGGTGGAGTGGCTGGAGTTCCGCGTGCTGACCGTGCGTCGCCGCCTGCAATTTCGCCTCGACAAGGTCGAGCGCCGGCTGCACCTGTTGGACGGTTTGCTGATCGCCTACCTCAACCTGGATGAAGTGATCCACATCATCCGCACCGAGGAACACCCGAAAGCCAAGCTGATCGAGCGTTTCGCCCTCAGCGAAATCCAGGCCGACTACATCCTCGACACCCGTCTGCGTCAGTTGGCGCGACTGGAAGAGATGAAGCTGCGCGACGAGCAGGACGAACTGCTCAAGGAACAGGCCAAGCTGCAAGCCCTGCTGAGCAGCGAAGCCAAGCTGAAGAAGCTGGTTCGCAGCGAGCTGCTGAAAGACGCTGAAACCTACGGCGATGACCGTCGGTCGCCAATCGTCGAGCGCGCTGAAGCCAAGGCGCTGACCGAGCACGATCTGCTGCCGAACGAGAAAGTTACCGTTGTGCTGTCGGAAAAGGGCTGGATCCGCTCGGCCAAGGGCCACGATATCGACGCCACCGGCCTGTCATACAAGGCCGGGGACGGCTTCAAGACCTCGGCGGCGGGGCGTTCCAACCAGTCAGCCGTGGTCATCGACTCCACGGGCCGCAGTTACTCGCTGGCCACCCACACCCTGCCATCGGCACGGGGCCAGGGCGAGCCGTTGACCGGCCGTCTGACGCCGCCGCCGGGCGCAACGTTCGAGTGTGTGCTGATGCCTGAGGAGGACTCGCTGTACGTGATCGCCTCCGACGCCGGCTACGGTTTCGTGGTGAAAGGCGAAGACCTGCAGGCCAAGAACAAGGCCGGCAAGGCGCTGTTGAGCCTGCCGAACAACGCCAAGGTGATCGCGCCGCGTCCGGTGGCCGATCGCGAGCACAACTGGCTGGCCTCGGTGACGACCGAGGGTCGCCTGCTGATCTTCAAGATCAGCGATCTGCCACAATTAGGAAAGGGCAAAGGCAACAAGATCATCGGTATCTCCGGTGAGCGTGTGGCCAGTCGCGAAGAATATGTCACGGACATCGCCGTTCTTCCGGAAGGCGCCACCTTGGTGCTGCAGGCCGGAAAACGCACCTTGTCGCTGAAAGCCGACGACCTCGAACACTACAAAGGTGAACGTGGTCGCCGTGGTAACAAACTGCCACGTGGCTTCCAGCGGGTGGATGCGCTGCTCGTCGAAAACCTCAATTAGGCGTCCCAGACGCTCCGATCTACGATTTAACCCGTAGATCGGCGCTTTGGCGCTGGAGTCGGAACGCATATTCACGGATGATATGGCCTTTCCAAGCGCCGGCGTGGCCGAGCGTTCTTCATATTTATTGAGTATTTTCACTGTGGTCAGCCTTGTGGCGGCCACCTGGACGGGATGATGACTTCTCTGCGCCCCCTTATTTTCCTGCTCGCCGGCGTTCTTGGCCTGGCGGGTTGCAGCGTTCACCAGCCGGTGTCGCTGTATCAGCTGGACAGCGGAAGTCCGGCCCAGCCTGCGCAAAGCGCGGGCATGGCAGTTTTGCTGGGCCCTGTGATCGTAGCCGACTACCTGCAACGGGAAACCCTGTTGCAGCGTCAACCGGACGGCAGCCTGCAAGCTTCGACCGATGGTCGCTGGGCCGGAAGCCTTTCGTCGGACATCGATCAGTTGCTGTTGCGTCAGGTTGCCGGTCATCTGGACAGTCAGCGCGTCGTGCTGGCGCCGGCCACCGTGGGCTTCACTCCGGACGTGCAGGTGCTGTTGACCATTACGCGTCTGGATTCCGGTGCCAAGCAACCGGCGATTCTGGACGCGCAGTGGCGCCTGATCGACCGTCGTGGTCAGGTGCGGGACAACCGCATCGTGCATCTGCAGGAACAGCATGCCGGCACCACCGCCGCGCAGGTGCAGGCACAGGGCGTACTGTTGCAGCGCCTGGCGGAGCAGCTGTCGGTAGCGCTCAAGCCGTTGGCCAATCAGCCACCGGTGGCCGAGGCGCCGCGCAAACCGGCACCGAAGCCGGCAGCACCGGCGGCGGAAGCCGAGAAGCAGCCGAAAATACCGATGGCTTCGCCGATTCGTACGGATATGGAAGTGTTTCGCTTCTAGGACTGGATCGAGTCAGAACAGAGCCCGCCCTGTGCGGGCTTTGTTGTGTCTGGACGTTGGTGGATCCATGCTTTGGTGCCCGGCTGGAAAAAGCCCCTCACCCTAACCCTCTCCCGGAGGGAGAGGGGACTGACCGAGATGTCTGGCGTCATACATCGACCTGAAAGATCTTGGCGATTATGGATTCAAAGCTGGGCGTTCAAGTCGCTGCAGCTCTTCAATATTCCCGGATCGGTTCCCTCTCCCTACGGGCGGTCCGACGTTTCGGGAGGGCTAGGGTGAGGGGGCTCTTCAGGGTCAGGCGCAATCACGAAAACCCCACGCACAAAAAAGCCCGCAGACAATCACTCGTCTGCGGGCTTGTTTGTAACTGGCTTAAGGCTTAAGCCCGACGCTCATGCATCCGCGCCAGTTGCCGCTCAAGCATCGACGGATAAGGCTCCATCAACCGCTCCACGCAGCAAGCCCCCTCAGGGCTGGCAATCGGCCGGATCCGTGCACGCTGGCGGATCAGCGCGTCGTCACCGATCTTGCGCTCCACCAGCAGCAGGTTGCGGCTGTGTTGCGACAGGGCCAGCGCGTCCTGGGCGGAATCGGTCAGCAACAGGTCGATCTGGCTCAGGCCGAACAGTTCGTCGCCGAGGGTCAGGCCCAACTGCAATTGCAGGGTGATGCCGCTGTCGGCGACTTCGATCTGCAACTGGTGGCCCAGCGCCCGCAGCAACTCGCCGCAGCAGATGGCGTTGGTCAGGTAGTCGTCGCCGCTGTCTTCGGTGTGGAACAGCATCAGCGTGCTGCCGTCGTTCAGGGTTTCGATTTCGCCCTGATACAGCGAAGCGGCCTGTTCCAGGCAATCGCGATAGCGATCCTGCAACTCTTCCAGTCGTGCCCGCGGCAAGCGGCGCAGTTGTTCCTGCGAGCCCAGTTGCACCGCCAGCACCGCCGTGTGTTGCGGCACGCTCGGGGTCGGGCGGCGCACGGCCGGTTGCGCGGCATCGCTCAGCGACTCGTCACGCAGATCGGCGAACGGGTCTTCGTCATCGTCGTCTTCAACGGTGCTGACCACATGGCGTGGCGCGGGCTTCTGCGCGGCCATCGGGCGGCTTTCGTCAAAACTTGGATCACGCAGGTTGCGCACTTCGAATTCCGGCTCGTCGTCCTCGAACTCGGGCTCCGGCTCGGGCTCCGGTTCGGCCGGCTCCGGGGCGTAGTTGGCGTGCAACTGGCGGGCAAGATCGCCGATCTCGTCCTGACGCTCGATCCCCGGCGTGTATTCGTCGATCCGGCGCAGCCATACACGCAGTTGCAGCAGCGGCGTGGAAATGTGCCGGCCCAGACGCAGGCTCAGGGCCAGGGACAGTGCCAGCAGGATCGCACTCAGGATGCCCATGCTTTGCAGGCTGATGGTCATCGGCTGCTGGAACTGATCCATGTCCAGGCTGATGCGCAGTTGCCCGGCGGTCACGTCCTGGAAGGTGATCTTGCTCTCGTACATGCCCTCGGCTTCGCCGAGCAGGCCGTGCTTGGGCCGCTGACCGGACTCGGCGAGGATGCGGTTGTCCACGCTGTAGATGGCGGCGTGGGCCACCAGCTTGTTCTTGGTCAGGTTGTTGAGCAGCACGTTGAGGCTGAGGATGTCGTTGGACACCAGCAGCTCGGTGGCGGAGGTGGCGGTCTGCGTGGTCAGGCTTTCGCCCAGCGCATCGGCCTGCTCGTGCATGGCCTGCTTGAACTGCAGGCCCATCACGCAGGCATAGATCACCAGGGCCAGAGCGACCAGGATCACGTTATGGCTGGCAATGCGCAATGCAATCGGTACACGGCGGTGGCGCAGTGCACGGAAGATCAGCAGAAAGAAGTTATCGGTTTTAACTGGCGTGGGCCGGTTCACTGAGCTCGGCTCTTTTGTCCGTGAAGTTGACGCGCAGTATAGCGACAGGCCCTAGACCGGCAAAGCGCTGGCGGTGCCCGATGGTCACTGAAAGTGGGTAGAATGCGGTTTTTTTCCAGTTGCGGGGGTGCGCGTTGCGCGAAATCGTCCTGATTAACATCACGGGAGTCGACCGTCCTGGTCTGACGGCGGCCATTACCGGTGTACTGGCCCAGGGTGGTGTGAATATCCTCGACATCGGTCAGGCGGTGATCCACGACATGCTGTCGTTCGGCATCCTCGTGGAAATTCCCGACTCCGAGCAAGGCAAGTCGGTGCTCAAGGACATCCTGTTCAAGGGCTATGAGCTCGATCAGCAGGTGCGCTTCACCCCGGTGTCCGAAGAGGATTACCAGCAATGGGTGGGCAATCAGGGCAAGAAGCGCCACATCGTTACCCTGCTGACCCGCAAGGTCACCGCCGGCCAGTTGCAGGCCGTGAGCTCGATCACCGCCAAATACGGCCTGAACATCGACCATATCGACCGTCTGTCGGGTCGTATGCCGCTGGACACCCCGGCTGACAAGGGCAAGGGTTGCATCGAGTTCTCCGTGCGCGGCGAAGCCGCCGATCCGCAAGCCCTGCGCGCCGAGTTCCTCAGCGTGGCACAGGAGCTGAACGTTGATATCGCCTTCCAGGAAGATTCGCTGTTCCGTCGCAACCGTCGTCTGGCGGTGTTCGACATGGACTCGACCCTGATCGAAGCCGAAGTCATCGACGAACTGGCCAAAGCCGCCGGCGTTGGCGATCAGGTTTCGCAAATCACCGAGCGGGCAATGGCCGGCGAGCTGGACTTTCGCGCCAGCTTCAAGGAGCGTCTGGCGCTGCTCAAGGGCCTGGATGTCAGCGTACTCGATTCGATCGGCGCCTCGCTGCGCCTGACCGAAGGCGCCGAAACCCTGTTCGCCGAACTCAAGCGCCTGGGCTACAAGACCGCGATCCTGTCGGGCGGCTTCACCTACTTCGCCAAGCAACTTCAGGCCAAGCTCGGTATCGACTATGTGTTCGCCAACGAACTGGAAGTGGTCGACGGCAAGTGCACCGGCGTGGCGATCGAGCCGATCGTCGATGCCCAGCGCAAGGCCGATCTGCTGAAGCAACTGGCTGAAAAAGAAGGTTTGCGTCTGGAGCAGACCATCGCCGTGGGCGATGGCGCCAATGACCTGCCGATGCTGGCGATTGCCGGTCTGGGCGTGGCGTTCCGCGCCAAACCGCTGGTCAAGCAGTCGGCGAAGCAGGCGATCTCGACCCTCGGTCTGGATGGTGTGCTGTACCTGCTGGGCTTCCGCGATCGCGACGGGCAGCTCTGACCCAGGCACAGGATCGCAGCCCTTGGCTGCGGTCCTGGCTCAAAGGGATTTCCACAACGAGTCGAAATCCTCTTCACTCTCGCCATTTTTGGCGGTCTCCAGCGAGCGATAGGCGAACTGATTGAAACTGTGTGTGCTCGCCACCCGCCGATCCAGCCCGGCGCGGTGTTCTTCGCCCTGGGTGTTGATCAGCACTTTGTTGCCTTCCTGAAACGGCAGCCGTGGTGCCAATAGCGTCGCGGGCAAGTGGATGGCGCTGATTTCCGGCAGTAGCAAACCTCGCAAATAATGACTGTGATCATCCCGCGTGCGCACCAGCTGCAAGCCGCAGGGCTGAGCGTGTGGCGCCACCAATTCGATACCCATCTGCGTCCCCGCGCCGCGCACCTGGCGGATCCAGCGTACGACGGCAATGCTCCAGCCTTGATTGAGGCTGTCCTGAATCCCGATCATTTCCCCGGCCTGTAATTCAGCGGGTACTTCTTTTGGCCAGGCCAGGCAGTAACCACCGGGGCTGTGGTTGATGACCGGCAATGCATAGGTCGGGTAATGCGGCCGGCTGTCAGTGTCGCTTTCGTCGTCGGCCAGCGGTTCGTAGCGGATCTCTTCGTAAGGCAAAAACTCGTCGGCCTTGCTCTGCGGTGCGGCATCGAACGCCTGGCTCCAGCCGTCCTTTTCGCCCTGAACCACCGCGTGGCTGAAATTTGCCGCACGAGTTCCGGGGTGCTTTAGCAGTTCGCTGAAAGTGCGTTCGCCGCCCAGGTAAAAGTGCAGGGCGCTCATGCCGACGCACACGGTCAAGTTGCCCTGGCCGACGGTGCGCTGGAAGCTGCGTTCGGCGGCTTCGCCCCAAGTCGCGTGCAAATGTTGCAGGGTGTCGAGGGTCAGGCCGGCCGGCACGGGCAGCGGCGTCGTTGCGTCCTGCTGCAGAAGGTGGGCCTCGATGGCATTCACCAGCGGTTGCGGATCGAAACCGAGCAAGCCTGCCTGTTGCTCGCTGCGAAACTGGGAGCGGTAGCGCGGGCCGGCGTCGATGTCTGCCGAGACCGCGAATAAACCCTCGCCCGGATGGGCGGGATGCAGTTTCAGCCACGCACTCCACGGTTCCACTACTTGGGCCAGCCGCGCGATCTGATTCTGCCGCAACTGATTGCAGCGTGCGCTACCCAGCAGCAGGGCGGCGAGGTAGGTCTGTTCGACGCTCAACTCGCCGGTCAGACTGGCGAGGTCGTCTCGCACCCGGCGATGCTGCAGTTGCAGTTCGCAGGCGCAGCGAAACAATTGATGCAGTTCGAACCACAGCTGTTCCGGTGCGGCGCTGTACAACTGCGCGGCGCGAACCAGTTGCCCTTTGAGTGCATGAGCCGCCCGTTGCAGCGCTTCGCTCACCAATGCCGCGCGATCCCGCGAGTACTTGGGTGCAATCCGCACAATGATCTGTTTGTAACCGATGGCCAGCTGACTTTGCAGGGCCTGGCACAGATTGCTGATCTTGCGTGAGCGCTCATCGAGCATGATCGCCTGATGCAGAAAATGCCGCTCCAGATGCTGGCAGACGAAATACACCTCGGGCCGCAACAGCTCCAGCAAATGCAGGCGGTTGTCGCTGGGGGTCAGCAATTGATTGATTTCGCCGAGGCCTTGATACAGCAGGCGCGCGGTTTCGCCGATGTTGGCCTTGGGCAGATCGGCAATCCAGCGCCTGAGGTCGCGTGGGGTGGCTTCACAGAAAGACAAGCGCAACTGCGTGGGTGTCGGGGTAGCCAGTGGTGGTCGGGATCGTGGCTCACTCATGCCGTGACAAGCTCCGGCGGCGAATAGGGCAATGCCAAAACTTTAGCAGTTGTGGTCCGTTTCGCTGGCGTTTGTCAGCCTTTTTTACCGTTGGTCTGCTGGCCTGGTGCCATTTCCGCAGGCGCTACTAGGCTGTCTGACGTGCGATCGGAAACGCACGGTTGCACGGCCTGCCGTCAACGTCGGGGCAGGTCTCCCGAAACTTCAAGGAGATGAGGTTCATGTCTAAATACGCAGTGGCAAATCAATGGGGCGGTAGTTCGGCACCCTGGCATCCGGGTGGAACCTGGGTGCTGGGCGCGCGGGACAAC
This sequence comes from Pseudomonas sp. 22085, assembly GCF_052045815.1. Taxonomy (NCBI): domain Bacteria; kingdom Pseudomonadati; phylum Pseudomonadota; class Gammaproteobacteria; order Pseudomonadales; family Pseudomonadaceae; genus Pseudomonas; species Pseudomonas sp. 22085. Next base: position 151,489 of record NZ_JBQEQA010000003.1, read on the forward strand.
CAGAACGTCGTCGCGATCGACATCAAGTCCGGCGACGGTGGCAAAACCTTTACCGGCACCATGACCTACGCCGGCGAAGGCCCTATTGGCTTCAAGGCTCAGCGCACTGGCCAGAACCAGTACAACGTCGAAAACCAGTGGGGTGGCAACGATGCCCCGTGGCATCCAGGTGGCAAGTGGGTGATCGGCGGGCGAGATAACCAGAACGTTATCGCGTTGAGCGTCACGTCGAGTGACGGCGGGAAAAACCTCAGTGGCACCAATACCTACGCCAACGAAGGGCCGATCGGCTTCCGTGGGCAGATAGAGTAACGGCGCCACCCAGGTCGTATCCGCCCCTTCGCAGACGTGCGAAAGGGCGGATCAACAGGTTCAGGCGTTCGACTGTGCCAGGGCCTGACCCATCTGTACCGGCGAGCCGGCTTTCAATTCTTCAACCCATTTCACCTGATCCGGCCCGAACAGCACGATCGCGGTCGAACCCAGCTTGAAGCGCCCCAGTTCCGCACCTTTTTCCAGATGGATCGGCGCACGGGCGGCTTCGTCGTAACGGAAGGTTTTCAGTTCGCGCTTCGGTGGCGTGACCAGACCGGCCCACACGGTTTCGATCGAGGCCACGATCATCGCGCCCACCAGCACCACGGCCATCGGCCCGCGCTCGGTGTCGAAGATGCACGCCACGCGCTCGTTGCGGGCAAACAGTTCCGGAACGTTCTCTGCGGTGGTCTGGTTGACCGAGAAAATCCGGCCCGGGATGTAGACCATTTCGCGCAGGGTGCCGGCCAGCGGCATGTGCACGCGGTGGTAGTCCTTCGGTGACAGGTAAACAGTCGCGAATTCACCGCCCATGAACGGTGCAGCATTGGCTGCATCGCCACCCAGCAGTTCCAGCACGCTGAAACTGTGGCCCTTGGCCTGGAAGATGCGACCGTGTTCGATCGGGCCGAGCTGGCTGATCGCGCCGTCGGCCGGGCTGAGGATCGCGCCTGGGGTCGGGTCCAGTGGGCGAGCGCCGTCTTTCAGGGCGCGGGTGAAGAAGGCATTGAAGTGCTCGTAAGCGGTCACGTCTTCAACCAGTGCCTGCGACATGTCCACTTGATAACGCTTGGCGAACCAGGTGGTGAAGGCATTCTTGAACCAGCGCACGCGGCACTCGGCGACGCAGCCGGCCAGGCGCGACAGCAGGTGATGGGGCAGCAGGTACTGACTGATGATAAACAAACGCTCTTTCATGACTGTCCTTAAAAATCCTTAAAGCTCGACGGGGGTGTCGGGGTGGTTGCCCCATTCGCCCCAGGAACCGGCGTAGCCCTTGACCCGCGGATAACCGAGGGCCTTGGCCACCAGATAAGTGAAACCGGACCGGTGATGGGTCTGGCAGTGGGTAATGATTTCTTTGTCCTTGGTGATCCCGAGGTTTTCCAGGATCTGCGGCATGTCGGTACGGATGCGCAGCTGACGCGCCTGATCCATGCCCGCCGTCCATTCGAAATTGACCGCGCCGGGGATGTGCCCGCCCTTGGCCGCCAGGACCTTCTCACCGGAATACTCCAGCGGCCCGCGAGCGTCCCAGATCGCCAGGTCGGCGGCGCCGAGACGGCTTTGCAGGTATTCGCGGGTGGCGGTCGGTTCCTCGTGCAGGGTCAGGGCAACCGGGCCGCCCACCGCCGGAGGAATCTGGATCGACATCGGCGAACCTTCCGCCAGCCACGCCGGCAGACCGCCGTCGAGGTAGTGGTACTTGTCGTGACCGATCACATCGAGCAGCCAGATGAAGCGCCCGGCCCAGCCGCCGCCTTCGTCGTCATAGACCACGTAGACCGCATCTTTGCGATGACCCAGCTCACCGAACAGTTCTTCGAGTTTTTCCTTGCTCGGCAACAGCCCCGGAGCCGGCGCCTGACCCAGCTGGGTGCGTTTCGGATCGACAAAACGTGCGCCGGGAATGTGTCCCTCGGCGTAGCGGGCGGCACTGGTCAGATCCACCAGAATCAGATCGCGGGATTCGAGGCGCGGCAGCAGGTCGCTCGGCTCGATCACCAGGGCCAGGCCAGAGAAATCAGACATGTGAGGTCTCCAGAGCACAAAGGGGATGGATTGTAGCTGTCATTGGCCGCGCTGGCTAAAACTGTGCAGGGCTTTCTCGATGCACTGCGCGGTTTTGCCGAAGGCTTGCACGGTGATGTCGGCGAATGGCCCGCCACCCTGGTCGGCGACCACGATCATGATCACCCGGCCGTTGTTCACCAGTGAACGCAGGAACAGGTGTTCACCACGGAAAAGGGCGCGCAGCGAGGGCGGCAGCAGGGCGGAAAACTGGGCGTTGTTGTCCGGGGTGATCCGCACTTGCGCCTGCTGCGCGAGCAAGCGTTGCAGCACCGAACTCTGGCTGACGACGAAATTGAGCGCAGCGGCGTCCTTCGGCAACCCCGAGGTTTGATGGACGCGCAGATTGGCGTGGCCGCGGTCGGCCATCAGGATCATCACCCGGCGCATGCCGCTGGCGACCAGCGCATCGCGGGCGGCGACGGTCAGGCTCATGGCGTTGGTGAAGCGGCTTGGCACGGCCAGCAGCTCCGCGCATTGCCGGCGCCATTGGCTCAGGTCTTCAGCGGACGGCGCCGCAGCCGGCAGCATTCCGGCTGGAAGGCGACGGGTGCCCCACGGCCACAGCAGCGAAAGCGCCGGATGCCAAAGGTCCGGCATGAAATGATGGCGAGCGCTGACGGCGGCCTGTTGGTGCAATTGTTGTTGCACCTCGTCCATCGAGATTTGCAGGTAGAGGCTGGTCAGGAATTGCCAGCGCTCACTGTGCGGACTGTCCCAGGCCTGTTGCGCCGACAGTGCCAGTCCGTTGGCCAGCAACACGGTGTTGGCCGGCTGGTTGAGCCAGCGGCGCAGGGTCGGGTCGTCATCAAGGCGATTCTGCTGGCGCAACGGATGATCGACGTCGCGGGCAATGCGCAGGACCTTGACCAGTTCGCGCTGTTCGGTCAGCAGCAGCCGATAACCTTGCTGCACCCAGACCGGCAGACGCCAGACTTGCACCAGCGCCTCGCCGATCTTCAGCAGGCGCACGCCGAACAGCTGCTTTTCCACGACTCGCGCCGATTCACCCTTGTGGATAACCCGCACTTCCCACTCTTCAAGCAATTTGGGAAAGGTCAGCGCCAACGGCCACAGCGGCGACAGAAACAACAGGCTGCCCCAATGAATGTCTTGCCATAGTCGCGCCAGTCGGCTGGCGAAAAAACCGTTGGCCTGTTGCGTGGCGTGCTGGCTGATCATCTGCAACTGGCGCAGGGGCTGGGGGATCTGTGCGGCAGGTTCGGCGGGCAGGCGCGCCAGCAACTCTTCGGTGCGACCAAGGCCGAGGCGATTGATCGCCACTTCGAGGTTTTCCGCAGGTGCAGTCATGTTGCCGTGGGTGTGGCGGTTGGCTTCGCGGATGATGCTCAGGGCCAGCGCCGGACTGTCCTGCATCAGGTCGGCGATGTCGCGCAGCGAGCTGCGGTCATCGCGAATCGCCCGGCAGACCCGGTCATGGGCGTCTTGCGGCACTGGCAGGCGAACGCTGTCGAGCAGCTTCACCCAGCCATCGAGTGTGGTCGGTTTTACGTGTGGGACGTTCGTTTCATTAGCCATGTCTGGACGAGATCTTCACTGACTGTAGACGCGCCCGGCATGGGCTAAATTGGCTTTTCGCCTGAACTGGCTATAGTCTGGCGCAGTTTTGCCGATAAGTAGAAGAAGAGATTTTTTAACTTCCGAATATGACCTTGAACCCGACTTAAACAAGTACCTTTCTACCTATGGCTAAAATTATCGGCATCATCGTCGTATTCGCGAGCGTGCTCGGCGGATACGTGCTCTCCCACGGCAAGATTGCCGCCCTGATCCAGCCCTTCGAGGTGATGATCATCGGCGGTGCGGCACTCGGAGCCTTCCTCCAGGCCAACCCCGGCTACATGACGATGCACGTGCTCAAGAAATCCCTGAGCATGTTCAGTTCGCGTTTCAGCCACACGTTCTATCTGGAAGTGCTGGGCCTGATCTACGAGATCCTCAACAAGAGTCGCCGCGAAGGCATGATGGCCATCGAGGGCGACATCGAAGACGCCGCCGCGAGCCCGATCTTCGCCAAGTACCCCGCGGTACTGAAAGACGAACGCATGACCGCGTTCATCTGCGACTACCTGCGCATCATGTCGTCCGGCAACATGGCTCCCCACGAGCTGGAAGGCCTTTTCGACATGGAACTGTACAGCCTGAAGGAAGACCTCGAACATCCGTCCCACGCGGTGAACGGCATCGCGGACGCCATGCCGGGTTTCGGTATCGTCGCGGCGGTACTGGGTATCGTGGTGACCATGGCCTCCCTGGGTGAAGGCGATCAGAAATCCATCGGTCTGCACGTAGGTGCGGCACTGGTAGGTACCTTCTTCGGTATTCTCGCGGCGTACGGTTTCTTTGGCCCGTTGGCGCACTCCCTGGCCCACGATGCCAAGGAAGAGCTGAACGTCTACGAAGCCATCAAGGCCTCGCTGGTGGCTTCGGCTTCCGGCATGCCGCCGTCGCTGGCTGTCGAGTTCGGTCGCAAGGTGCTGTACCCGGCTCACCGTCCAAGCTTCGCCGAGCTGGAACAAGCCGTTCGCGGTCGTTAAGTCATGGAAAATAACCAGCCGATAATCATCAAGCGCGTCAAGCGCATCGCCGGCGGGCATCACGGCGGGGCGTGGAAGATCGCTTTCGCCGACTTCGCGACGGCGATGATGGCGTTCTTCCTGGTGTTGTGGCTGCTGTCCACCGCGACCCCGGAACAGAAGATCGCCATTGCCGGTTACTTCAAGGACCCGGTCGGTTTCTCCGAAAGCGGCACGCCGTACATCATCGATCTGGGCGGCACGCCGACCCTGGCGCCGGAAAACACCCTCAACCCTGAAGTGAAGTCGCAACCGCAGCCGGACAAGGTCACGGTCGACACCGAACAGGTTGAAGGCATGGCTGAACAGGTCGAGAAGGAACGTCTGGAACTGTTGCTGCAGGAACTGCAGAACAAGGTCGACGAGAACCCGCAGCTGCAGAAGTTCAAGGATCAGATTCTGTTCGAAATCACGCCGAACGGCTTGCGCATCCAGATCATGGACGCCGAGAACCGGCCGATGTTCGATTCCGGCTCTGCACGCCTGAAGCCGTACTTCGAAGACATCCTGCTGGCCATGGCCGACACCATCAAAGCGGTGCCGAACAAGATCAGCATCAGCGGTCACACCGATGCCAAGCCTTATGTAGGCAATGGCGACTTCGGCAACTGGGAGCTTTCGGCCAACCGCGCCAACGCCGCCCGGCGTGCGCTGGTGGCGGGCAGTTATCCGGACGCTCAAGTGGCGCGGGTTGTTGGTTACGCTTCGTCGGCACTGTTCGACAAGGAGAACCCGTTCAACCCGGTCAACCGCCGTATCGACATCGTGGTGCTGACCAAGAAGGCCCAGGCGGCCATCGAAGGCTCGCAAGGTGCCGACCCGTCGCAACCCGCAGATCAAGGCCAGAACGGCGCGGCGCCGGCCACCCCGGTCGACCCGAACGCCTTGCCGGCAGATCAGCAGCCGGTACCGGCCCATGAGTTGCGCGAACGACTGAACCTGTTCGACGACCCGCTGCCGAAACCGACCGAGCCGGGCACAGCGGCACCAGCACCGGCGCCTGCTGCACCGGCCACTGCACCGGCTACCGCGCCGAAGCAGTGACCCACAAAAAAGCCGACAGCGATGTCGGCTTTTTTGTGTCCGGCGGGAAGGCTGGTCACAGACGCATTCCCTGCTGCGCTCGGGCTGACTAAAACCCGCGTCGAATACGGTTTTTCAGCGCGTCATGAAACACTTCGGCGTTGTGTCGATTGGCGGTTCGCGTTGACTGATTTGCCGTGACCGAATCCAGGGTCATGGAGCGCTTGACGCTTCCTTCGGTGCGGTAAGCATCGATGAAGAAGTCCAGATCCCGATCGGTGCTCAGCTTCGGCCATTTGTCCAGATAGTGCGGAAGCTCCGCCGGCCCGGTTCTGAACGAGCAGATTCGTCGGTGGCTGATGGTCGCCTCGCCGATTTCGAACGGCACCCACCACGACAGTGCGGTCTTTTCCGACACCACGGCCAGCAGGTGGCTGCACTCGGTGATGTTACGGGTGATGACACCCGTGATGTCGTCGGTGGTCTGGGATTCAGGATCCAGCACATCAAGGTAGGTCTTGATATTGGCCTGAACCAGGCGGCTGTTGATGGCAATCGCCTGAGCGCGATCGCCGTGGCGGTAGCTGATGAATACGGGCATCAGAAATGTCCTTTGAGCGCTAGCTCTCGATAATAGGCGCCGAGTGCAGTGAGGCGGCAGCCGGTGGAGTGGAGGGCGGCGTAGTACATGTGCTCGGCGTCGACCGGTTCGATCAGGCTGTGGCGGTTGCACATCTGCAACTGTTTGAAGACATCGCCGTGATCGGGATCGAATGCCGCTTCGGTGGGTTCGTAGCTGGGATCGAGCCGGAAGACGAAGCTCGGCTCGGGAAACCAGTCCTTGAGCTTGCGCAGTGTTTCTTCGGCAATCAGCGGCGCGACTTCGCGCAGCGGTACGAATTGCGACACGTTGGTCTTGAACACCGGCCGCTGTTCCCATGCCCCCAGCGCATTGTCGACAAACGAATACACACTGCCCGGCGTGACCTTGCCCAATACATTGGCTGCGCCGCCGTGCAGGGCTTGCAACAGCAGATCGGTGAACACCCCGTGGCCACGGCTTTCCAGCGCCGATTGTTCTTTCTTGCAGGCCGTCAGGATGGTCATGCCTTCGCCGATCACGCTGCTGCCACCGCGCAGACTGCGCATGGCACCTGCTGCGCCGGCCTGGCAGCAATCCAGGATGATGATCTTGTTCTTGATGTGCGGTGCCTGATCGGCCCACGTCAGAATGTCGCTGATGCGAATGCCTTCGCCGCCGTGCCGGAAGTCCTGTGGAATCAGCAGTCCTTCGTCGATGCTGGTGTCGAACTGGCCATGGCCTGCGAAGTACAACAGCGCCACATCGCAGTCGCCGGAAAACAGCTCCCGGATCTGTTGCTTCATCGTGTCGAGTGTCAGGTTCTCCTCGGCTGAAGTCAGTACCTTGCTGCTGAAGTTCGGCCGCCCGTTGGCGTGGCGCTCCAGTACCGATGCCATGGCCATGGCATCGTTGTTACAGCCGCTCAGAGGGGCGACATGGTGGTAGTGGTTGATGCCGATAAACAGTCCCTTGCGCATGGTTACACCGCCGTGTGCAGGCGGATGGTCTTGATGATGCTCTGGGTGGTCCACGCACACTCGGCATGTGCGGCATTGCGTACAACGGTGGAAATCCGTTCGGCACCGAACGGTTTGATCGCGATGATCACCTTGCCCATGCGTCTGGCGATCTCGATTTCCTTGTTGATCCACTTGCTGTAGGTCGAATACATACCGGCCATGATCAGCACCGCCGAGCACGGCCGGATCTTGTTTTCGATCGCCTCTTCAAGCTGCTTGTCGGTGCGTGCACCCATGATCGGATTGTGCGGTGGCACGGAAAAGTTCTTGAAGCTGAAGTCGGCTTGAGCGCCGAGCAGGCGCACCAGATTGTCGTGGGCGTGGGGGTGGTTCCACGAGTGGCTGATGAACAAATGATAGGTCTGCATGGGGTTCCTCGGAGATCGCATAGGTGCGAAGGAAGAACCCAATTTAGGCCTCTGGAAGGGCGCTACAAGGTCTGGGCGGGAAAAGAGAAATGTCCTGCAAACTGAAGTAATCAGGCTTACAGAAAGGGCTTGTGTTTAAGGTGAGGGTGGAAACGCCGGCAGGTTCCGACAACCGGCAGCCCTTGGGGAAGGGCCGCCGACAGGGCTGTTTAGTAACCGTTTTCCGGCAGACTGGCGATGATCGAGCGGTAGCTGTTCATTCGCTGCTGCTGCACGCGGCCATCTTCCAGGGCCTTGAGCAGTGCGCAACCGGGTTCGCGATCGTGTTTGCAATCGCGGAAGCGGCAGGTGCCGAGCAGATCGTTGAACTCGATGAAGCCGGCTTCGACGTCGGCGCGGCTGACGTGGCCGAGGCCGAATTCACGGATGCCCGGGGAGTCGATCAACTCGCCACCGCCAGGGAAGTGGAACAGGCGCGCAGTGGTCGTGGTGTGCGTGCCCTGACCGGACAGCTCGGACAGCGGGCCGACGCGGGTTTCGACTTCCGGCAGCAGGCTGTTGACCAAGGACGACTTGCCGACACCGGACTGGCCGACGAACACGCTGATGCGCCCGTCGAGCTGCTTCTGCAATTGCTCCATGCCGTTGCCGTGGTGCGCCGAGACTTCCAGCACCGGATAGCCGAGTGTGCGGTAGACCGCCAGCAGGGCGTTCAGCGCCGGGGCGTTCTGCTCGTCGATCAGGTCGAACTTGTTCAGCAGCAGCAACGGACGGATGCCGGCGTGTTCGGCGGCGACCAGATATCGGTCGATCAGGTTGGCGTGGGGCTCGGGCAGCGGGGCGAAGACGATGACGATCATGTCGACGTTGGCGGCCACCGGCTTGAGCTGGCCACGGCTGTCCGGGCGGCACAGTTCGGTGGTGCGCGGCAGTTGCGCGACGATCACGCCGATGCCTTGGTTGCCGGCGCGCCAGACCACCTGGTCGCCGGTCACCAATGCAGGCAGATTGGCGCGCAAGTGGCAGCGGAAAACCTGGCCGGCCAGTTCGCCGTCAACGGCCTCGACCTCGACCTGCACACCGAAGTGGGCGATCACCAGACCGTGCTGTTCCGGGCCCAGGTCGCCGCCTTCGAGCGCCTCGACAGCCGAGGACTCGCGTTTGGCGGCGCGGGCGGCGCGCTCGCCCTGAATCTTTTCGATGCGCCAGTTTTGACGACGATTGAGTTGGCGTTTGGCCATGGGTGTTCCGTCTGAAGAATGCAGCGATTAGGTAAAACGGCCGCGAGTTTAGCACGCCCGGCAGGCTGCCTAGGCTAAACTGCGCAGCATTGCTCAGGAGCCGAAATATGCAAAACCCGCAGAATCTGATCTGGATCGACCTGGAAATGACCGGTCTGGATCCGGAAAACGACGTCATCATCGAAATGGCTACCATCGTCACCGACAGTGACCTGAACACCTTGGCCGAAGGCCCGGTGATCGCCATCCACCACAGCGACGAAGTCCTCGCCCGCATGGACGAGTGGAACACCCGCACCCACGGCAACTCGGGTCTGACCCAGCGCGTGCGTGAAAGCCGTGTCAGCATGGCCGAGGCTGAAGCCGAAACCATCGCCTTCCTCGAGCAGTGGGTGCCGAAGGGCAAGTCGCCGATCTGTGGCAACAGCATCTGCCAGGATCGCCGCTTCCTTTATACCCACATGAAGGCGCTGGAAAGCTACTTCCACTACCGCAACCTCGACGTCTCCACACTCAAGGAACTGGCCGCGCGCTGGGCACCGGACGTGCGTGACAGCTTCAAGAAGGGCAGCACTCACCTGGCGCTGGACGACATCCGTGAATCCATCGCCGAGCTGCAGCACTACCGCAAGCATTTCATCAAGTTCTGAGATCGGCACCCACGCCGGGGTGCCCTCTTTTGGTGCCTCGGCGAAGTGAGTAGACTGCGCGCCTTCCTGCCAGGATCGCCACCATGTTGCTGATGCTCTACCTCGTCGCCATTACTGCCGAAGCCATGACCGGCGCCCTGTCTGCGGGCCGTCGCGGCATGGACTGGTTTGGCGTGGTGCTGATTGCCTGCGTCACCGCATTGGGCGGCGGTTCGGTGCGTGACGTGCTGCTCGGGCACTACCCGCTGACCTGGGTCAAACACCCGGAATACCTGGTGCTGACCACGGTCGCGGCGATGATCACCGTGTTCACTGCGCGCTGGATGCGTCACCTGCGCTCGCTGTTTCTGGTGCTCGACGCGGTCGGTCTGGTGGCGTTTACCCTGATCGGTTGCATGACCGCCCTGGAAATGGGCCACGGGATGCTGGTGGCCTCGGTCAGCGGCGTGATCACCGGTGTATTCGGCGGCATCCTGCGCGATATCTTCTGCAACGATATTCCGTTGATCTTCCGCCGTGAGCTGTATGCCAGCGTCTCTTTTGCAGCTGCCTGGTGTTACATGCTGTGCCTGTATCTCAATGTGCCGAGTGAGCAGGCAATTCTGATTACCTTGTTTGGTGGTTTTCTGTTGCGATTGTTGGCGATTCGTTTTCATTGGGAAATGCCGAAGTTTGTCTATAACGACGAACATTGATATCTGTTGCTGCTGATTGATTTTTCCTGATTGCAAGTTTCGGAATGCTTGCAAGAGCATGTTTCTTACATTTTTCGCTTTGTTGGCTGTTTTGAAGCCGTGTTATTTCTTTTGTTGATGGGTTGTCAAAGGCAACCCTTGAATAGAACTCTTCAAAGGAAATGAATCATGAGTGAAATCGAGAGTGCAACATCGCATCAGCAAACTGCCCCGCCTGTTCTCGAAGGACTTGCCAGTTTCAAGGTGAAGTTTGATGCCGGTGATAGCACCAGCCTTAAATCGCTGTACGGTAATGGCCGCATGCAGGTTAAGGTGCAAGTTCTGGTTTCCGGGGTGGACGCCAACGGCGATGCCATGCATGTGCCGGAAGATGTAATAAATAGCATAGAGCTTATCCATTACAGCACTGGCAGGACATTGCGTAATGGCTGGACCGCGAGCACCGAGCAGGGACGTTACACCCTCGAGGCGCAAACTTCGGCTGTCGTCGGTGTCGATCACGACGACGATGCTGAAAGCGACAGCGTCCATCCGCAGGTTCGCACTTTCTGGGTATCCTCATCGGTCGCGGGAACGACCAGGATAGCTGCACGCTTATCACTGAACGGGCTGAGGGTTCTCAGTAACGGGACCACGCTGTCCAGTGTTCATGACAGCAGCGTAACGATTGAGTCCCAAACGCCTGCGGCTTATGCCATCGAGCAATTTCGCTGGTATCAAGCCCGGCGCGGTAATGAGCAGCCCGGTAATCGTATCTGCAACTACTACCTGGGGCTTTACCCACAGGGGCAGCAGATCAAGCTGGTTGATTGGATTGCAGACGGAGCTGAAGCCGGCGAGGACTATGCTTTTGCCGGGGGTAACAAGTTAGAGGAGCCGAGTACCAATTTTATGCTGGCCACTTTTGTCCGCCCGGAACGAAACACGCTGGACGTACAACTGCCATTTAATGGGGATCCCATTGCGTTCCTTTTTTCCGAGGCTGTTACACGAGAGTCCAAAAAGTACTCTGTCAGGGTCAATGATCACGACGGAGAACTGACGGTTGTTCAGGCGCTGTCCGAATATTCTGAACTTGCACCAAGCTCCAGGTACGGCGAAGTTCTTCACTTCCGTGCTATTGATCAACACGGCACCGAGCACAAGCTGGCATTCAGGCTGGATTTTTATACGCGCGATTTCACACTTGAACGAGGTTGAGTCGATACATCGCTGATGCTGATCCGGCAGGAGTGGTAGGTATATATGCGCATTTATACTGCAAGTATCGATAGACTGTGATGTTCAACTATCAGGTACTCGCATGGAACGTGCAGTACTTATGACTCGCGTTGGCCCTTTGGTTTGCGGGGCCAGCGCAACGACACCTCAAGGATGAGCGCTCATGGCTGACAAAATGCCAAAGGTCAAACCTGTTGCTACCCCAAGCAACTCACCCGATTTCAGTATCGATGTTTCACATCGGCCACCGCTTCCTGCCTCTGCAGCGCCGCAGATATCCATGCCGAATCGACTGGAGCCGTCGCACATTTTCTCCCGGCAAAATATGGGCGCACTGACGCAGGAAACCAGCGTGAGTGCGGCCCCGATCTCTTTGGTAACCAATGAGCTTGCGATACTTTCGGCGCTCCCCTCGCTGGCAGACTATCGGATACCCAAATCAGCACACCTCGGCGACGCCGATGCGCAAGGCATCCGGATGTACAAGGGGCGGCAGTTTGTGCAAGTCGCCGACGACCGTTTCGTGCAAGTGGTTCCGGATGCGGAGAGTGGCTTGTTTCGTGCCACTAAAGCCAGAGAGCTCAAACCCTCCGGTCCGCTGTTGAAGCCGAATGGCGAAGGCAGATTCTGGCATGCGGTAGACAGCAGTGATTCGCTTGATCGACTTGAAAGTCTCGACCCGGTACGCAAACGGATGTCCGTTGCCGAGCGCGTACGTGATCTTTATCCGCAGATCTCTGACGAGGAAGTGGCGACGTTTATCAACCAGCGCTTGAGGAGTGATCCATTCGGCGTAATGACGCGGCTCGAAAATGAGTTCGCGATGTTGCGTGACGAACTGGCGATATGGAGTGCCGGCGAGGCCTCGCCTCACTCGCATTCGCATTCGCAATCGTCAGCGCAGGGCCGTGCGCTGACGCTTGCCGGAGAACGCCTGGCTCGTGAGCAATTCAGCGCAATGCTGCGAGATATCTGGCAACGCAAGTCTGTATCGCGATGGGGATACGGTGACGATCATTTTTCGTCGAACATCGATTTTTCTGGTGAGTTGCCAAGGTTATCCGCGCGGTTCGAATATGTAACAGAATTAATATTAACCGCGCAGGTAACCAGTGCACGAATAGGCGCGTTCCTCGACAGTTTTCCCAATGTTCAATACTTGATGATCACTGGCGTAAGAGCGGAAGAGTTTCCGTCAGGAATATTTCAAATGCGTGAATTGCGCGAGCTTACATTGAAAAATTGCTCGCTTGGACTTACGGAGGTGACGGCTGAGGGGCTGTCTCGAATAGAAACACTCACATTGCTGAATCTGGCACACAATCCTCTGACAATCACCCCGCATGTGGGCTTCATGTCGGAATTGAAAGAGTTGATGCTGCATGATGCCAACCTTTCCAGTATTCCTTCAGGAATAAGCGCGCCGAAAAAACTTGGGGTGTTGGCGTTGCAGAATAATAATATTTCAGATGTTGGCGATGAGTTATTCGATGTTCCGGATACACAACATTTGTTTGTCGGGCTGGTGAATAACCCGTTGAATAACGTATCGAGGCAACGAATTGGTCATTATCTGGAAGATGCCAGCATGGATCGAAAAATAGAAATTCAGATGGATGAGCCGCTTTCAGAGGTGGAGTCCGACAGTGAATCCGCAGAGAGCGGATTCGGGACGGATTCAGACAGTAACTGAGTGTTGGAGGAAGTAACTAATATTCAGTTTGTCCAACATGTTTTGATAAATATAAGCAAAATTTTTGCCCTCTTCCGTTTTTGGCTCAACCTGGGGCAGGACCGGAAGAGGAGCATCAGGTCTTCAGAATTAAGGCTTTGGGGCGGACGGTCTTGAGGTTTGTGAGCCGGTGGAATGTCTTGTTGAAGGTTTGAAAAGTGTGTGTAAATTTTGATTTGATATTCAGGTATTTCCTCGCCTGGGGCTGTTAATAGTTTGTAGAGTGTTGATGGTTTTATTGTCGTTTTGATCGTGCGTCAATGCTTCGGCAAGTCCTGAGAAGGACGAAACTTATTCATTGCCAAGGTATTATTTGATGTTTGATGAGCAACTCAGTATTTCCCGTATCGAGGTGAAGTTTGACGCCGGCAGGTCTGGCCAACATAAAACGCTTTACGCCAACGGTCGCATGCAAGTACGCGTGTTGGTACTTTTACACGGTGTCGATAACAGTGGAGACGACGCGTCGCTGTATGGACATCCCGCCTTGCAGTCCCTGCGCCTGATTGCCTATAACGGCGCCCGGCCTCTTGAGGGCGATTGGAGCGTGTCCACCCAGGAAAATCGCTATGCACACGAAATGTCGGGTGGGGCACCGCGCATGACCGAAGTTCCTCGCGTAAAGAACAATCGAATCAGTGATGATTCCGACCCTGTGCAGGTTTTTGAATTCTGGGTTTCCGCCTCCAGGCCTGGAATTATGGAAGTGGCTGCCGAAATCATCATGAACAACGTGACATTGCGAACCAACGGGATCGGTTTTGATAGCAGTGTGACGCTCGAAGCTGTTCCTCCGAAGGTTTACCCACTGAGCAGCTTTTCGTTGAGGAAATACGACGACGCGCAGCAGAGGGCAGGTTACGACTGGATTCAGCTTTATCACATTGGTCTGCAAGCGGAAGGACGGCAGGTTCATCTCCTCGACTGGTACAGCAGTGAGGTAAAACTTGACCCTTATGATTCCGAAGAAGCGGTACAGGTCTACGTGTCCGGCAACATTTCCGGAACACAGGATGGTCGTAGAAACTTTTACGGTTATATGGCACCGATCTATGGAGAAAAAGCCACGTTTCGCGGCCCTCTCGGCTACGTAACGGTACCGATCAACAAAGTGCCCGGGCAGTTGACACTTGTTCAGTATGTTTCAGCTGACCTGCAAGTGGCTCGGGAGAGCGAAAGTGCATTCGAATTTGCAGTAATCGATGAGTTTGGCACGGAACACAGGCTCTCTCTCGACGGTAACAAGGAACAACGAACTTTTATTTTGGATGAGTCGCGGCGATCAATGAAACAGCTTGCCTGATTTCGCCTGGTGACCAGCAAGTTGTTGCTGGTCACTTGATATCGCCAATCGCTGAACCTGAAAATAAAGGACGTTTTTTCCATGGAAAGTAATTTTTCTTCCAAAGCACATTCAAACGCTTTCAACTTTAGTGAGTTTGTTTCCGGAGGTGTTGATCCTCGCACCGGCATGTATACGTGTGCGCTTTCCTTGGGCAAGTTGCACTCAGCGGACCTCAATGGCCCTGAGCTTGCACTTTCTTTGGGCTTCAATCCGCTCAATCAGATGGATACCGGTTTCGGCGTAGGCTGGTCTTTGACCATGACGCATTACGACTTGCGCAGCAAAGTCATGACGCTGGCCAACGGTGAACGCTATCAGGCTGTGGAGACCTCCAGCGGCTTGAAGTTCAAGGAAATGAAGCTGCAAACCGCCAAGGTGCTGGAGATCGGGACGGGGCGCTACGAAATTCGCTACAAGGATGGTCGGCGTGAGCTGCTAAAGGTTCAGGCAGGCACTCAAGTCGCGGTAGTGGAAAAAATCATTGCCCATAATGGTGTGAGCATCACGCTGAAGCATGTGTTGTTCAATCAGTTTCCCATGTTGGCTGAAGTCAGCGACGCCAAGCGATGCCTGCTGAAAATCACACGCAATGCAGGTCAGGTCACACTGACCCGGCATCCCGATAGTTTGGCCCGTTCCGATTACGCATTGATCCTGAAAAATAGTCAGGTTACGGCAATCGAGCTACCGGTCGGCAAAGGCTGGGAGCTGGAATATGAAGTCATTGATCAGGCCATCTATTTGCGGCGCGTCGTCAACCCGTTGCGCGGTGTAGAAATCATTCGCTACAAACGACAAGGTCACCGTTTCGTGAGTGGCGTCGAACAGACACTGCCATTTGTCATCGCTCACGAGATTTATCCCGGGCGCGATCAACCCCGGATATGCAAGGCCTACTCGTATTCAGACCATAACTTTCTCGGGCAGGGTCTCGTCCCGACCAGAAGCAATGATGGAGACCCTCTCTACCTGGCACCCGCCAACTATGTCTATTCCTCGGACGAGCTAATGGTGGTCAACGGTAAGGTGCACACTCGCATCCGCCGCACTTACAACAAATTCCATTTGTTGATCTCGGAGGTCACGACAAGTGGCGATGCCCAGACCTCAACGACTATCGAGTATCACTGTTGCGTCACCAAGCCATTCAATGAGCAGCCTGCCCAGTTCCGCATGCCAAAAGTTCAGAAGGTGACTTATCTCGACCGGCGCACCCAGCACAAACGTGAGGAAATCACCGTCACCGAGTTCGATGGTGAAGGCAACTTGCTGAAGATTGTCGAGCCGAATGGAGTGACCACTGTGTCGGAATTTTATCCGGCAAGTGGTGGGGACAACTGTCCGGAGGATCCGCTGGGTTTCGCCAGGTTTCAGAAAAAAAGGACAGTCATTCCTGCAGCGGGGGGCGCAAACTCGACGGTTACGCACTACGACTATGTTCTGCATCCCGCGCTGAGCGGTGCGGAGCTGGCCTTCGTCCTGCCGGTTGAGGAACGTTTTTTCGAGCTTGTGGAAGGGGTCGGAATCCTGCGATCGAAGACCGAAAAGCGTTACCTGAATACGCCAGAGGATCCGCTCAAGCACGGGGCCATGAAAGAGCAAAGCATCACTCTGGCAGATAAAAAAAACCGTACCGAGTTCTCCTATGAGCTCAAGGGCACCAGGCTGGAGGTAAAGTCCAGTACTCACGGATTTGATGGCGCGCTGCAGACCAGTGAGAAAGTGCTCTCGACGTTGAGTGGATTACAGGTCGCGAGCATCGGTGTCGATGGTGAACGCATCGAATATGAATACGACGCGATCGGCCGGCCAGTGTCCAAAACGCTTGCCCGGGGTACCCCCTACGCCGCCTTGACCCGATGGGCCTATTTGCCCGCCAGTAAGCAGCAGCCCGCTACGATAGTGACCACCGATCCAGCCGGTGGTGAGCAGCGCGCGACGTATGACGGCCTGGAAAGGGTTATCACCGTTGAGGAAAAGGACTGTGACCATCCGGACAAGGACGGACTCATTCACAGTCGCACTCTTTATTCCGCGATTCATGATTCGGCGGGTCACAAAGTGAAAGTCACGCTGACCGATTGGCGTGATGGCAAGCCTTATCCAGTTGCGACCGCCTACGAATTCGATCACTGGGGCCAGCTCAGCAAGACCCTCCATGCCGATGGGCGTATCGAATACAACGAGGTCGATCCGGTCGCTCGCCGGCAAACGAATTGGCTTCAGGGGATGGGCAAGACCGTCACTTTCGTCAACGAGTTTGGTAAACCGCTGAGCGTCGAGAGCTTCAATCTGAGGCGCGAGAGTCTGGGTAAAACCACTTATACCTATGACGGGTTCGGGCGCACGGCCAGCCAGACCGATCCGGTTGGCAATACCACTCGATATGAATACGACGTCTTTGATCGCATGATCCGAAGTGTCATGCCCGACGCCAGTGAGGTAGTCACCGAATACGCGGATCACACTGACGAAGCGCTGCCGGTCGGGATTCAGGTCGATGGCAAGGTATTGGGTCGGCAGATCTATGACGGTTTGAATCGCCTGACGGAAAGTACGGTGGGTGGGCGCCAGTCGCAGACTGGTTACGAAGCGGGTTTCAGTCAGCCTCAGTGGTACAGGAGCGCTGAGGGCAAGAAGACCGAATTCACTTATTTGCGAGACCTGGGCGGTTTACTGACCGAGCGCAAGGCGGGGGCTCTGCTCACGACCATGACGTACGACCCCGTCAGTGGTCAGCCGTTGACCTGCACCGAAAAAGACCGAGAACATCGTTTTGCCTATTATCCTTCCGGGCGCATCAAGTCCGAAACGACGACCTTCGGTGATATCAGCAAAGCAACCTCCTTTACTTATTCCCTCGAGGGGCGACCGCTCACTTATGTCGATGTTCTCGGTGGCGAGCATATTTGCGAATACGATGAGCACGGCCGCTTGTTGGCAACTGTGCAAGGGACGCTGAAAACCGAATTCCACTACAGCACACTGACCGGGATGCTGGAGTGGACGAAGACCGAAGACACTTCGATCAAGCGAAGAATGATCACTCGGTTTGCCTATGATGATATCGGTCGTGAGACTTGCCGTACTTTCGAGATCAAGGGCCAGCCCGACCAGACGCTGGTCTCGGCTTACACGCTTGCCGGCAAACTGGCGCAGAAAGTGTCCATGCGCGGTACGCAAATACTGCGCGATGAACGATTTGCCTACGATGTGCGTGGCCGGCTGATCCAGTACGACTGTGCGGGTACCCAAAAACCCCGGGATCCTTATGGCAAGGAGATTGTTCAGCAGACATTCACGTTCGATGCGCTGGATAACCTTCTGAGCGTGCAGACGCGGTTCCCGCTGGGTGTGAATCTGACCACCTTCAGTTACGACAATCCGGACCCTGTACAACTCAGTGCAGTCAGGCATTCACACGTCGACTATCCACCGGCAGTCACCCTGGAATACGACGCCAACGGCAGGATGATCAAAGATGACCAGGCGCGAGTCCTGGCCTATGACGCATTCGGGCGTCTTGAGCAATTGACTGGTGCAGGAGGCTCGGTCATTCGCAATTACCATTACGACGGTTTCGACCATCTGGTTGAACTGTCGCAACCGGAAAATGCACCTACCCAGCGTTATTACCACGAAGGGCGTGTCATCCATGAAGTCAGTGGTAAAAGTTCATCCAGTATCGTGCGTCACGGTGGACTACTGGTGGGGCAGCAGCAACTCGGACCGGGCAGCGGCACACAACTGTTCGGCACCGATCAGCAGCACAGTGTGCTGGCAGAGCTGGGTGAAAAAAATCTGACTGACCGTGTTTACAGCCCGTACGGGCACCTTCCTGCCGAAGGCGGGGTGTTCAGTCTGGCGGGGTTCAATGGTGAGCAGCTTGATCGGGCAACCGGCCTTTACCTGCTGGGCAATGGTTACAGAGCCTACAGCCCGACGCTGATGCGTTTTCTCGGCCCCGACAGCATGAGTCCGTTTGGCGGGGGGGGATTGAATGCCTACGCTTATTGCCTGGGCGATCCCGTCAATCGTGTCGACCCGACAGGGCATATATCCTGGCAATCGATTCTGGGCATCGGAATGGGGGTGCTCGGGATTGTTGCCAGCGTGCTGACGATGGGCGCTGCCACGCCGTGGGCGCTGGCGGCGCTGGGACTGACTGTCGCTTCAGGTTTGACGGGTATCGCCGGTGAAGTGCTCGATAATTATGCACCGGACTCTCAATTGGGAGAGGTATTGGGCTGGATCAGTGTCGGCCTTGGACTGGCTTCGCTCGGTGCCGGTCTGGCGGCTGGCGCCAAAGCGGGTGTCAATGCCGGCAGAAAACTGGCTTCGGCCTTTGAGCAGGGACTCAGTTCAAAGGGGACGATGAAAATGGGCAAGGTGCTTGCCAAGGGCAAAGGCGCGAAGGCCGCGGCCAGGAAAGCCAATGCGCCGGTTGAGGAGCAGGTCGAAAAGCAATGGACGCTGGTCAGGCCCAAAGACAAGTTGAACTTTCTCAGGATAGAGGCGCGCAAGGCCTCGGAGGACAGGGCAGAAGAGTTCATGAAACATGTTGAAGCGGGTAACTCCCCGACCTCCGCCGCCAGACTCATCCATGCCGAATATACGCCAATGTATGGTCCGTCCAGCACGACATCAAAACCAATGCATCTTTACTTGTCGAAGGGAGACCGTATTTATCTGACGGAGAACACCAAAGACCGGATCGTCATCATCAAGCAGATGGGTGGCCACTATAACGAAAAAAAATAGGCATCAATGATCAGACCGGGCAGTACCGGCATGCGCCAACAGCACTCAACTACGATTTGAGCACATTATCTGCCGGTTCTGCCTGCGCAGATCCGGCGTGCTGTTCCAGTGCCCACTCCACATGCTCTCTCACCAGCTCGGACGGATAATCCCGTCGCGCCTTCAACGCTTCCAGCACCGGAATCGTTGAAGGCGCATTCCCCAGCCCCACTGCCAGATTGCGCAGCCAGCGTTCGTAACCCGCCCGGCGCAGTGGCGAGCCTTCAGTGCTGCTCAGGAACTTGTCTTCATCCCACAAAAACAGCTCGGCCAGTTCGGCATTGTCCAGGTTGTGCCGTGGCTTGAAGTCGCTTTCACCGGACGGACGGGCGAAGCGGTTCCACGGGCAGCAGATCTGGCAGTCGTCACAACCGAACACGCGGTTGCCGATCAGTGGCCGCAAGTCTTCGGGAATGGCGCTTTTCAGCTCGATGGTGAGGTAGGAAATGCAGCGTCGCGCATCCAGCACATACGGGCCGACGAAGGCGTTGGTCGGGCAGATGTCGAGGCAGGCGGTGCAGCGTCCGCAGTGTTCGGTGCTGTGGGGGGCGTCCACTGGAAGCGGGAGGTCGACGAACAGTTCGCTGAGAAAGAAGTAACTGCCGGCCTTGCGGTTCAGCACCAGCGTGTTTTTGCCGATCCAGCCCAGTCCGGCCTGTTCGGCGATGGCTTTTTCCAGCACCGGGGCGCTGTCGACGAAGGCGCGGAAGCCGAACGGGCCGATTGCGGATTGAATTTTGTCCGCCAGTTGTTGAACGCGTTTACGGATCAACTTGTGATAATCGCGGCCCAAGGCATATCGCGAGATGTAGGCTTTTTCCGGATTGGCCAACAATTGCGCCATTTGCGTGTCACCCGGCAGGTAGTCCATGCGCAGCGACACCACACGCAGGGTGCCCGGCACCAGCTCTTCGGGGTGCGAGCGTTTGCTGCCGTGGGCGCCCATGTAATCCATTTCGCCGTGGTAGCCGGCCTCGAGCCAGCGTTGCAGATGCTGTTCATGCTCGGCCAGATCCAGACCGCTGATGCCGACGTGCTGGAAGCCCAGCTCACGCCCCCAGTCCTTGATGGATTGGGCGAGGGCAGGCAGATCTGTGGTGATGGCGGACATGAGGCGAGAGAAACCGGAGCTGAGGTGCGTATAATTCTGCCAGACATCGGAGCCCGAAGACGCATGCCGCACACTAAAGATCAATTACCCGACGCGCTGTACCGTGCCGCGCAAGTGCGCGAACTCGATGAACGGCTGATCGCTGCCGGCACGCCGGGCTTCGAATTGATGCAACGCGCCGCCCACGCTACGTGGCGCGCACTGGTGCGCCAATGGCCGTCCGGGAATGAATTGACGGTGTTGGCCGGACACGGCAACAACGCCGGCGATGGTTATCTGGTGGCAGCGCTCGCTCACCGGGCGGGTTGGTCGGTGCGGGTATTGGCTGTCGGCGCACCGCAGCGTTTGAAGGGTGATGCCGCCGTGGCGCACGCCGAAGCCGTGGCGGATGGCGTCTCGATCTGTGCCTGGGATCCGTCCTGCGAGTTGCGCGGTATTGTCGTTGACGCCTTGCTCGGCACCGGCCTGAGTGGTGAGGTGCGTGAGCCCTATGCCGCTGCGATTGCGGCGATCAATGCCAGCGGGCTGCCGGTGGTGGCAGTCGATATCCCATCCGGGTTGTGCGCCGATACTGGTCATGCGCTGGGTGGGGCAGTGCACGCCGACCTCACCGTGACGTTCATCGGCCTGAAACTCGGGCTGTTCACGGGCGAGGCGGTGGATCATATCGGCGAACTGCTGTTTAACGATCTGCAGGCGTCTGCCGAAAGCTTCAGTGACATTCCTGCCGCCGCTCAACGGCTCAACGCGATTAACCTGCCGCGTCCGGCTGCCCGTGCGCCGGCTGCCCACAAGGGGCGATTCGGCCATGTGCTGCTGATCGGTGGCGATCACGGTTTTGGCGGGGCAATCCTGCTCAGCACCGAAAGCGCCTTGCGCAGCGGGGCAGGGATGGTCTCGGTCGCGACCCGCCCGGAACATGTGCCGGCGGCTTTGAGTCGGGTACCGGAGGCCATGGCACTGGGCGCTTCTTCAGCCAATCAGTTGATGGGGCTGCTGGACAAGGTGTCGGTGCTGGTGGTCGGGCCGGGGCTTGGGCAGGCCAGTTGGGGGCGAGCGCTGTTATCAGCCGCTGCCAATGCAGCGCTGCCGCAGGTATGGGACGCGGATGCGCTGAACCTGCTGGCCCGCGGTTTTGTCAGTTTGCCCAAGGATTGCGTGATCACGCCGCATCCGGGGGAAGCCGCGCGTTTATTGGGGATCAGTACCGCCGAAGTGCAGGCTGATCGTCCGGCGGCGGCGCTGGCGTTGAGCAAAAAATATACAGCGGTGGTGGTGCTCAAGGGCGCGGGCAGTCTGATCGCTCATCCCGATGGCCGTCTGGCGTTGTGTCATCAAGGCCATCCGGCCATGGCCACTGCCGGGCTCGGCGATGTGCTGGCGGGCCTGATCGGCGCGCTGCTGGCCCAGGGCATGGACGGTTTCGATGCCGCATGCCTGGCGGTCTGGCTGCACGCCAACGCCGGTCTGCAACAAGGTAAATTCGGCCGTGGGCTGGCGGCCAGTGATCTGATTCCAGCCATTCGTCAGTTGTTGGAGGAGCATGCACCGTGTCTGAAGTAACCCTGTACCTGGCTGATGAACAGGCCATGAGCGACTTTGGCGCACGCATCGCCCGCATCACGCAGGGCCATGGCCTGATCTTTCTCGAAGGCAACCTCGGGATGGGCAAAACCACGCTGTCGCGGGGCATCATTCGCGGTCTGGGGCATGTGGGGGCGGTGAAAAGTCCGACCTTCACCCTGGTCGAGCCCTACGAGATCGGTGACGTCCGCGCGTTTCACTTCGACCTGTATCGCCTGGTCGATCCGGAGGAGCTGGAGTTTCTCGGGATTCGCGACTATTTCGACGACGATGCTCTGTGTCTGATCGAGTGGCCCGATAAAGGTGCAGGCTTTTTGCCAAAGCCTGACCTGACCATTACCATTAGCCCGCAAGACAGCGGACGTTCGCTGACCATTTTATCCCAGGGCTCGCGCGGCGAGGCCTGGTGTGCCGCTTTGGCATTGGAAACCAATTGAATGATGGGGTTAGGTATGCGCTTTCGCGCGTTGATGGCTGCCGCTGGACTGATGTTGATGGCAGTAACCGTCAACGCTGTGGCCGACACGAAGGTCAACAGCGTGCGCCTGTGGCGGGCGCCGGACAACACGCGACTGGTGTTCGACCTGACAGGCCCGGTGCAGCACAGCGTCTTTACGCTGACCGCGCCGGATCGTCTGGTCATCGACATCAACGGCGCCACCCTCGGCGCGCCGCTGAATGTGCAGACCGCCAACACGCCGATTACCGCCATGCGCTCGGCCCAGCGCACGCCGACTGACCTGCGGGTGGTCATCGACCTGAAAAAGGCGGTCACCCCGAAAAGCTTCTCGCTGGCGCCGAATGCGCAGTACGGCAACCGTCTGGTGGTCGACCTGTTCGACAACCCGGCCGATGCCGCACCGCCGCCTGCGCCGACACCATCAGTTGCCACCGTTCCCGCGGTTCCGGTCACGCCGGCCGAACCTGCGATCAAGCTGCCACCGGCCCCGGCCGGCAAGCGCGACATCATTGTGGTCATCGATGCCGGTCATGGTGGTGAAGACCCGGGTGCGTCCGGTTCTCGCGGTCAGCGTGAGAAAGACGTGGTACTGCAGATCGCCCGCGAATTGCAGCGTCAGGTCAACGGCATGAAAGGCTTCCGCGCCGAGCTGACCCGTACCGGTGACTATTTCATCCCGCTGCGCGGCCGTACCGAGATTGCTCGCAAGAAGGGCGCCGACCTGTTCGTCTCGATCCACGCCGACGCCGCGCCGTCGGCCGCTGCGTTCGGTGCGTCGGTGTTTGCCCTGTCCGACCGTGGCGCCACTTCTGAAACCGCCCGTTGGCTGGCCGACAGTGAAAACCGTTCCGACCTGATCGGCGGTGCCGGCAACGTCAGCCTCGATGACAAGGACCGGATGCTGGCCGGCGTTCTGCTCGACCTGTCGATGACCGCCTCGCTGACCTCCAGTCTCAACGTCGGCCAGAAAGTCCTGACCAACATCGGCCGGGTCACGCCGCTGCACAAGCAACGTGTGGAGCAGGCCGGGTTTATGGTGCTGAAGTCGCCGGACATCCCGTCGATCCTGGTGGAAACCGGCTTCATCTCCAATGCCAACGAAGCGTCGAAACTCTCGGCAGCCAGCCACCAGCAGGCGCTGGCGCGCTCGATCAGCAGCGGCGTGCGCCAGTTCTTCCAGCAGAATCCGCCACCGGGTACCTACATCGCCTGGCTGCGTGATTCGGGCAAGATCGCTCAAGGTCCGCGCGATCACCGGGTAGGTCCGGGTGAGACCGTGGCAATGATTGCCGTGCGTTACCAGATTTCGCCGGCCACGCTGCGCAGTGCCAACAATCTGAAAAGCGATGATCTGAAAGTCGGTCAGCACCTGACCATTCCCGGCACCGAACTGGCGTCCAAAGAATGAACCAGGTGTTGAACGCTGCCCGCATCGAACTGCTCAGCCCGCGGCTGGCGAACCAGATCGCCGCCGGTGAGGTGGTCGAACGCCCGGCCTCGGTGATCAAGGAGTTGCTGGAAAACAGCCTCGACTCCGGCGCCAGGCGTATCGATGTCGATGTCGAGCAGGGCGGCGTCAAACTGCTGCGGGTGCGCGACGACGGCAGCGGCATCTCCGCCGATGACTTGCCGCTGGCCCTGGCCCGTCACGCCACCAGCAAGATCCGTAACCTGGAAGACCTTGAACAGGTGATGAGCCTGGGCTTCCGCGGCGAGGCCCTGGCGTCGATCAGCTCCGTGGCGCGCCTGACCCTGACCTCGCGCACCCGCGATGCCGATCAGGCCTGGCAGGTCGAAACCGAAGGCCGCGACATGGCGCCCCGCGTGCAGCCAGCGGCGCACCCTGTGGGCACGTCGGTGGAAGTCCGTGACCTGTTCTTCAACACCCCGGCGCGACGCAAATTCCTCAAGACTGAAAAAACCGAATTCGATCACCTGCAAGAAGTGATCAAGCGTCTGGCGCTGGCGCGTTTTGACGTGGCCTTCCATCTGCGCCACAACGGCAAGACCATCCTCAGCCTGCACGAAGCCCACGATGACGCGGCCCGCGCCCGGCGTGTGGCGGCGATCTGCGGTTCGGGCTTTCTTGAGCAGGCGTTGCCGATCGAAATCGAGCGCAATGGCCTGCATTTGTGGGGCTGGGTCGGTCTGCCGACCTTCAACCGCAGTCAGGCTGACTTGCAATATTTCTTCGTCAACGGCCGTGCGGTGCGCGACAAACTGGTGGCCCACGCGGTGCGTCAGGCTTATCGCGATGTGCTGTTCAACGGCCGGCACCCCACGTTTGCGCTGTTTTTCGAGGTCGATCCGGCAGCGGTCGACGTCAACGTGCACCCGACCAAGCACGAAGTGCGCTTCCGTGACGGGCGCATGGTGCATGATTTCCTTTATGGCACCTTGCACCGTGCCCTCGGCGATGTGCGACCGGAAGATCAGCTTGCCGGTTCGGTCACCACCGCGATTGTCCGGCCAACCGGCCTTGAAGCCGGTGAGTTCGGGCCGCAGGGCGAAATGCGTCTGGCGGCCAACGCGTTGCTGGAGCAACCGCAGGCGCAACCGGCGTTCAATACAGCTTCGGGCGCCAGCGCTGGCGGCGCTTATCAGTATCAATACACGCCGCGCCCGCAATCGACCGTGCCGGTTGCCGAGGCTCAGGCTGCGTACCGCGAGTTTTTCGCGCCGCTGCCTGAAGCGAATGCCAATGCGCTGCCGGCCGGTCAGGAAGACATTCCGCCGCTGGGTTATGCGCTGGCGCAGCTCAAGGGCATCTATATTCTGTCCGAGAACGCCCAGGGCCTGGTTTTGGTGGACATGCACGCCGCTCACGAGCGGATCATGTATGAGCGCCTGAAGATTGCCATGGCCAGCGAAGGCCTGAGCGGCCAGCCGCTGCTGGTGCCGGAATCGCTGGCGGTCAGTCAGCGCGAGGCCGATTGCGCCGAAGAACATGCGGCATGGTTCCAGCGCCTCGGTTTTGAATTGCAGCGCCTTGGCCCGGAAACCCTGGCCATCCGGCAGATCCCGGCCCTGCTCAAACAGGCCGAAGCTAACCGTCTGGTGGGCGATGTTCTGTCGGACTTGATGGAATACGGCACTAGCGACCGGATCCAGGCGCATCTGAACGAACTGCTCGGCACCATGGCCTGCCACGGCGCGATCCGCGCCAACCGGCGCCTGGCCCTGCCGGAAATGAACGGCCTGCTGCGCGACATGGAAAACACCGAGCGCAGCGGTCAATGCAACCATGGCCGACCGACCTGGACCCAGTTGGGCCTGGACGATCTGGACAAACTGTTCCTGCGCGGTCGTTGATGAGCCAGCTTCCTCCAGCGATTTTCCTGATGGGCCCGACCGCTGCGGGCAAGACCGACCTGGCCATCGAGCTGACCAAGGTGCTGCCGTGCGAGCTGATCAGCGTCGATTCGGCGCTGGTCTATCGCGGCATGGACATCGGTACCGCCAAGCCGTCCAAGGAGCTGCTGGCCGAATTTCCCCACCGCTTGATCGACATTCTCGACCCGGCCGAAGCCTATTCGGCAGCGGATTTCCGCCGCGATGCGCTGGAGGCCATGACCGATATCACCGCACGCGGAAAAATTCCGCTGCTGGTGGGCGGCACGATGCTCTACTACAAGGCTTTGATCGACGGTCTGGCGGACATGCCGGCGGCCGATCCCGACGTTCGCGCGCAGATCGAAGAAGAGGCTGCACGCCTTGGCTGGCAAGCCCTGCACGATCAACTGGCGGTCATCGATCCGGAGTCGGCGGCGCGCATCCATCCGAACGATCCGCAACGACTGAGTCGTGCGCTGGAAGTTTATCGGGTCAGCGGTCAGAGCATGACTGAACTGCGGCTGAAACAATCTGTACAAAGTACCGAAGCGGCCGCATCGGGACTGCAACAATTGCCCTATACTGTCGCGAACCTGGCGATTGCTCCAACTAATCGGCAGGTACTGCACGAGCGCATTAAACAAAGATTCACAAATATGCTGGAACAGGGATTCATCGACGAGGTCGTAGCCCTGCGTAATAGAAGTGACCTGCATGCCGGGTTGCCGTCTATACGTGCGGTAGGCTACCGCCAGGTCTGGGACTACCTGGATGGCAAGCTGACGTCGGCCGAGATGCAGGAGCGGGGCATCATCGCCACGCGCCAATTGGCCAAACGCCAGTTCACCTGGCTGCGCAGCTGGAAAGATTTACACTGGCTCGACAGTCTGGATTGCGACAATCTGCCACGCGCCTTGAAATACCTTGGGACGATCTCCATATTGAGCTGAGTCCTTGCAATTGCCGTCTATCCTTGGGGGTGTGGCGGCAAAAGCCATCTGTTTACCTATTTTTTATATTGAATCCTTAAAGGAGTGCGGCACATGTCAAAAGGGCATTCGCTACAAGACCCTTACTTGAATACTTTACGTAAAGAGAAAGTGGGGGTTTCCATCTACCTGGTGAACGGGATCAAATTGCAAGGCACGATCGAGTCGTTCGACCAGTTCGTTATCCTGCTGAAGAACACCGTCAGCCAGATGGTTTACAAACACGCTATCTCTACAGTCGTGCCGGTTCGTCCAATTCGTCTGCCAAGCGCAACCGAATCCGAAGCAGGTGACGCTGAGCCAGGTAACGCCTGATAGGAGTCTCCTTTGTTCTTTGAGCGCCACGGTGGTGGTGAACGGGTCATTCTCGTTCACTTGGATGGACAGGACCCTGAGGCGCGCGAAGATCCGCAGGAGTTTCAGGAACTGGCAAATTCGGCAGGCGCCGAGACCGTTGCGTTTTTTAACGTGCCGCGTCATCGGCCAACCGCCAAATACCTGATTGGCAGCGGCAAGGTCGAGGAACTGCGCGACCTGGTCCACGCCGAAGAAGCCGATCTGGTGATCTTCAATCACACCCTTACGCCCAGTCAGGAACGTAACCTCGAACGTGTTTTCGAGTGTCGCGTGATCGACCGTACCGGTCTGATTCTCGATATTTTCGCCCAACGCGCCCGTACCCATGAGGGCAAGCTCCAGGTAGAACTGGCCCAGCTTGACCACATGAGCACCCGGCTGGTTCGCGGCTGGACTCACCTTGAGCGTCAGGGTGGCGGTATCGGCATGCGCGGCCCGGGTGAAACCCAGCTCGAAACCGACCGGCGACTGCTGCGGGTTCGCCTGCGCCAGATCAAGGGGCGGCTGGAAAAAGTGCGCAGCCAGCGCGAACAGTCGCGTCGCGGCCGCTCGCGTGCGGATATCCCTACCGTTTCTCTGGTGGGATACACCAACGCCGGTAAATCCACGCTGTTCAATAATGTGACGAAGTCCGAGGTGTACGCGGCTGACCAGTTGTTCGCCACGCTGGACCCGACCTTGCGCCGTCTGGAACTGGACGACCTGGGGCCGATTGTCCTGGCCGACACCGTGGGTTTCATTCGCCACTTGCCGCACAAACTGGTCGAGGCATTTCGGTCTACGCTCGAAGAGTCGAGCAACTCCGACCTGCTGTTGCACGTGATTGATGCGGCGGAACCGGATCGCATGTTGCAGATCGAGCAGGTGATGGTGGTGCTGGGCGAGATCGGTGCCCAGGACTTGCCGATCCTCGAGGTCTATAACAAACTCGATTTGCTTGAAGGCGTTGAGCCACAAATCCAGCGCGATGAAAACGGCAAGCCCCAACGGGTCTGGTTGTCAGCCCGTGATGGCACCGGTCTGGAATTGCTTGAGCAAGCCATTGCCGAATTGCTGGGCAGTGATTTGTTTGTCGGAACCTTGCGTTTGCCCCAGCGGTTTGCGCGTCTGCGTGCACAGTTCTTCGAGCTGGGCGCGGTACAGAAAGAAGAATACGACGAAGAAGGGGTCAGCTTGCTGGCCATTCGATTGCCACGCTCGGAGCTCAATCGGCTGGTCAGTCGTGAGGGCGTTGTGCCGACGGAGTTCATCGAGCAACACACTTTGCAATAAAAGCCTGACAAAGCGGTTGTGCCGCAACGGCAGGCATTCTGTAGCATTGGTCGGCGCGCCGTGGGTGCGTCTTTGCTTTATCAGATGGAGAGCGCTATGGCTTGGAATGAGCCGGGTGGCAACTCGAACAATCAGGATCCTTGGGGTGGCAAGCGTCGCAACAACGGCGACCGCAAGGGACCGCCGGATCTCGACGAGGCCTTCCGAAAGCTGCAGGAAAGCCTGAACGGGTTGTTCGGTGGTGGAAAAAAACGCGGTGATGACGGTGGTGGCTCGGGCAAGAGTGGTGGCTTTGGCGGCCTCCTCGGCATCGGCCTGGTCGTGCTGGCGGCCGTCTGGCTGTACAGCGCGGTGTACGTCGTGGACGAGCAGGAGCAAGCCGTGGTGCTGCGCTTCGGCAAGTACTACGAGACTGTCGGTCCCGGCCTGAACATCTACTTCCCGCCGATCGACAAGAAGTACATGGAGAACGTCACGCGTGAGCGTGCCTACACCAAGCAGGGCCAGATGCTGACCGAAGACGAGAACATCGTCGAAGTGCCGCTGACCGTGCAGTACAAGATCAGCAACCTGCAGGACTTCGTGCTGAACGTCGACCAGCCGGAAATCAGCCTGCAACATGCGACCGATAGTGCACTGCGCCATGTGGTGGGTTCAACCGCGATGGACCAGGTGCTGACCGAAGGTCGTGAGCTGATGGCCAGCGAAATCAAGGAGCGTCTGCAACGGTTCCTCGATACCTATCGCACCGGTATCACCGTCACCCAGGTCAACGTACAGAGCGCAGCGGCACCGCGTGAAGTTCAGGAGGCCTTCGATGACGTGATCCGCGCCCGAGAGGACGAGCAGCGTTCGCGCAACCAGGCTGAAACCTACGCCAATGGCGTGGTGCCGGAAGCCCGTGGTCAGGCCCAGCGGATCCTTGAAGATGCCAACGGCTACCGTGACGAAACGGTCTCGCGCGCCAAGGGTGAGGCAGATCGTTTCACCAAGCTGGTCGCCGAGTATCGCAAGGCGCCGGAAGTCACCCGTGAGCGTCTGTACCTGGACACCATGCAGGAAGTCTTCAGCAATACCAGCAAGGTACTCGTGACCGGCAACAAGAACGGCCAGAGCAACCTGCTGTACCTGCCGCTGGACAAGATGGTCGAAAGTGGTCGCAACACCAGCGCTCCGGTGAACAGTGCGGCAGCCACCAGCAATGAAGCCAATGCACGTGCCGCAGCCGATCTGCAGCAACAGCAGGCGCGTACCAGGGAGAGTCGCTGATGAGCAATAAATCGCTGATCGCCCTTATTGTCGGCGTTGTCGTGGCGATCGCTGCCTGGAACTGCTTCTACATCGTCGCTCAGACCGAGCGCGCGGTGTTGCTGCAATTCGGTCGCGTGGTTCAGGCTGACGTTCAGCCGGGTCTGCATGTGAAGGTTCCTTACGTCAACCAGGTGCGCAAGTTCGACGCCCGCCTGATGACGCTGGATGCGCCGACACAGCGTTTCCTGACACTGGAAAAGAAAGCCGTGATGGTCGATGCCTACGCCAAGTGGCGCGTGAAAGATGCCGAGCGCTTCTACACCGCAACGT
Organism: Pseudomonas sp. 22085; assembly: GCF_052045815.1. Lineage (NCBI taxonomy): Bacteria > Pseudomonadati > Pseudomonadota > Gammaproteobacteria > Pseudomonadales > Pseudomonadaceae > Pseudomonas > Pseudomonas sp. 22085. The sequence continues at coordinate 181,556 of NZ_JBQEQA010000003.1, forward strand.
CCGGCCTCAAGCAGATCGCCGACGAGCGTCTGTCCCGTCGTCTGGAATCGGGTCTGCGTGACCAGTTCGGTAAGCGCACCCTGCACGAAGTTGTGTCGGGTGAGCGCGATGCGCTGATGGCTGACATCACCGCGTCGCTGAACAAGATGGCGGAAAAGGAGCTGGGTATCGAGGTCGTCGATGTCCGGGTCAAGGCCATCGATCTGCCGAAAGAAGTGAACCGCAGCGTGTTCGAACGCATGAGCACCGAGCGTGAGCGTGAAGCTCGCGAGCACCGCGCCAAGGGTAACGAGCTGGCCGAAGGCATCCGTGCCGACGCCGATCGTCAACGCCGTGTGCTGCTGGCTGAAGCCTATCGTGAATCCGAAGAGATTCGTGGTGATGGCGACGCTCAGGCCGCTGCGATCTACTCCAAGGCCTACGGTCAGGATCAGGACTTCTACGCGTTTTACCGTAGCCTGCGTGCCTACCGTGAAAGCTTCGCGAACAAATCCGACGTCATGGTCCTCGACCCAAGCAGCGACTTCTTCAAGTATCTGGAGAAGGCCAAGCCTTGATACGACGTTGACCCGAATCATTCCGCCCGGCGGCTAATACCTCGGGCGGGGTGATCCTTTGGGAAAACGTGTGTATGATGCGGCAGCCGGGAAATTCCCGGCTTTTTTGCGTCTGCACGTTTGATTGCTGTTTTTGTTGCAGAAGAACGGGTTGAATGGCCCGACAGTTTTTCGAGGAAAGTGATGGGCGAAGCCGGTAACAGGCCTTTCGCCGCGTCGTTCATGCGCGTGCGTTTTGAACGGGTCGGTCATTTTCTGCTTCACTCAAGGCTCGCCCTCGGGCTGGCCGCCCGGATCTAAGGGGAATGGCGTAATGGCAACGGTAGACCGCTGGCTGCTGCCAGATGGCATCGAAGAAGTACTGCCACCGGAAGCGGCGCGCATTGAAGTCGCGCGTCGTCAGGTGTTGGATCTGTTCCAGAGCTGGGGTTACGAGTTCGTCGTGACTCCCCATATCGAGTACCTGGAATCCCTGCTGACCGGCGCGGGCCAGGACCTGGATCTGCGTACCTTCAAGGTCATCGACCCGCAATCGGGCCGGCAGATGGGTTTCCGTGCCGACATCACGCCGCAAGTGGCGCGCATCGATGCGCACACCCTGCGTCGCGAAGGCCCGAGCCGTCTGTGCTACGCCGGCAGCGTCCTGCATGCCCAGCCGCGTGCCTTGTCGTCCTCGCGCAGCCCGATCCAGTTGGGCGCCGAGTTGTACGGCGATGCCAGCCCGAGCAGCGACGTCGAAGTCATCAGCCTGATGCTGGCCATGCTGCAACTGGCCGATGTGCCGGACGTGCACATGGACCTCGGGCATGTCGGCATCTACCGCGGTCTGGCCCAGGCGGCCGGTCTGTCGGGTGAAGTCGAGCAGCAGTTGTTCGATGCGTTGCAACGCAAGGCCATCGACGAGGTCATTACCTTGACCGAAGGCCTGCCGGCCGATCTGTCCGGCATGTTGCGCGCGCTGGTCGACCTGTGCGGCGGCCGTGAAGTCCTGACCGCTGCCCGCGAGCGTCTGGCCAATGCGCCGGCGCCAGTAATGGCGGCGCTGGAAGATTTGCTGGCGATCGCCGAGCGTCTGTCGGTGCGCTTCCCGGAGCTGCCGCTGTACTTCGACCTCGGCGAGCTGCGCGGTTATCACTACCACACCGGTGTGGTGTTCGCGGTGTTCGTGCCGGGTGTTGGCCAGTCCATCGCCCAGGGCGGTCGCTACGACGACATCGGCGCCGACTTCGGTCGCGCCCGTCCGGCCACCGGCTTCTCCACCGATTTGAAAACCCTGGTGACCCTGGGGCGTGCTGAGATCGAGCTACCGTCTGGCGGTATCTGGATGCCTGACAGTACGGATGCGGCACTCTGGCAGCAGGTTTGCCAGTTGCGCAGTGAGGGTCAGCGTGTCGTTCAGGCATTGCCTGGACAACCTTTGGCCGCCGCCCGTGATGCGGACTGCGACCGGCAATTGATCCAGCAGAACGGGCTTTGGCAAGTATCGCCACTGGCTTCTTGAGTTTTCCTGCCGGCTGACGCCGGCACCAAGTTTGCGCGAATGAGGACAAGTGTTATGGGTAAGAATGTCGTAGTCCTGGGCACCCAATGGGGTGATGAGGGCAAAGGCAAGATCGTTGATCTGCTGACCGAACATGCTGCCGCCGTAGTGCGCTACCAGGGTGGCCACAACGCCGGTCACACTCTGGTGATCGACGGTGAAAAAACCGTCTTGCACCTGATCCCGTCGGGCGTGCTGCGCGAAGGCGTGCAGTGCCTGATCGGCAACGGCGTGGTGGTTGCACCTGACGCCCTGCTGCGCGAGATCACCAAGCTGGAAGAGAAAGGCGTACCGGTGCGCGAGCGCCTGCGCATCAGCCCTTCCTGCCCGCTGATCCTGTCCTTCCACGTGGCGCTGGACCAGGCCCGTGAAAAGGCCCGCGGCGAGCTGAAGATCGGTACGACCGGTCGCGGCATCGGCCCGGCTTACGAAGACAAGGTTGCACGTCGTGGTCTGCGTGTTGGCGACCTGCTCAACATGCCGCGCTTTGAAGACAAGCTGCGTGAACTGGTGGACTACCACAACTTCATGCTGGTCGGTTACTACAAAGAGCCTGCCATCGAGTACGAAAAGACGCTGGCCGAGTGCAAGGAATACGCCGAGCTGCTCAAGCCGCTGATGCTGGACGTGACTGCCGAGCTGCACGACCTGCGTCGCGCCGGCAAAGACATCATGTTCGAAGGCGCCCAGGGTTCGTTGCTCGACATCGACCACGGCACCTACCCGTACGTGACCAGTTCCAACACCACCGCGGGTGGCGTTGCTACCGGCTCGGGCGTTGGCCCGATGTTCCTGGACTACATCCTGGGCATCACCAAGGCTTACACCACTCGCGTGGGTTCGGGTCCATTCCCGACCGAGCTGTTCGACGAAGTCGGTGCGCACCTGGCCAAGCAAGGTCACGAGTTCGGCGCTACCACCGGCCGTGCCCGTCGTTGCGGCTGGTTCGACGCCGTTATCCTGCGTCGCGCTATCGATGTAAACAGCATCTCGGGCATCTGCCTGACCAAGCTGGACGTACTCGACGGCCTGGAAACCATCAACATCTGCACCGGCTACAAAGATGCGCAAGGCAACGCGGTTGCCCCGACTGACGCTGACAGCTACGTGGGCCTGCAGCCTGTGTACGAAGAAGTGCCGGGCTGGAGCGAATCGACCGTGGGCGCCAAGACTCTGGAAGAGCTGCCGGCCAACGCGCGTGCCTACATCAAACGCGTTGAAGAGTTGATCGGCGCGCCGATCGACATTATTTCGACGGGCCCGGACCGCAACGAAACCATCGTGCTGCGTCATCCGTTCGCTTGATAAGTCGTTGATGTAAAAACACAAAGGCCCCTTCATCGGGGCCTTTGTCGTTTATGCCTGTTGGACGGCATGACCTTTGCTGTGATTCTGTCTACAAGAGTGCCATCAAATTAATGGCGTCAGAAGTAGAGGGATTCAAAGTGTCAGCCGTTCTCTCACTGTTACAAAGCCGTCTGTTGCGGCCCGTGTTCGTTACCCTCGGTATCGCCCTTTTGGTGCAAGTGCTGGTGGCCGTCGCCCTGACGCGGAGCACCGTCACCGCGCTGGAAGCCGATCTCGGCACTCGCTTGGGCGCCGACAGCCAGAAGTTGTCCGGTGAGCTGGAGCAGGCCGGGCGTGAAGTCACGTCGAGTCTCGACAACCTTTCCTCAAGTACCCGTCAGCGTCTTACCGCCGGTCTTTCCTCGCGTCTGAAGGAAGAGCAGGCGCAACTGCGTGCGACTCTGGAAAAAGACCTGAAGGATTCGGCCAATGACATGGCCCAGTTGCTGGCCTCGGTGGCGCCCCGTGCCATGTGGGACAGCGACGTGCCGACCCTGTCCGAATTCGCCCGTCGGGCTCAGCGCAATCCCAACGTGCTGTTCGTGGTGTATGACGACGCCACCGGCCAGCATCTGACTCGCTACCTCAACCGCGAAAACCCGATCAACAAGGCCCTTTTGGAAAAAGGCCAGGGCGAGCGGGCGCTGGACAAGGTGCTGGATGCGGCGAAGAACGATCCGTCGGTCTACTACCTGGAAGCCTCGATCAACCCCAATGGCGTGGAGATCGGCAAGGTGTTGATGGGCGTCTCCACCGCTTCGGTTGAAACCGATCTGGCGGCGCTCGACCAGCGCTTCTCGGCGTTGATTGCCAGCAGCGATCAACTGGTGGGCGACAGTCTCAAAGGTGCTGCTGCCGACAGTGCCACCGCCATGCAGGCTCGCCTGCAATCGGCGCAGTCCACGGCTGCCGAGATGAAAGCCAACACCACCAGTACCGTGCAGGATGCTGCTGCAACGCTGCGCTGGCGCATCGGCATGGGCCTGGCGCTGGTCGGGGCTGGGGTGCTGTTGCTGCTGGCCGTGGTGCTCGGTCATCGGGTCGTCAATCGTCTGAAAATGCTCAACGCCGCCATGGATGATCTGGCGGCGGGCGAGGGCGATCTGACCAAGCGCGTGCAGATCAACAGCAAGGATGAGATCGGCGACATGGCTTCGGCGGTCAACCGCTTTGTGGACAAGTTGCAGCCGATCGTGCGCGAGGCCGGGGATGTGGCTCAGCGTACCGGTGTGGAAATCGGCGCCATGACCCTGCGCAACGCCGGTGCCGATGCGGCGGCCGGGATGCAGCGCGATGAAGTGGCCGAGAGTCTGCGGGCGCTGTCGCAAATGGCCGATGAAGCGCAATCGGAAAGCCATGCGATGCAGGCGGCGTTGAAGCAGGTGGTGGATATTCGTCAGGCTACCGACGAGAACACTCGCACCTCGGCCAAGGTCGGCAGCCTGATCGAAGCGCTGGCGGGGCAGGTCGATACCGGGGCGAAAGTCATCGAGCGGCTGGCGCAGCAGAGCGAGCAGATCGAAGTGGTGCTGACCGTGATTCACGGCATCGCCGAACAGACCAACCTGCTGGCGCTCAACGCTGCGATCGAGGCCGCAAGGGCCGGTGAAACCGGGCGCGGGTTTGCGGTGGTGGCGGATGAGGTCCGGGCGCTGGCGAGCAAGACCCAAAGCTCCACCGGTGACATCCAGGCGCACATTGTGGCCCTGCAGCAGGGCGCCCGTGAAGCGGTCGAGGCGATCGGTCAGGCCGGGCGTCAGGCCAGCGAAGGCTTGCTGGTGCTGCGTGACAGCGCGCGTTTGCAGCAGTCGGTGCAGGCGTCGGTCGAGCAGGTGCATGCGGCGATTGGCCTGGCGACTCAGGCCGCGGCGCATCAGGCGCAAGGCGCGCAGGCTGTGCGTGGGCGCGTCGAGACGATTCATGCCCAGGCCGAGAAAGCCGCTCAGGCCGTGGTCGAGACCACGGCCAGCGGCAAGGTGCTGGATGGTCTGGCGGCGCAGCTCAAGGCCAGTCTGGGGCAGTTCCGGGCCTGATAGTCCGGGCAAAAAAAATCGCAGCCTCGGCTGCGATTTTTTTATCGGCTCAAATACATCCGGGTCGTCAGCAGATACACCGGCAATCCCGACACCACAATCAACAACGCCGCATAAGGCGCCGCCGCTGCGAACTCGACATTCGCGGTGTGCGCCCAGACTTCCGTCGCCAATGTGTTGAGCCCTGTGGGGCTCAGCAGCAACGTCGCCGTCAGTTCCTTCATGGCATCCAGAAACACCAGCGCAAAGGCTGCGCCCAGTGCCGGGAAGATGATCGGCAGGGTCACTCGGCAGAACGCCGTGAACGAAGAGGCGCCGAGGGTGCGGGCGGCTTCCTCGAGTTGCGGCGCCGCCTTGTTCAGCGCCGTACGGATCGGTGCCTGAGCCAGTGGCAGAAACAGCAGTGCATAAGCGATCAGCAACAGCGCGGAGGTCTGGTACAGCGCCGGCACGTAATGCAGGGCGAAATACACCAGCGTCAACGCGATCACCAATCCCGGCAGAGCGTGCAGCAGATAGGGCAGGCGCTCGGCCCAGATCGCCAGTTGGCCTTTGTAGCGCACCACCAGCAACCCGACCGGCACTGCCAGCACCAGACACAATCCCGCGCCACCCAGCGATAGCGCCAGCGACGACAGCAATGCTTCGGTGATTGCCGCCACCGGGAAGGCCGCTGACGACCCCACGGCGAGCCAGTAGGCCAGCATGCCCAGCGGAACTCCGCTGCCGACAATCGCCAGCATCAGGCAATACAGCTGACCGACGATCGCCCAAGGGCCCAGTCGCACTTGTTCAGCTCGACGCGCCGCACCCTGACCGGTGCGTACGTGCCGGCCCTTGCCGCGCACCCGCAGCTCCAGCCACAACAGCATCAAGCACAGCGCCAGCAATACCGCCGACAGCATCGCCGCGTTGGCATTGCTGAATTCCAGTTCGAATTGCTGATAGATCGCCGTGGTGAAAGTTTGCAGGCCAATGATCGACAGTGCGCCGAATTCCACCAGCATGTGCAGCGCAATCAGCAGCGAACCGGCCAGCAGCGAAGGCCAGAGCAGCGGCAGGGTGACGCGGAAAAACACGCCCCAGCGATTCTGACCCAGCGTCCGTGCCGATTCTTCAAGAGAAGGATCAAGATTGCGCAGGGTTGCCGCGACCGGCAGAAAGATCAGTGGGTACTTCGACAGGCTCATCACCAGGATCGCCCCGCCGAGTCCTTCGAACTGCGCACTGAGCGAAACCCACGTAAAGCTGCTGACAAATGCCGGCACTGCGAACGGCAGGCAAAGAATTACGCCCCACAGCTGTCGGCCCGGCAGATTGCTGCGCTCCAACAGCCAGGCCAGCGACAGGCCGATCACACCGCAGGTCACGGTCACGCCAACCATCAGTGCCAGTGTGTTGCGCAGCAGGCCAAACACATACGGGCGCCACAGCAAATGTAGCGCTTCGGTCCAGCCCGCCTGCCAGGCTTTGAGCCCGACGTAGGCTAGCGGCAACAGGCTCATGACCACCAACAGCAACACCGGCAACACCAGCCAGATCGACGGCCGCTTGCGTCGTGGCGTATAACCCCCGCGTGTAGCGGGGGCGGATAACGATGCCGTCATCAGTTCAAGCCAACTTCGCGTTCCAGCTCCAGCGCTTCTTCGGCGTTGCCCAGGTCGGCCGGCGTGACGTCCGGTGCTTCCAGTTCACTGAACGGCTTGAGGCCGCGATCCGATTCCATGCCTTTGTGCAGCGGGTACTCGGCGGTGGTCTGGGTGATCACACGCTGACCTTCTTCGCTGGCCATGTAGGCGAGGAATTGCTGGGCTTCTTTTGGATGTTTGCTGGACTTCAGCACGGCTGCGCTGGACACGGTGATCAGGCCACCGACATCGCCGCCGGTGAAGTAATGCAGTTTGGAATCAAGCTTGCCTTTCTCTCGCTGCAGGGCGAACCAGTAATAGTTGTTTACCAGCACCGTGGCGACTTCGCCGTTTTCCACAGCCTTGAGGGCGACCATGTTGTTGCTGTAGGTCTTGCCGAATGCGCGCAGGCCGGTCAGCCATTCTTCGGCGGCTTCGCGGCCGTGCTTTTTGATGATCGCCACGGCTTGTTCCTGGAACGCGCCGCTGGTCGGTACGAAACCGACCTTGCCTTGCCACTGCGGATCGGCGAAATCCAGCACCGATTTCGGCAAATCTTTTTCGTCGATCAGTTTCGGATTGAAGGCCACCACGCGAACCCGGGCGGTCACTCCGATCCAAGTGCCGTTGCCGGCGACATATTCTTTCGGCAGAACGGCCAGGGTCGCGTCGTCAGCCTTGGCCAGCAGACCTTGTTCGCCGAGGTTGTTCAGCGGTGGGGATTCTTCGGTGTAGATGACGTCGGCGGGGGAGCGGTCGCCTTCTTCGATGATCTGGCTGGCCAGCTGATTGCTGCTGCCCTTGCGCACGTTGACGTGAATGCCGGTCTTGGCTTCGAAGGCTTTGGCGATCGCGTCGCCGACTTCCTTGTGTTGACCGTTGTAGAGCGTCAGGGAAACCGCGTCGGCAGCCTGGGTGAGGGGGGTGGCGAGTGCCAGGCCGAGCAGGGTGAAGGTCAAGCCGCGGCGCAGGGTATTTCGAAACATCATTCGCAGGGTTCCTCACTGTCGCATTGCAAAAACTTGCAACAATGATAAACGATATTGTTTCTCAAGTGCGCTTTGCGAGGAGAGGTAGTGTTTGCCAGGTGTCGGCTCTCAAGCTTTTCCAAACCCCGGAAACGCAAAAACCCGCTTTCGCGGGTTTTTGTTAAATTCAAGATCGTGACCTTGAATTTGAATTGGTGCCCAGAAGAAGACTCGAACTTCCACGACCGTAAGGTCACCAGCACCTGAAGCTGGCGTGTCTACCAATTTCACCATCTGGGCTTCATCTTCAGCGTTGCCGCTGTTGATGTGGCGCACTATACGGAGCGCCTTTTGATCTGTAAACCCCTGATTTGATTTTAATAAATCATTCTCAGAAAAAGCTGGAAAGCAGAATGCAAAAAACCCGCTTTCGCGGGTTTTTGTGGGAGTCTTGAAACTGATCTAGTCTCAAGCTCGAAATTGGTGCCCAGGAGAAGACTCGAACTTCCACGACCGTAAGGTCACCAGCACCTGAAGCTGGCGTGTCTACCAATTTCACCACCTGGGCATCTCGTCAACGTGTGTACGTCGTCGATGGCGCGCACTATACGGAGCGCCTTTTTAACTGTAAACCCCTGTCAGCAAAAAAAATGATTTTTTTTACCGGCGGTGTTCAAAACGCCCTTCAGGCGACGATACAAGGCCCCAGACGTGCCTTATATAGTCGGAAATTTCCCGTTTGATGGCGCCTATGCCAAACTAACCCGCATATAGACAAGGTGAAAACTCTCTAATGGCCGATTGGCAGTCCCTCGATCCCGAGGCCGCTCGTGAAGCGGAAAAATACGAAAACCCTATTCCCAGCCGCGAACTGATCCTTCAGCACCTTGCTGATCGGGGTTCGCCTGCTGCCCGCGAGCAACTGGTCGAAGAGTTTGGTCTGACCACAGAAGACCAGATCGAAGCCCTGCGCCGCCGCCTGCGCGCCATGGAGCGCGATGCTCAACTGATCTATACACGCCGTGGCACCTATGCGCCGGTGGACAAACTCGACCTGATCCTCGGTCGCATCAGCGGTCACCGCGACGGCTTCGGTTTCCTGGTGCCGGATGACGGCTCCGATGACCTGTTCATGAGCCCGGCGCAAATGCGTCTGGTGTTTGACGGCGACCGTGCTCTGGCCCGTGTTTCCGGCCTGGACCGTCGCGGTCGTCGCGAAGGCGTGATCGTTGAAGTGGTGTCCCGTGCCCACGAAAGCATCGTCGGCCGCTATTTCGAAGAAGGCGGTATCGGCTTCGTTGTTGCAGACAACCCGAAGATCCAGCAGGAAGTGCTGGTCACCCCGGGCCGCAACGCCAACGCCCAGATCGGTCAGTTCGTCGAGGTGAAAATCACCCACTGGCCGACCCCGCGCTTCCAGCCGCAAGGCGATGTGATTGAAGTCGTCGGCAACTACATGGCGCCGGGCATGGAAATCGATGTCGCCCTGCGCACCTACGACATTCCGCACGTCTGGCCTGAAGCCGTTCTGAAGGAAGCCGGCAAGCTCAAGCCGGAAGTCGAAGAGAAAGACAAAGAGAAGCGCGTCGACCTGCGCCATCTGCCGTTCGTCACCATCGACGGCGAAGATGCCCGCGACTTCGACGACGCGGTCTACTGCGAAGCCAAGCCAGGCAAGCTGCGCCTGTTCTCCGGCGGCTGGAAGTTGTATGTGGCGATTGCCGACGTTTCCAGCTACGTGAAGATTGGTTCGGCTCTGGACAACGAAGCCCAGGTGCGCGGCAACTCGGTGTACTTCCCCGAGCGTGTGGTGCCGATGCTGCCGGAGCAGCTGTCCAACGGCCTGTGCTCGCTGAATCCACATGTCGATCGTCTGGCCATGGTTTGCGAGATGACCATCTCCAAGTCCGGCGAAATGACCGACTACTGCTTCTATGAAGCGGTGATCCATTCCCACGCCCGTCTGACCTACAACAAGGTCAGCGCGATGCTGGAAACGCCAAAAGCCACCGAAGGGCGCAAGTTGCGCGGTGAATACACCGACGTCTTGCCGCACCTCAAGCAGCTCTATGCGCTGTACAAGGTATTGCTGGCCGCTCGTCACGTGCGTGGCGCGATCGATTTCGAAACGCAGGAAACCCGGATCATCTTCGGTTCCGAGCGCAAGATTGCCGAGATCCGTCCGACTACCCGTAACGACGCGCACAAGCTGATCGAGGAATGCATGCTGGCGGCCAACGTGGCCACTGCCGAATTCCTGAAGAAGCACGAAATCCCTGCGCTGTACCGCGTCCACGACGGCCCGCCACCGGAGCGTCTGGAAAAACTGCGCGCGTTCCTCGGTGAACTCGGCCTGTCTCTGCACAAAGGCAAGGATGGTCCGTCGCCGAAGGACTATCAGGCCCTGCTGGCCAGCATCAAGGACCGTCCGGATTTCCACCTGATCCAGACCGTAATGCTGCGCTCCCTGAGTCAGGCGGTGTACAGCGCCCAGAACGAAGGCCACTTCGGCCTGAATTACGAAGCCTACACCCACTTCACCTCGCCGATCCGTCGTTACCCGGACCTGCTCACGCACCGGGCGATCCGCAGCGTGATCCATTCGAAACAGGACACCCCGCACGTTCGCCGTGCCGGTGCGATGACCATTCCGAAGGCGCGCATCTATCCGTACGACGAAGCAGCGCTGGAGCAACTCGGCGAGCAGTGCTCGATGAGCGAGCGCCGTGCCGACGAAGCGACCCGCGACGTAGTGAACTGGCTCAAGTGCGAGTTCATGAAGGACCGCGTGGGCGAATCGTTCCCGGGCGTGATCACTGCCGTGACCGGTTTTGGCCTGTTCGTCGAGCTGACCGATATCTATGTCGAAGGTCTGGTACACGTGACGGCGCTGCCGGGCGATTACTACCACTTTGACCCTGTGCATCACCGCCTGGCGGGCGAGCGCACCGGTCGCAGCTTCCGTCTTGGCGATACCGTTGAAGTGCGGGTCATGCGCGTCGATCTCGACGAGCGCAAGATCGACTTCGAGATGGCTGAAAAAACCATCAGCGCGCCGATCGGCCGCAAGAAGCGTGGCACCGAGACGACCGCTCCTGCAGCCAAGGTTGTGGAAGAAAAGGCTCCGGCAAAAACCGCCAGCCGTCGTCCGGCCAAGGAAAAGGTTGCCGAGGCTTATCGCCCGAGCGACGCCGTGGCGAAAAACGCCGAGCTGCGCAAAAGCCGTGAAATGAAGAAGGCTTTGCTGGCCGACGCCAAAAACGGTGGTAAAGCGGCGTCCGGGGGAAAGACCGGACGGTCGGCGCCTGAAAAGGCCTCCGGCGGCAAGCCAGCCAAACCGAGCAAACACCGCAAAGGCCCGCCGAAAGCGGGTTCCGCTCCAGCCAAAAGTGGCGGGGCGCGTAAACCGAAGGCGAAGTCATGAGTCAGTTGGAAAAAATCTACGGCGTTCACGCGGTAGAAGCGTTGCTGCGTCACCACCCTAAACGCGTCAAGCAGATCTGGCTGGCTGAAAGCCGCAACGATCCGCGCGTGCAGACGCTGATCGAGCTGGCCAACGAAAACCGGGTCCAGATCGGTCAGGCCGAGCGCCGCGAAATGGACGCCTGGGTCGAAGGCGTGCACCAGGGAGTGGTGGCGGACGTCAGTCCGAGCCAGGTCTGGGGCGAAGCGATGCTCGACGAGCTGCTTGATCGCACCGAGGGCGCGCCGTTGCTGTTGGTGCTCGACGGCGTGACCGACCCGCACAACCTCGGCGCCTGCCTGCGTTCGGCGGATGCTGCCGGTGCGCTGGCGGTCATCGTGCCAAAAGACAAGTCGGCCACCCTGACCCCTGTGGTGCGTAAAGTGGCTTGCGGCGCGGCGGAAGTGATTCCGCTGGTGGCCGTCACCAACCTTGCGCGCACCCTGGAAAAGCTTCAGCAGCGCGGGTTGTGGATTGTCGGCACGGCGGGTGAGGCCGAGGTCAGCATCTATGACCAGGACCTGACCGGCCCGACCATTCTGATCATGGGCGCCGAAGGCAAAGGCATGCGTCGCCTGACCCGCGAGCATTGCGATTACCTGGTGCATTTGCCGATGGCCGGTAGCGTCAGCAGTCTCAACGTGTCGGTTGCAACGGGTGTTTGCCTGTTCGAGGCCCAGCGCCAGCGTGGTGCCAAGTCCAAGGCGGCTGCCAAGAAGGCTTAAGCCTTACGCAGTCCAAAATGTGGGAGCGAGCCTGCTCGCGAAGCGGAGTTACATTCAGCATCATTGTTGGAAGTTAAGCCGCTATCGCGAGCAAGCCCGCTCCCACAGTGCTTTGTGGTGTGGCAGAAAGTGTGACTGTTCAAATAATCACCAATTGCCTTGCGCCTCTTCAGTCCCTTCTCTACAATTGCGCCCCTTGCTGTGGCGGCAGGCATCCATGTGCCCCGCGCCAGCAAGTCCATAAGTGTCATTCACTCCTTGTCTGACCGTTTTTGAGCGGCAGGCTACAACCCGTAAGGAGCATTCATGCGTCATTACGAAATCATCTTTCTGGTCCACCCTGACCAGAGCGAGCAAGTCGGCGGCATGGTTGAGCGTTACACCAAGCTGATCGAAGAAGACGGCGGCAAAATCCACCGTCTGGAAGACTGGGGCCGTCGTCAACTGGCCTACGCAATCAACAATGTTCACAAGGCTCACTACGTGATGCTGAACGTTGAGTGCACCGGCAAGGCCCTGGCCGAGCTGGAAGACAACTTCCGCTACAACGATGCTGTGATCCGTAACCTGGTCATCCGTCGCGACGAAGCCGTTACCGGCCAGTCCGAGATGCTCAAGGCTGAAGAAAACCGCAGTGAGCGCCGTGAGCGTCGCGAACGTCCTGAGCACGATGGCAGCGCCGATGGCGATGACAGCGATAGCGACAGCGACAACAGCGATAACGCTGACGAGTAATCCACGGACCTTTTAAGGAGCCTATCAAATGGCACGTTTCTTCCGTCGTCGTAAATTCTGCCGCTTCACCGCTGAAGACGTGAAGGAGATCGATTACAAAGATCTCAACACTCTGAAAGCCTACGTATCCGAGACCGGCAAAATCGTTCCAAGCCGCATCACCGGTACCAAAGCTCGTTATCAGCGTCAGCTGGCCACCGCTATCAAGCGCGCCCGCTTCCTGGCCCTGCTGGCCTACACCGACAGCCACGGCCGCTGAGACCGGGCAGTCGACAAGTAGCAAAGGATTGAATGCATGCGTGCCTTAGCTGAGTTCATCATGCGCGGCCGTATGCAGGCCACTCTCGTAGTGGCCGGGTGTGCAACATTGCCGTTGTTGTATTGGTTGGGTGCTGCCGCCGGGAGCCTGGTGCTTCTGCGGCGCGGATTGGCCGACGCCCTGGGCGTCGTGTCACTGGGACTGCTGCCGGCATTGATCTGGTGGTTGTATGCCGATGACCCACGGGCACTTCTGGTGCTGCTGGGGGCTTCGGGGCTTGCGTTGGTATTGCGCGCAAGCGAATCCTGGGTCCGTACGCTGCTGGTCAGCGTAGCCATGGGGCTGGTGTTTTCAGTGGTGCTCGGGGCGGCGTTCGCGCCCCAGATCGAGATGCTGGCGCAGGCCTTGATAAAGGTCATGCCCGCGCTTCTCGGTGATGCCTACCAACATTTGTCGGTAGACGAGCAGGCGCGTTTTGCGTCGCTGATCGCACCGGTCCTGACCGGCCTGATTGCGGCCTTGTTGCAGATCGTCAGCGTGCTGAGCCTGATTGTCGGGCGTTACTGGCAGGCGTTGTTGTACAACCCGGGCGGTTTTGGTCGCGAGTTTCGCGCCATCCGGATCCCGCTGGGGCCGGCGATGTTGCTGCTGGCGTTGATGCTTCTGGGCCCGAATCTCGGTGCACAGATGGCCATGTTGACGCCGTTGTGCAGTGTACCGCTGGTGTTCGCCGGGCTGGCCCTGATTCACGGGCTGGTGGCGCAAAGGCGACTGGCCGGTTTCTGGCTGGTGGGGTTGTACGTAACGCTGTTGCTGTTCATGCAGCTGATCTATCCGTTGCTCGTGGTTCTGGCCATTGTCGACAGCCTGATTGATTTTCGCGGTCGGGTGTCGAAAGACACCGATAACGCGAACGGTGAAGGTTAAAAGTTAAGAGGATTTCCACATGCAACTGATCCTTCTGGAAAAAATCGCCAACCTGGGCAACCTGGGCGACAAAGTAAACGTTAAGGCCGGTTACGGCCGTAACTACCTGCTGCCTTTCGGCAAAGCCACCGCTGCGACCGCTGCCAACCTGGCTGCGTTCGAAGAGCGTCGCGCTGAGCTGGAAAAAGCCGCCGCAGACCGTAAAGCTTCGGCTGAAAGCCGTGCTGCCCAACTGGCCGAGCTGGAAGTGACCATCACTGCCACCGCTGGCGACGAAGGCAAGCTGTTCGGTTCGATCGGTACTCACGACATCGCTGACGCACTGACCGCCTCCGGCGTTGAAGTGGCGAAAAGCGAAGTTCGTCTGCCGAACGGCACCATCCGCAACGTGGGTGAATTCGACGTGGCCGTGCACCTGCACGCCGAAGTTGAAGCCACCGTACGCGTTGTCGTGGTAGCAGCTTAAGCAACACCCTGATCGACTGGCGGCTTGTCCGGCAGACGGTTAACATCGGGCACGATCCTGTTTACAGGTCGTGCCCTTTGTCTTTCTGCACTCCCTGCTTTTCCTGATTAAAAAGTGGCCATGAACGAAATCTCCGCTCCCGAGCAATACGATCTGCAAACCGCCGCGCTGAAGGTGCCGCCGCATTCCATCGAGGCCGAACAGGCCGTGCTCGGTGGTCTGATGCTGGACAACAACGCCTGGGAACGCGTGCTCGATCAAGTCTCCGACGGCGATTTCTACCGACATGACCACCGTCTGATTTTCCGTGCGATCGCCAAACTGGCCGATCAGAACCTGCCGATCGACGTCGTGACCCTTGCCGAGCAACTGGACAAGGAAGGTCAGACTTCGCAGGTCGGCGGCCTCGGTTACCTGGGTGAGCTGGCGAAAAACACGCCGTCCGTCGCCAACATCAAGGCCTATGCGCAGATCGTCCGCCAGCGCGCGACGTTGCGTCAGTTGATCGGTATCAGCACCGAAATTGCCGATAGCGCCTTCAATCCCGAAGGCCGCACCGCCGAGGAAATCCTCGACGAAGCCGAGCGGCAGATCTTCGCGATTGCCGAGGCCCGGCCAAAAACCGGCGGCCCGGTGGGTGTGAATGACCTGCTGACCAAGGCCATCGACCGCATCGACACCCTGTTCAACACTGCCGACTCGATCACCGGCCTGTCCACCGGCTACACCGACCTCGACGAGAAGACCAGCGGCCTGCAACCGGCCGACCTGATCATCGTCGCCGGCCGTCCGTCGATGGGTAAGACCACCTTCGCGATGAACCTGGTGGAAAACGCCGTGTTGCGCAGCGACAAGGTGGTGCTGGTTTACTCTCTCGAGATGCCAGGCGAATCGCTGATCATGCGTATGCTGTCGTCCCTCGGCCGTATCGACCAGACCAAGGTACGTTCCGGCCAGTTGGAAGACGACGACTGGCCGCGTCTGACCTCGGCGGTCAATCTGCTCAACGACCGCAAGCTGTTCATCGATGACACCGCCGGCATCAGTCCGTCGGAGATGCGTGCCCGGACCCGGCGGCTGGTGCGCGAGCACGGCGACATCGGCCTGATCATGATCGACTACCTGCAACTGATGCAGATCCCGGGTTCCAGCGGTGACAACCGGACCAACGAGATTTCCGAGATCTCCCGATCCCTGAAAGCCCTGGCCAAGGAATTCAACTGCCCGGTAGTCGCCCTGTCGCAGCTCAACCGCTCCCTGGAACAGCGTCCCAACAAGCGCCCGGTGAACTCCGACTTGCGGGAATCCGGAGCGATCGAGCAGGACGCCGACGTGATCATGTTCGTGTACCGGGACGAGGTGTATCACCCGGAAACCGAGCACAAGGGCATCGCCGAAATCATCATCGGCAAACAGCGGAACGGTCCGATCGGCTTCATTCGCCTGGCCTTCATCGGCAAATACACACGTTTCGAAAACCTCGCGCCGGGCAGTTACAACTTCGACGACGACGAGTAACGCAATTGATCACGCCAGCTGATCAAACAGTTTCTGGGCAACCCTGGGGCTGATGAACTCCCGCCATATCCGTTGGTGGGGCCGACCAGCCTGTTCTTCACGCTGTTGAAACGAGCTGCCGAGCTTGCGCTGTTCAAGGTTTTTCAGGTGTGCGCCCTTGACGGTGTAATCCAGCGCAGCACGGTCCTTCCTGTCGTAGTGAAAGTGGGCCTCCCACAAGGGCGTGTTATCCGAGCGGTCGATGATCGAGTAAACGTCCAGGAATGACTTGTCTTTACCCTTGCCCAGTTGCTTGCGCTCCACCGTTTTGACCACCTTGAGTTGAGCATGCTCAAGCAGGAAGTTCAGGCGCGGGACGTCCAGCACATCCTTGTTTTTGTACATCCGTATCAAAATATCCTGGCCTTTGGCGCCCATTGAGTCGGCGGCAGCTTTCAGTCGGCTGATCAAGTCGGAGGTTTCAGCGCCTGCTGCCGTTTGCCCGAGGAGCTCGAGGCGTTTCGCCAGACCTGCGAGTCGATCCGTCTCGGCACCCAGATATTCGACAATGGTGGTCGGGTTGTCCTTTCGGCTTTCCATCAATCGAGCCTGGGCCAGGTACGCCTCCACGTTACCAAGGCGCGCCAGCGCTTCGCTGACCAGCTGAGGTCTGGAGGTCGGGGCCGGGGCGGAACGTACGGGCTGCCACTCACCTTCTTTCATTTCGTAGCGTTGAGGGGGATCGTTCGGTTTGAACAGGTCGGGAACGCTGAGGGTGATGCGGCCGTCGGCAGCGGTGTCCGGTACGCCGACCAGCACACGGTAAGTGCCATTTTGACGGGTTCGGAACAACTTTCGCGGCGCCGCGTCTCCGGCGGCTCCGGTAACTTGTCCAGGGAGGAAGTCGAAATCGATTTCCTGATCGTAGCCGGGCAGTTCTTGGTTGTTGTCAATCCGGTCAAAGATATCGTTCAGCCGGGTTTCGATTTTCGATTCAAAGGCATCGAGCAGGGTCAGTGCCTTCCTGACGTACTCTGCCTTGGCCGGCGTTGTCGACGCGAGCAATGCCTCCAGGCCTGCTTTGTCGCTTTTGATGTTTTCGATCGTCAATTGCAATGCAAGAGGTTCGGAGTACCCGAAGACTTCGTTCAGATCCTGCTTGAGCAAGTGCATGGCCATGGCACTGCGCATGCCGTGATCCTGCGGGTTCTGCGGATCGTCGGAGATCAGGCGCAGGCAAATGTTGTATTGGCTGGATTGGATCTGATCCACCGTGGGCACTTTGCGATTCATCTCCTCCAGAACCGCCAGGGCGCTGCGGTCAGCCTTCTGAATCTGATCCATCACGGCCTGACGCTCGTCCATGATCTTCAGCTTTTTGTCGAGGTGGACGAGGTTGCGCTTGAGCGACTCGACGGTGATTGCATGCAGGGTTGGCAGAGCTCTGCGGTCCATGACTGCAAGCAGTTTGTTGAAGTAGTCGACTCTGTTGATCTGCTGAGCATGAAGCTCGGCTTTATAGAGCCCGCCTGCCTTGAGCAATATCAGCCAGTCCCGGTTGTCGATGAGTGACTTGACGTAATCGGCCTGCATTCTTGTGTGCTTGATCACATGCACTTCGATCTCGATCAGCGCGGCCTTTTCGGCGTCACTGCCCTCAGGCAAGGGTTGGGCACGGCGCCAGAGTTCGCCATAGCGCGTGTTGGAAGCGGTCAGGGCATCGAAGGCATTCCTGATGGGCTCATGCCGTTGGAGCAGATAGGTTTTGCTGTGCTGAGCGATTGCACTGCGACGCATGCCTCCCTTGAGCCCATGCAGACTGGGAACCCAAAAACCTTCGGCAGTGCGAGTGATGGCCAGGGTGGAGCCGGCCCGACTGGCGCGGTAGGTGTTTTCGCTGTCGGAGGCGACCGGATCCTTCGACGCGACGATACGCCAGACGGTGTGCGCGGGAGAGGAGGCGTCAACGTCGCGCATCACCTGATAGGCGCGGCTTTCAATGACCACGTAGCGCTTGCCTTCGAAGTTGTGCAGCCCCTCGCTGTCCGGCGCG
The DNA here is from genome assembly GCF_052045815.1 of Pseudomonas sp. 22085. Taxonomy (NCBI): domain Bacteria; kingdom Pseudomonadati; phylum Pseudomonadota; class Gammaproteobacteria; order Pseudomonadales; family Pseudomonadaceae; genus Pseudomonas; species Pseudomonas sp. 22085. Next base: position 199,754 of record NZ_JBQEQA010000003.1, read on the forward strand.
ATGCCAGAGAAATCCAGGCCTGTCCGGAATGCCTCCAGTCGACTGGAAGTCAGTGCAAGGGCCCCGGCTTGGAACTCATCCAGTGGATACCAGCGTTTGCTCTGGGGATCCTGCAAGAGAACAGGGCCCGAGGGGTTCAACTCATTGCTGAGTCTGATGCGGTAGATGCGGCTGTCAGGGTCCAGGCCAACTTGCACAATGCTGCCATCGTACGCTTCGACGAACAGTCGCCCCTTGAAGGTTCTGAAACCCTGTGTGTCGGCCTCCGGCAGTCGGACACCGGAAGGAATGCCATAGGTTTCGAGCCTGAGTCTTCTCGGTGAAGCCGTCGGGTTTGAGAGGCTTTCGACGAATGTCACGGACGGTGCGGGAGAGATCGTGTCCGGGCCGTCGATTGCCGGGAGGCTGGCGTGTGCGGGACGCGGCGTGAACAGGCGGGTGTCCGCAGGAACCGGAGGCGAAGTGGAGTGCTCCGGAAAATGTCCGGTCACAGGTCTCGAAGGCGGATTGTGCACTTCGACGGTCGTGGCGCCTATGGCGGGTGGTTTTGCAGGCATGCGTATTCATCCTTGAATAAGTGAACCCGTTTGTTGAACAGAGAGTGTGGCGGCGGGCGGTGCGACGAGAAACCGACCACAGTCGTCGGAATTGGTCAAAATTTGTGCTATATTCCGCGCCCGCGAAATTCAATGAAAGCCAACACCGGTTATCGACATGCAAGCAGCCAAGCCGTTATTTGACTATCCAAAATATTGGGCCGAATGTTTCGGGCCAGCGCCGTTCCTGCCGATGAGCAGGGAGGAGATGGATCAGCTTGGCTGGGATTCCTGCGACATCATCATTGTCACGGGTGATGCCTACGTCGATCACCCGTCCTTCGGCATGGCGATCATCGGCCGGCTGCTGGAGTCGCAAGGCTTCCGCGTCGGGATCATCGCGCAGCCTAACTGGCAGTCCAAAGACGACTTCATGAAGCTCGGCGAGCCGAACCTGTTCTTCGGTGTCGCGGCCGGCAACATGGACTCGATGATCAACCGCTACACCGCGGACAAGAAAATCCGTTCCGACGACGCCTATACCCCGGGCGGCATGGCCGGCAAACGTCCGGATCGCGCGAGCCTGGTTTACAGCCAGCGCTGCAAGGAAGCCTACAAGCACGTGCCGATCGTGCTCGGCGGCATCGAAGCCTCCCTGCGCCGCATCGCCCACTACGACTACTGGCAGGATCGCGTACGCAACTCGATCCTGATCGACGCCAGCGCCGACATCCTGCTGTACGGCAACGCCGAGCGGGCGATTGTCGAAGTCGCCCAGCGTCTGTCCTACGGTCACAAGATAGAAGACATCACCGATGTGCGCGGCACCGCGTTCATCCGTCGTGACACCCCTGCGGGCTGGTACGAAGTCGATTCCACGCGCATCGACCGTCCGGGCAAGATCGACAAGATCATCAACCCGTACGTCAACACCCAGGACACTCAGGCTTGCGCGATCGAGCAGGAGAAGGGACCGGTTGAAGACCCGGAAGAAGCCAAGGTCGTACAGATCCTGGCCAGCCCGAAAATGACCCGCGACAAGACCGTGATCCGCCTGCCCTCGATGGAAAAGGTGCGTAACGACCCGGTTCTGTACGCTCACGCCAACCGCGTGCTGCACCTGGAAACCAACCCGGGCAATGCCCGTGCGCTGGTGCAGAAGCATGGCGAGGTCGACGTCTGGTTCAACCCGCCGCCGATTCCGATGACCACCGAAGAAATGGACTACGTGTTCGGCATGCCTTACGCACGTGTTCCGCACCCTGCGTACGGCAAGGAAAAAATCCCGGCCTACGACATGATCCGCTTCTCGGTGAACATCATGCGTGGCTGCTTCGGTGGCTGCACCTTCTGCTCGATCACCGAGCACGAAGGCCGGATCATCCAGAACCGTTCCGAAGAGTCGATCATTCGCGAAATCGAAGAAATCCGCGACAAGGTACCGGGTTTCACCGGCGTCATTTCCGACCTCGGCGGCCCGACCGCGAACATGTACCGCATCGCCTGCAAGAGCCCGGAAATCGAATCCGCGTGCCGCAAGCCGTCCTGCGTGTTCCCGGGCATCTGCCCGAACCTGAACACCGACCACTCGTCGCTGATTCAGCTGTACCGCAGCGCCCGTGCGTTGCCGGGTGTGAAGAAGATTTTGATCGCTTCCGGCCTGCGTTACGACCTCGCGGTCGAGTCGCCGGAGTACGTCAAGGAGCTGGTGACCCACCACGTCGGCGGTTACCTGAAGATCGCCCCGGAACACACCGAGGAAGGTCCGCTCAACCAGATGATGAAACCGGGGATCGGCACCTACGATCGCTTCAAGCGCATGTTCGAGAAGTACACCAAGGAAGCCGGGAAAGAGCAGTACCTGATTCCGTACTTCATCGCCGCGCACCCGGGCACCACCGACGAAGACATGATGAACCTGGCCCTGTGGCTCAAGGGCAACGGCTTCCGTGCCGATCAGGTGCAGGCGTTCTATCCGTCGCCGATGGCCACCGCCACCGCGATGTACCACTCGGGCAAGAACCCGCTGCGCAAGGTCACCTACAAGAGCGACGGCGTGACCATCGTCAAGAGCGAGGAGCAGCGTCGTCTGCACAAGGCGTTCCTGCGTTATCACGACCCGAAAGGCTGGCCGATGCTGCGTGAAGCGCTGACCCGCATGGGCCGCGCCGACCTGATCGGGCCGGGCAAGCACCAGTTGATCCCGCTGCACCAGCCGGCCACCGACAGCTACCAGAGTGCCCGTCGCAAGAACTCGACGCCGGCCGGCAGCCACAAGGTCGCGAAAGAGAAGACCACCAAGATCCTCACCCAGCACACCGGTCTGCCACCGCGCGCCAGCGACGGCGGCAATCCATGGGACAAGCGTGAACAGGCCAAGGCCGCGGCGTTCGCCCGCAACCAGCAGGCCGCCAAGGAACGCAAGGAAGCGGCGAAAGGCAAAGGGCCGAAACCGGCACGCAAGCCGGTCGTACCGCGCTGAAACGCACTTGAGCTGAACAGAACGCCAACCTTCGGGTTGGCGTTTTGCTGATCGTTCCCACGCTCTGCGTGGGAATGCCTCCAGGGACGCTCCGCGTCCAGTGACGCAGAGCGTCACGGGCTGCATTCCCACGCGGGAGCGTGGGAACGATCAAGTACCAGGCCGCTTTCGCAACATTTGCGTGCAACTGTGCCAAACCATTTCACCGCATCGCCCGATTTTGGTGCTGTACTGCCCTGAGCATTCCGGGAAAGCGCCCAAGCCTCTGCATGGCATAAGTCTTGCGCGCTTTCGAATACGCTTGGGCTCGCAGGAGGCACGCCGTGTCGATTCATGTCGCATTGCATCACGTCACGCATTACCGCTACGACCGCGCTGTCGAACTCGGCCCGCAGATCGTGCGTTTGCGCCCGGCTGCCCACAGCCGCACGCGGATTCTGTCCTATTCACTGAAAGTCTCGCCCGAGCAGCACTTCATCAACTGGCAGCAGGACCCCCAGGGCAACTACCTTGCACGGCTGGTGTTCCCCGAGAAAACCGCCGAACTGCGGATCGAGGTCGATCTGCTGGCCGAAATGGCGGTGTTCAACCCGTTCGACTTTTTCCTCGAGCCCTACGCCGAGAAAATCCCCTTCGCCTACGCCGCCGATGAGCGCAAGGAACTGGCGCCGTACCTCGAAACCCTGCCGCTGACGCCGAAATTCAAGGCCTATCTGGATGCCATCGACCGCACGCCGCTGCCGGCCGTGGATTTCCTGGTGGCGCTCAACCAGCGCCTGAGCGAGGACATCAATTACCTGATCCGCATGGAACCGGGCGTGCAAACCCCGGAGCACACCCTCGAACACGCCTCCGGCTCCTGCCGCGATTCGGCATGGCTGCTGGTGCAACTGCTGCGCAATCTCGGGCTGGCGGCGCGTTTCGTCTCCGGTTACCTGATACAACTGACCGCCGACGTGAAAAGCCTCGACGGCCCCTCCGGCACCGAAGCGGACTTCACCGATCTGCATGCCTGGTGCGAGGTGTACTTGCCCGGCGCCGGCTGGATCGGCCTCGATGCCACCTCCGGACTGTTCGCCGGAGAGGGGCATATCCCGCTGGCCTGCAGTCCCGATCCGTCCTCGGCGGCGCCGATCAGTGGTCTGGTGGAACCTTGCGAGTGTGAGTTCAGCCACAAAATGTCCGTGGAGCGGATCTGGGAAGCACCCCGGGTCACCAAGCCCTACACCGATGAGCAATGGCTGGCGATCCAGGCGCTGGGCCGGCAGATCGATGCCGACCTGCTGGAAGGCGATGTGCGCCTGACCATGGGCGGCGAACCGACCTTCGTGTCCATCGACGACCCGGATGGCGCCGAGTGGAACACCGCCGCGCTGGGCCCGGACAAGCGTCGGCTCTCTGCCGAACTGTTCCAGCGCCTGCGCAAGCATTACGCGCCCAAAGGGCTGGTGCATTTCGGTCAGGGCAAATGGTATCCCGGCGAGCAACTGCCGCGCTGGTCGCTGAACTGCTACTGGCGCCGCGACGGTGTGCCGGTCTGGCAAAACAACGCGTTGATTGCCGATGAACAGCAGGATTACGGCGCCACAGGTGAACTGGCCGGACGCTTTCTGGCGAGTGTCGCCGAACGCCTGAAACTGCCGACACGCTTCGTGTTCCCGGCCTACGAAGACAACTTCTATTACCTCTGGCGCGAGGGCGCCTTGCCGAGCAACGTCAGTGCCGAAGACTCGCGTCTGGAGGAGCCGCTGGAACGTGCGCGACTGCGCAAGGTGTTCAGTCAGGGGTTGGACAAGATCATCGGCCAGGTGCTGCCGCTGGCGCGCACCGCCAAGGGCGATCAGTGGCAGAGCGGGCGCTGGTACCTGCGCGATGAGCATTGCCGGTTGGTGCCGGGGGATTCACCGCTGGGCTATCGCCTGCCGTTGGGTTCACAGCCCTGGGTGAAGGCGGCGGAGTACCCGTTCATTCATCCGAACGACCCGAATCAGGATTTCCCCGAGCTGCCCGAAACAGCGCAGCTCAACCAACACGGTGAGCCGGCTCCGGCGTACGATCGTGTGCCGAAAATCGACGAGTCCGCCGACTGGCTGACCCGCACCGCCTTCTGCGCCGAGGCCCGGGAAGGCCGGTTGTACCTGTTCATGCCGCCGCTGGAGCGGGTCGAGGACTATCTGGAACTGGTCGCGGCCATCGAAGCCACCGCCGAGGAGCTGCATTGTCCGGTATTGCTGGAGGGCTATGAGCCGCCGAGCGATCCGCGCCTGAGCAACTTTCGCATCACCCCGGATCCCGGCGTCATAGAGGTCAACGTGCAGCCGTCGGCGACGTGGGACGAGTTGGTCGAGCGCACCGAATTTCTGTACGAAGAAGCGCGCCAGACCCGACTGTCCACCGAGAAATTCATGGTCGACGGGCGGCACACCGGCACCGGCGGCGGCAACCATTTCGTGCTCGGTGGCGCGACGCCGGCGGACTCGCCGTTCCTGCGCCGCCCGGATCTGCTGCGCAGCCTGATCAGTTATTGGCACAACCATCCGTCGCTGTCCTACCTGTTTTCCGGGCTGTTCATCGGCCCGACCTCTCAGGCGCCGCGAGTCGATGAAGCGCGCAACGATGCGCTGTATGAGCTGGAAATCGCTTTCGCGCAGATGCCGGCGCCGGGAGAAGAGTGTGCCCCATGGCTGGTGGATCGGCTGTTGCGCAATCTGCTGATCGACGTTACCGGCAACACCCATCGCGCCGAGTTCTGCATCGACAAGCTGTATTCACCGGATGGCGCCACCGGGCGCCTCGGGTTGCTGGAGTTGCGTGGTTTCGAGATGCCACCCCATGCGCGCATGAGCCTGGCGCAGCAGCTGTTGTTGCGAGCGCTGGTGGCGCGGTTCTGGCGCGAGCCCTATGCGCCGCCGAAACTGGCGCGCTGGGGTACGGAGCTGCACGACCGCTTCATGCTGCCGCACTTCATCGAGCAGGACTTCGCCGACGTCATCGTCGAGCTCAACAGTGCCGGTTACCCCCTGCGTGCCGAATGGTTTGCGGCTCATCTGGAATTCCGCTTTCCCAAAGTCGGCGATTACGCCGTCAACGGCATCGAGCTGGAATTGCGCCAGGCTCTCGAACCCTGGCATGTGCTGGGCGAGGAGGGCGCAGCGGGCGGTACGGTGCGCTACGTCGACTCATCGCTGGAGCGCTTGCAGGTCAAACTCACGGGGCTGCCGCCGCAGCGCTATCTGCTGACCTGCAATGGCATCCCGGTGCCGCTGCAACCGACCGGACGGGTTGGCGAGTTTGTCGCGGGTGTGCGTTTCCGCGCGTGGCAACCGGCCAATTGCCTGCAACCGACGATCCCGGTGCATGCGCCACTGGTATTCGACTTGCTCGATACCTGGATGCAGCGCTCGCTGGGCGGTTGCCAGTACCACGTCGCTCATCCGGGCGGGCGCAATTACGAAACGCTGCCGGTCAATGCCAACGAAGCGGAGAGCCGGCGCATGGCGCGTTTCTTCCGCATCGGACATACGCCGGGGAAGCTTCCGATACCGAACCTGACAATCTCCGACGAGCTGCCGATGACACTCGATTTACGACGTTTCTAAGTCGTACGCGACGCCCGGATTTTTCGTATATCCGGGCGTCATGTGCCTGCGTTAGTCTGACCGTTCCTTGCCGGCTGCCGAGCTTTCCATGCCTGACCTGCTTGACCGCTACCCGCTGACGGCGGGCACCTATCACGAACTGCTCGACGACAGCGGGGCGGTGCGCCCGCACTGGCGGCGACTGGTCGACCAATTGCAGCGCAGCACCCCGGCGCAACTGGTGCAGCGTCAGGCGTTGCTGACCCGGCAGATTCAGGAAAACGGTGTCACCTACAACGTCTATGCCGACCCCAAGGGCGCGGACCGTCCGTGGGAGCTGGATCTGCTGCCCCACGTGATCGCCGCTGACGAGTGGCAACAGCTGTCGGCCGGAATCGCCCAGCGCGCGCGGCTGCTCAATGCGGTGCTGGCGGACCTGTATGGCCCGCAGCAGTTGATCCGCGAAGGCTTGCTGCCGGCGGAGCTGGTGTTCGGTCACAACAATTTCCTCTGGCCCTGTCAGGGCATTGCGCCACCGGACGGGGCCTTTCTGCATCTGTATGCCGTGGATCTGGCGCGCACGCCGGACGGACGCTGGTGGGTGACGGCGGATCGCACTCAGGCGCCATCGGGTGCCGGGTATGCGCTGGAAAATCGCACCATCGTGTCCCGCGCCTTCCCCGAGTTGTACCGGGATCTGAAAGTGCAGCATCTGGCCGGCTTCTTCCGCACCCTGCAGGAAACTCTGGCCCGTCAGGCCCCGTGCGACGATGACGCGCCGCTGGTGGTGCTGCTCACCCCGGGGCGTTTCAACGAGAGCTATTTCGAGCACCTTTATCTGGCGCGCCAGCTTGGTTATCCGCTGGTGGAGGGCGGTGACCTGACGGTGCGTGATGCCACGGTCTACCTGAAAACCCTCAGTGGCCTGCGCCGGGTGCACGCGATCATGCGCCGGCTCGACGATGACTTCTGCGATCCGCTGGAATTGCGTACGGATTCGGCGCTGGGCGTTCCCGGATTGCTGGAGGCGGTGCGTCAGGGCCGGGTGCTGGTGGCCAATGCACTGGGCAGTGGCGTACTGGAGTCGCCGGGACTGCTGGGGTTCCTGCCGAAGATCAATCAGTACCTGTTCGGCGAAGACCTGATCCTGCCTTCCATCGCCACGTGGTGGTGCGGCGAAGCGCCGGTGCTGGCTCAAGCCTTGGAAAAACTGCCGGAGCTGCTGATCAAACCGGCGTTCCCGTCGCAAAGCTTCGCTCCGGTGTTTGGCCGGGATCTGAGCGAAAAACAGCGTGAAAGTCTCGCTGCGCGCATGCAGGCCCGCCCTTATGCGTATGTCGCGCAAGAACTTGCGCAGTTGTCCCAGGCGCCGATCTGGCAGCCCGAGGACGGGCAACTGCAACCCCGGGCAATCGGCATGCGCATGTACGCGGTGGCCAGTCACGACGGTTATCGGGTGTTGCCCGGTGGCCTGACCCGGGTCGCGGCCGAAGCCGATGCCGAAGTGGTGTCGATGCAGCGCGGGGGCGCGAGCAAGGACACCTGGGTGCTGGGGGATCGGCCGCCGAGCGGTGAGCAGTGGAAAGCCCAGCGCAATATCGGCGTGCCCGACCTGGTGCGACGCGATCCGTATCTGCCGTCGCGGGTGGTGGAAAACCTGTTCTGGTTCGGCCGTTACTGCGAGCGTTGCGACGACAGCGCACGGCTGTTGCGGATCATGCTCGCGCGCTACGTCGACGGCGATGACCCGCAAGCCTTGCAGGCCGCTGTGGATCTGGGCGAGCGACTGATGCTGCTGCCGGACGAAGGTGAACTGCCGGAACGCTTGCTCGCGGCATTGCTCGGCGAGGACTGGTCGTTCAGCCTGCGCTCCAACCTGCAACGCTTGCAGTGGGCAGCCTCGCAGGTGCGCGGCAAGCTCTCGCGGGAGAACTGGCAGGCGTTGGTGGAGTTGCAGCGCGAGGCGACGGAACTGGATACCGACGAGCCAGACTTCGGCGAGCTGCTGGATTTTCTAAACCGGCTGGTGATGTCGCTGGCGGCGCTGTCCGGGTTTGCCCTCGACGACATGACCCGCGACGAAGGCTGGCGCTTCCTGATGATCGGCCGGCGAATCGAGCGCCTGCAATTTCTCAGCAGCAGCCTTGCGGGTTTTCTGCGCGGCGCCGGGGCGTTCGATCAGGCCGGGCTTGAGTGGTTACTGGAGCTGGGCAACAGCAGCATCACCTATCGCTCGCGTTATCTGGCAGTGGCGCAGTTGATTCCGGTGCTCGACCTGTTGCTGCTGGATGAGCAGAACCCCCATGCGGTGCTGTTCCAGTTGAAACTGGTGACTCGCACCCTCAAGCGTTTGAATGATGACTTCGGAGTGCCGAGGGAGGCAGGATTGCCGCCGCTGGTCGAGCGTCTGGCGCGTTTCGACTTGAGCTGTCTGGAGAATCCTTTGTTCGGCGAACCCAGCGTGCGCGCGGCCCTCGACGGTCTGGCGGATCTGCTGCAGGAGATCGCCGACGCCAGCAGTCAGGTGTCGGATCGTCTGGCCCTGCGCCATTTCGCCCATGTCGATGATGTCAGCCAGCGCACGGTGTCCGTCTGATGAGCGCCCATTACCAGATCCTTCACGACACGTGCTATCGCTACGACAGCCCGGTGTCCCTGGCCCAGCAACTGGCGCACCTGTGGCCGCGCGAATGCGAGTGGCAGCGTTGCACCGAGCAACAACTGCTGATCAGTCCGGAGCCGACCACCCGCCGTGACGAGCAGGATGTGTTCGGCAATCCGCTGACTCGCCTCGCCTTCGAACGGCCGCACGATGAATTGCAGGTCAACGCACGGCTGACGGTGGAAGTGCTGGCGCGACCCGTGGTGGATTTCCAGCAGTCACCGGCCTGGGAGTTGACGCGCAACGCGCTGACTTACAGCAGTCAACCGCTGTCCGCCTCTTTGCTGGAAGCCTGTCGCTATCGATTCCAGTCGCCTTACGTGCATCTCAAGCGCAGCTTCGTCGAGTTCTCGGAGAGCTGTTTCCCGGCCGGCAGACCGTTGATGCTGGGTGTGCAGGCCTTGATGCAGAAGATCTTCAGCGAATTCACCTTCGACGCCGAAGCGACGCAAGTCGCGACGCCATTGGTGGAAGTGCTGGAGCGACGGCGCGGGGTCTGTCAGGACTTTGCGCATCTGATGCTTGCCTGTGTGCGCTCACGCGGGCTGGCGGCGCGTTACATCAGCGGTTACCTGCTGACCCAACCGCCACCGGGGCAGCCACGGTTGATCGGCGCCGATGCGTCCCATGCCTGGGTTTCGGTGTTTTGCCCGGTGCTGGGCTGGGTGGATTTCGATCCGACGAATAACGTGCAGCCGGCGCTGGAGCACATCACCCTGGCCTGGGGCCGGGATTTCTCCGATGTCTCGCCGTTGCGCGGGGTGATTCTGGGTGGTGGCAATCACGACCCGGAAGTTCGCGTCACTGTGTTGCCGCTGGAGGAGTGAAGATCAAATGTGGGAGCGGGNAGCAATTTTTCAGTCACATCCATGGTGAATGTCACGACGCTTTCGCGAGCAAGCCCGCTCCCACAGGGATTGTGTTCTAGGTTTCAGCAATTTGCTCAGGCGTCGGGTGCCTGGTCTTTCGGTGCCTCAACATCATCATCGGTCGCCACTTCACCGTCAGGGTTCAGTGCCGCTTCTTCAGCCATCTGTTTCTTGCGCTGAAGCTTTTCCTCTTTCTTCTGTTCCTTGGCCAGGTCACGTTGACGTTTGGCGAAGGAGTAATTGGGTTTGGCCATGGGCGATCCTCTGGGGTCGAAGGTGAGGTTGAGCGGCGCGTATTCTGCCCTGTATCGGTGCCCGGGGGTTAACCGGGTTTCTGGTCGACCCACTTTGGCGTGACGGTCGGCTGCCATTGATCGAGGGCTTCGAGCAGCGTTTGCGGCGACTCGCTCACTTGCAGCATGTCACGGTGTGGCGCGCGAACGAAGCCTTCGCCGACGATGTGATCGAGAAATGCAGTGAGTTTGCTGTAGAAACCGTTCACCTCGAGCAGGCCGAGCGGCTTGCCGTGGTAGCCGAGCTGGCCCCAGGTCCACACTTCGAACAGCTCTTCCAGGGTGCCGAGGCCACCGGGCAGGGCGATGAACGCATCGCTGAGTTCGGCCATCCGCGCTTTGCGCGCGTGCATGCCGTCGACCACTTCCAGGCGGGTCAGGCTCTTGTGACCGATTTCCTTGTCCATCAGGCTCTGCGGGATGATGCCGATCACTTCGCCACCGGCCGCCAGCGCAGCGTCGGCGACAATCCCCATCAGGCCGACAGCCCCGCCGCCGTAAACCAGCGTCAGCTTACGCTCGGCAATGGCGGTACCGAGGGCGATGGCCGCTTCGGTGTACGCCGGAGTGGTGCCGGCGTTGGCACCGCAAAATACACAAACGGATGTGAGAGACATGCCTTGCTCCTGTGTCGATCAGTCGCACAGGGTAAAGGCTGGCGGGTCTCGATCCAAGGACTAGACTTCGCGTTTCGGGGTTTCACAGGTGCCGCTCGCACCACAGGCGTAGGCGGCGAGCAGACTGCACAACAGGCTGTTGAAGGACATGACGGATGCTCCAGATGAACGTTGAGCCCTGAAGATACGGCCCGGCCAAACGTCTGGCTGTTAGATTGTTTCGATGAGTGTCATAGCCTGAAAGTTGTATACAATTTTTGACTCAAGTCATAGGAACTTGCGAAGATTTCAGGCAGTCTTCCAACCATTCGTGTTTTTGTTAACCCTGCCTTGGAGATTCACCATGTTTTCCAAAGTTGTTGCGGTATCCCTGCTGGCGCTGGCCAGCAGCCAATTGATGGCTGCCGAGTGCAAAACCACCGTTGATTCCACCGACCAGATGTCCTTCAACACCAAGGCCATCGAAATCGACAAGAGCTGCAAGACCTTCACCGTCGAACTGACCCACTCCGGCAGCCTGCCGAAGAACGTCATGGGCCACAACCTGGTGATCAGTAAAGAAGCCGACATGCAGCCGATCGCTACCGACGGCCTGGCCGCCGGCATCGACAAGAACTACCTGAAGGACGGTGATGAGCGCGTTATCGCTCACACCAAGATCATCGGCGCCAAGGAAACCGACTCGTTGACCATCGACGTGTCCAAGCTCAAGGCTGACGAGAAGTACGGCTTCTTCTGCTCGTTCCCGGGCCACATCTCGATGATGAAAGGCACCGTGACCCTGAAGTAAGCAACACAAGGTCAAAAAAAAGCGTCCCGAAGGACGCTTTTTTTATGCCCCGGATTCAAGGCGCAAACGGCATGACCCGCTTGTGATGAGTCTTTTTGTAGGTGTTGACGATGATGTCGAACGCTTCCTGACGCACCGGCTCGCCGTGCAGGAAAGCGTCGATCTCGGCGTAGGTCACGCCGTGGGACGCCTCGTCCGGCTTGCCCGGCGACAGGTCTTCCAGATCCGCCGTCGGCACTTTTTCCACCAGCGATTCCGGAGCGCCGAAGCTGCGGGCGATGGCGCGGACCTGGTTCTTCACCAGACCGCTGAGCGGGGCCAGGTCGCAGGCGCCGTCACCGAACTTGGTGAAGAAACCCATCACCGCTTCCGCCGCATGGTCGGTGCCGATCACCAGGCCATGGGCCGCGCCGGCGATGGTGTACTGGGCGACCATGCGCATCCGCGCCTTGGTGTTGCCGAGCACGAAATCCACCGACACCGCGTGCTTGCCTTCGAAGGCTGCGACTTCGCTGGCCAGCGATTTGACCGCCGGGCCGATGTTGACGGTGTGGCGTTCGTCCGGGGCGATGAAGTCCACCGAGGCCTGGGCGTCGTGTTCATCGAACTGCACGTCATACGGCAGGCGCACGGCGATGAACTTGTAGGCCTCGTCACCAGTGCGCTCGCGCAACTCGCGCATCGCACGCTGGGCCAGAAGGCCGGCGGTCAGGGAATCGACCCCGCCGCTGATGCCCAGCACCAGGGTCTTGAGTCCGGAACTGGTCAGGCAATCCTGGATGAAGCTGATGCGGCGGGCGACTTCCGCTTCGAGGGCCTGGTCATCGGCGAACGGCGGCTGAACGTTGAGCTGTTCAGCAATCTCACGCTGTACGGCTTGCATGAATTCACTCCTTGCTGGAAAGGCTGGAAACGGCAGGAACCTGGAAAACGTGTCGCAAATAGGCGACGAAATTCGGGTCTTTGCAGTGGGTCTTGCCCGGCTCGTCGGAGATCTTTGCCACCGGTTGGCCGTTGCAGGCGGTCATTTTAAGCACGATGCTCATCGGTTCGACACCCGGAATGTCACAGGTCAGGTTGGTGCCGATGCCGAAGCTGACATTGATCCGGCCGCGCAACGCACGGAAGATCTCCAGCGACTTGGGCAGGGTCAGGCTGTCGGAGAACACCAACGTCTTGCTCATCGGGTCGATGCCGAGCTTGTGATAGTGGGCGATGCATTTTTCGCCCCACAGCACCGGGTCCCCGGAGTCATGACGCAAACCGTCGAACAGCTTGGCGAAGAACAGATCGAAATCGCCGAGGAAGGCATCGGTAGTGATGCAGTCTGTGAGGGCGATCCCCAGCAGGCCGCGGTACTCCCGGACCCAGCAATCGAGGGCGGCGATCTGGCTGTCGATCAGTCGCGGGCCGAGTTGCTGGTGGGCCATGATCCACTCGTGGGCCATGGTGCCCAGCGGTTTCATGTCCAGTTCGCGGGACAGATGCACGTTGCTGGTGCCGACGAAGCGTCCGGGGAAATCGTGTTTGAGCACGTTCACCACTTCTTCCTGCACGCGGTAGGAAAACCGGCGACGTGTGCCGAAGTCGGCGACCTGCAACTGCGACAACTCTTCGGCCGAGGCGTTGGCGGTCAACCAGTCGAACTTGCGATACAGCTGTTCACGGGCCTGTTCCAGTACCGTTTCACGGTAGCGATAGCGGTTGCGCACTTCGCTGACGATCGCCAGCAGCGGCACTTCAAACAGGATCACATGCAGCCACGGCCCGCGCAGGCGGATGAACAACTCGCCGTTCTCGATACCGGTGTGCAGGTAGCGCAGGTTGAAGCGGAACAGGCCGAGGAAACGCAGGAAGTCAGGTTTGAGGAAGCTGATGCGCTCCAGGAAACTCAACTGATCGGCGCTCAGGCTCAACTCGGCCAGACGCTCGACCTGGAAGCGGATCTCCGCCAGATACGGGCGCAGATCTTCACTGTTACGGCAACGAAACTCCCATTCGACTTCGACGTTGGGGTAGTTGTGCAGCACCGCCTGCATCATCGTCAGTTTGTAGAAGTCGGTGTCGAGCAGGTTCTGCACGATGCGATCGGCAAACACACTCTCGCTCATAACGGGGTCTCCAGGCGGGCCGCGCTCTGGCGCGGTATCAATCAATGGCGCTAGTGGCGCATATCCGGGGTGTGGATTGCCAGCGATTTTTTGACCGCCACAGATCCCTGTGGGAGCGGGCTTGCCCGCGAAAGCGTCGGCAGGATCAACATCAATGTTGCATGTGATGCCGTCTTCGCGGGCAAGTCGGACCGCCGCACCGCCGCTTCCACAGGGACTGAATACAACTTCAAACCGGACTGTCGATCTGCTCCAGCATCCACTTCACGAAATCCCGCACCTTGGGCACTTCCGCCGCGTGTTCCGGATAAGCCAGGTAATACGCATCGGTGCTGGGCATTGCATGCTGCCAGGGAATGACCAGTTTGCCGTCGGCCAATTCCTCTTCCACCAGAAACCTCGGCAGCAGGGCGACGCCGCAGCCGACCTGCGCCGCGCGGATGCACATATAAAAGGTTTCGAAACGCGGGCCGTGGTAGCTGTGTTCGGTCTGGTAACCCTGGCTGTCGAACCAGTCGTGCCACGCTTGCGGGCGCGAAGCATTCTGCAGCAGGACCAGATCGGTGAGTTGCGTTGGATCAGTCAACGGAGTGTCCGGCAGGCTGCTCGGCGCGCAGACCGGCACCAGTTCTTCGCCGAACAGCTTCAGGCATTCGGTGCCGGGGCGTGAGCCCTGGCCGAAATAGAACGCCAGGTCGCTGCGCCCTTGCAGCAGGTCATCGGCCTCCTGCTCGTTGCACAGGTCCAGATGGATCGATGGATGACGCAGACGCCAGCCCTTGAGGCGCGGCACCAGCCAGCGGGCGCCGAAGGTCGAGGGCGTGGAGACCCGCAGGACTTCGGTTTCGCCGCCGTAGGAACGCAGGTAATGGGTCGACATCTCGACCTGGGTCAGGATTTTTCTGACTTCCACCAGATACAGATCGCCGGCCGGGGTCATCTGCAAGCGGCGGCGCACCCGGCGGAACAACAAGTGCTGCAGCAGTTCTTCGAGCTGCGCCACCTGCTTGCTGACGGCGCTCTGGGTCAGGTTCAGTTCCTCGGCGGCCCGGGTAAAACTCAGGTGCCGGGTCACGGCCTCGAAGCACTGCAACGCGGTGATCGACGGCAAGTGGCGTTTGTTCAGCATGGGCGATCCTTTTCTTGTCTTTCTGCGCAGCATGAATAAACGGAATGATATCTCGCGTAAAGGTCGTTTGTTGCCCAGCCTTCCTGACGCTACAACTAAAGGTCTGCCCGGTCGTGAAAACGCGCCCGCACACATTCAGTTTTTTGCTTGAGGAGTGACCCATGGTTGCCGCATTGCTTGATCGTCTAGGTGTGAACCCGGCCCTGTACCAGAACGGCAAAGTGCCGGTGCATTCGCCCATCGACGGCAGCCGCATCGGCGCCGTGAACTGGGAAGGCCCGGCCGAAGTCGAGCAGCACATCAGTCGCGCAGATCATGCGTTCGAACAATGGCGCAAGGTGCCGGCCCCGCGTCGCGGCGAGCTGGTGCGTCAGTTCGGCGAAGTGCTGCGTGAATACAAGACCGAACTCGGCGAACTGGTGTCCTGGGAAGCGGGCAAGATCACCCAGGAAGGCCTTGGTGAAGTGCAGGAGATGATCGACATCTGCGATTTCGCCGTCGGTCTGTCTCGCCAGCTGTACGGTTTGACCATCGCCTCCGAGCGTCCGGGCCACCACATGCGTGAAACCTGGCACCCGCTGGGCGTGGTCGGCGTGATCAGTGCGTTCAACTTCCCGGTCGCGGTGTGGGCGTGGAACACCACGCTGGCGCTGGTCTGCGGCAACCCGGTGGTGTGGAAACCGTCGGAGAAAACCCCGCTGACCGCGCTGGCCTGTCAGGCGCTGTTCGAGCGCGTACTGAAGAATTTCAGCGATGCCCCGGCGCACCTGAGCCAGGTGATCATCGGTGGTCGTGATGCCGGCGAAGCGCTGGTGGATGACCCGCGTGTCGCGCTGATCAGTGCCACCGGCAGCACCCGCATGGGCCGCGAAGTGGCGCCGAAAGTCGCCGCACGCTTCGCCCGCAGCATCCTCGAACTGGGCGGCAACAACGCGATGATCCTCGGCCCGAGCGCCGATCTGGACATGGCCGTGCGCGCCATTCTGTTCAGCGCCGTCGGTACCGCCGGCCAGCGTTGCACCACCTTGCGTCGCCTGATCGCCCATGAATCGGTGAAAGAAGAAATCGTCACCCGCCTGAAAGCTGCGTACTCCAAAGTCCGTATCGGTCACCCACTGGAGGGCAACCTGATCGGCCCGCTGATCGACAAACACAGCTTCGAAAACATGCAGGACGCGCTGGAGCAGGCGCTGAGCGAGGGCGGTCGGGTGTTCGGCGGCAAGCGCCAACTGGAAGATCAATTCCCTAACGCCTACTACGTGTCGCCGGCCATCGTTGAAATGCCGGAGCAGAGCGACGTGGTGTGCAGCGAGACCTTCGCGCCGATCCTGTACGTGGTCGGTTACAGCGATTTTGAAGAGGCGCTGCGCCTGAACAATGCCGTGCCGCAAGGGTTGTCGTCGTGCATCTTCACCACCGATGTGCGCGAGGCCGAGAAATTCATGTCGGCGGTCGGCAGTGACTGCGGCATCGCCAACGTCAACATCGGCCCGAGCGGCGCGGAAATCGGCGGCGCGTTCGGTGGCGAGAAAGAAACCGGTGGCGGTCGTGAGTCGGGTTCGGATGCATGGCGCGCGTATATGCGTCGGCAGACCAATACCGTGAACTACTCGCTGGAATTGCCGCTGGCGCAGGGCATTACTTTCGACTGACAGTTTTCTCAAAAGCTATTGATCGTTCCCACGCTCTGCGTGGGAATGCTGCACCGAACGCTCCGCGTTCGCTTTCGGGACGCAGAGCGTCCCTGACTGCGTTCCCACGCAGAGCATGGGAACGATCATTTAGGTGTGTTTGGCAGGTTTCTGTTGGAGTCTGGCAATGCCGTTACGCGAAGAATGTCTGTGGGAAAAACTCACGCCGCAACGCCCGGATAACACGGCGCTCAGGGGCGAGGTCAAAGTCGATGTCTGCGTGATCGGCGCCGGGTTCACCGGGTTGTCGGCGGCGCTGCATCTGTTGGAAAAAGGCAAAAGTGTCTGCGTGCTCGAAGCCCATCGCGCCGGGCATGGTGGCTCCGGGCGCAACGTCGGGCTGGTCAACGCCGGGATGTGGATCCCGCCGGACGAGATCGAAGCCGGCTTCGGCGAGGCGGTCGGCAGCCAGCTCAACCGCATGCTCGGTGCGGCGCCGGCGCTGGTGTTCAGCCTTGTGGATAAATACAACATCGATTGCCAGTTGCGCCGCGAAGGCACCCTGCACATGGCGCACAACGCCAAGGGTGAGGCGGATCTGCGCAGTCGCGAAGAACAGTGGAAACGCCGCGGTGCACCGGTCGAACTGTTGACCGGCAAGGCCTGTGAACAGGCGACGGGCACACAGAAGATCGCCGCCGCGTTGCTCGACCGGCGCGCCGGTACGCTCAATCCGATGGCGTATGTCACCGGGCTGGCCAACGCTGTAATGCGCCTTGGCGGGCAGATGTTCGATCACTCGCCGGTCGCGCGTCTTGAACGCCAGGGGCCGAAATGGTCGGTGCAGACCGAGCAGGGTTCGGTGCTCGCCGAACAGGTGGTTATCGCTTCCAACGCCTACACCGAAGGCGACTGGACCGAACTCAAGCGCAATTTCTTCCCCGGTTACTACTATCAGGTCGCTTCGGTGCCGCTCACCGAAGACGCCGCTCAGGAAATCCTCCCGGGCGGGCAGGGCTCTTGGGATACCCGCCAGGTGCTGAGCAGCATCCGCCGCGACAAGGACGGGCGTCTGTTGCTGGGCAGCCTCGGCAACGGCAATCAGAAACCGACCTGGTTCCTCAAGGCCTGGGCCGACCGGGTGCAGCAGCATTACTTCCCCAATCTCAAGCCTGTGGAATGGGAATGCACCTGGACCGGGCGCATCGCGTTTACCCCTGATCATTTGATGCGCCTGTTCGAGCCCGCGCCGGGACTGGTGGCCGTCACCGGTTACAACGGCCGTGGCGTGACTACCGGCACTGTGGTCGGCAAGGCCTTCGCCGATTACCTGTGTAACGGAAATCCTCAGGCATTGCCGATTCCGTTCGCACCGATGCAGCCGCTGGCGGGGGTGGGCTTGCGCAGTTGCCTGTACGAGGCCGGGTTCTCGCTGTATCACGCGGGCCAGTGCCTGCGGATCGTCATTTGAGTATTGAAATATGTTGCCGGAAGCGGCGCTTTTCGATGTAGCGACTAGCCTGTAATGGTGCGGGTTGTAGCAGTCCCGCACCAGCAGTGTGCAGTTCGGTGACGCGGGCTGTTACAGGCTGGTTGCACGTCGTTTGGCGCCGCGGTTGCAATGATGGCGCGTGCGGGTTGCGCCTGAAAAAATAATTGGTTTCACCTTCCGCGGTTTAGACGGTTGCACGCCCAATGAAAATGGGAACGAAACAGTCGAAATAACAAGAAAGCAGCGACTTTTTGAAGAATAAAAAACCGATGGCACGGCCCTTGCTCTGAGCATTCAAGTGAAGTCGCAGTGCCAACTAAAAAAAACCTTGGAGCACCACCTCATGTCCCAGACGTTTTACAAGAAAGGCTTTCTGGCCCTCGCAGTGGCTACTGCGCTGGGTGTTTCTGCGTTTGCACAAGCTGATGTGAAAATCGGTGTGGCGGGTCCGATGACGGGCGCCAACGCGGCATTTGGCGAGCAATACATGAAAGGGGCACAAGCGGCGGCCGACGCGGTCAACGCGGCGGGCGGCGTCAACGGGGAGAAAATCGTCCTGGTCAAGGGCGATGACGCTTGCGAGCCGAAACAGGCGGTGACGGTCGCCAAGGACCTCACCAACCAGAAAGTCGCCGGTGTGGTCGGCCACTTCTGCTCGTCCTCGACCATTCCTGCGTCGGAGATCTACGACGAAGCCGGCATCATCGCCATCACCCCGGGTTCCACCAATCCGCAAGTGACCGAGCGCGGCCTGAGCGCCATGTTCCGTATGTGCGGCCGTGACGACCAGCAGGGCATCGTTGCCGGCGATTACATCGTCGACGTGCTCAAGGGCAAGAAAGTCGTCGTGCTGCACGACAAGGACACCTACGGTCAGGGCCTGGCCGATGCGACCAAGGCACAACTGGAAAAACGCGGCGTTAAGCCGGTGCTGTACGAAGGCCTGACCCGTGGCGAGAAAGACTTCAGCACAATCGTCACCAAGATCCGTGGCGCCGGTGCCGATGTCGTCTACTTCGGTGGCCTGCACCCGGAAGCCGGCCCGCTGGTTCGCCAACTGCGTGAACAAGGCCTGAAAGACGTCAAGTTCATGTCCGATGACGGTATCGTGACCGACGAACTGGTGACCACCGCCGGTGGCCCGCAATTCGTCGACGGCGTGCTGATGACCTTCGGTGCCGACCCACGCCTGCTGCCCGACAGCAAGACCGTGGTAGATGCATTCCGCAAGG
The DNA here is from genome assembly GCF_052045815.1 of Pseudomonas sp. 22085. Taxonomy (NCBI): domain Bacteria; kingdom Pseudomonadati; phylum Pseudomonadota; class Gammaproteobacteria; order Pseudomonadales; family Pseudomonadaceae; genus Pseudomonas; species Pseudomonas sp. 22085. The sequence continues at coordinate 219,176 of NZ_JBQEQA010000003.1, forward strand.
CTGGCACCGAGCCTGAAGGCTACACCCTGTACGCCTATGCATCGGTTCAGACCCTGGCCGCCGCCTTCAACGGCGCCAAGTCGAACAAGGGCGAGGAGGCCGCTGCCTGGCTGAAGAAGAACCCGGTCAAGACCGTCATGGGCGAGAAGACCTGGGATTCCAAAGGCGACCTGAAGGTCTCCGACTACGTGGTCTACCAGTGGGACAAGGACGGCAAATATCACCAGCTGGAAAAACAGAAATAACGGCACCTGATCAACCGGACGCCACATTCCCTGTGGGAGCGGGCTTGCCCGCGATGACGGCCTGACAGTCGACAACTTTGTTGAATGTTCTACCGCTATCGCTGGCGAGCCAGCTCCCACAAGGGGGCTGCGGTTTCCTGTCTGACATTGCTCCGACGTAAATCTGTATTTTTCCTAGAAGAACCGCGCGCCTCAGGGTGTGCAGGTTCTCACTGCGTGAGATTGCGTTATGGATGGTATTTTCCTGCAGCAACTGGTCAACGGCCTGACCCTCGGGTCGGTCTATGGCCTGATCGCCATCGGCTACACAATGGTCTACGGCATCATCGGCATGATCAACTTCGCCCACGGCGAGGTTTACATGATTTCTGCTTACCTGGCGGCAATCAGTCTGGCTCTGCTGGCTTACTTCGGTATTGAATCCTTCCCGCTGCTGATGCTCGGCACCCTGGTATTCACCATCGTGATCACGGCGGTGTATGGCTGGGTCATCGAGCGAGTCGCTTACAAACCCCTGCGCAACTCCACCCGACTGGCACCGTTGATCAGCGCCATCGGCATCTCCCTGATTCTGCAAAACTACGCACAGATCGCCCAAGGCGCCAAACAACAGGGCGTACCCACGCTGCTGACCGGTGCATGGCGTGTCGAAGTCGGTACCGGCTTCGTGCAGCTGACCTACACCAAAGTCTTCATCCTGGTGGCCGCATTCGTCGGCATGGGCCTGCTGACCTATGTCATCAAGTACACCAAGCTCGGGCGCATGTGCCGTGCGACCCAGCAGGACCGCAAAATGGCTTCGATCCTCGGCATCAACACCGACCGGGTCATTTCCTACGTGTTCATCATCGGTGCGGCCATGGCGGCGTTGGCCGGCGTGCTGATCACCATGAACTACGGCACCTTCGACTTCTATGCCGGCTTCATCATCGGCATCAAGGCATTTACTGCGGCAGTACTGGGCGGGATCGGTTCGCTGCCTGGCGCCATGCTCGGCGGGATCATCCTCGGGATCTCCGAGTCGCTGTTCTCGGGCCTGGTCAACTCCGACTACAAAGACGTGTTCAGCTTCTCGCTGCTCGTACTTGTTCTGGTCTTCCGGCCTCAGGGCCTGCTGGGCCGTCCTCTTGTGTCGAAGGTGTAAGCGATGTCTTCAACCACTGCAAAATCCATCGATGTCAAAAAAAGCCTGGTTGAGGCGATTCTCGCCGGTCTGATCGCCCTGATCGTGTTCGGGCCGATCGTCGGCGTGGTACTCGACGGCTACAGCTTCAACCTCGAACCGACCCGCGTGGCATGGATCATCGCCATCGTCATGGCCGGTCGCTTTGCCCTCAGTCTGTTCCTGCAAACCCCGAAAGGCCTGCGCATTCTCGACGGATTCGAGAGCACCGGTTCTGGCGTGCATGTGCTGCCCCCGGACTACAAATCGCGCCTGCGCTGGATCATCCCGCTGATGATCGCCATCGCCGTAGCGTTGCCGTTCTTCTCCAACTCCTATCTGCTGGGTGTGGTCATCCTCGGACTGATCTACGTGCTGCTGGGGCTGGGACTGAACATCGTGGTGGGTCTGGCCGGCCTGCTCGACCTGGGTTACGTGGCGTTCTACGCCATCGGTGCCTACGGTCTGGCGCTCGGGTATCAGTACCTCGGGCTGGGCTTCTGGACCGTGCTGCCGCTGGCGGCGATCACCGCCGGCCTTGCCGGTTGCATCCTCGGTTTCCCGGTGCTGCGCCTGCACGGCGACTACCTGGCGATCGTGACCCTGGGCTTCGGTGAAATCATCCGTCTGGTGCTCAACAACTGGCTGTCCCTGACCGGCGGCCCGAATGGCATGCCGGCGCCACTGCCGACCTTCTTCGGTCTGGAATTCGGCAAGCGGGCGAAGGATGGCGGGGTGCCGTTCCACGAGTTCTTCGGCATCGCCTACAACCCGGACGTGAAGTACTACTTCATTTATGCGGTGCTGTTCCTGGTGGTGCTGGCCGTGCTGTACATCAAGCATCGCCTGGTGAAGATGCCGGTCGGCCGCGCTTGGGAAGCCCTGCGTGAAGACGAGATCGCCTGCCGCTCGATGGGCCTCAACCACGTGCTGGTCAAGCTCTCGGCGTTCACCATCGGTGCGTCCACGGCAGGTCTGGCGGGTGTGTTCTTCGCCACCTATCAAGGCTTCGTCAACCCGACCTCGTTCACCTTCTTCGAGTCGGCGCTGATCCTCGCCATCGTGGTACTCGGCGGTATGGGCTCGACCATCGGTGTGGTGATCGCAGCGTTCGTGCTGACCGTCGCCCCGGAACTGCTGCGCGGCTTCGCCGAATACCGCGTGCTGCTGTTCGGCATCCTGATGGTGTTGATGATGATCTGGCGACCTCGCGGGCTGATCCGCATCAGCCGTACCGGGGTCACTCCACGCAAAGGTGCCATTCACTATGAGAGGACTGCGCCATGAGTGAAGTCGTACTCTCTGTTGAAAAACTGATGATGCACTTCGGTGGCATCAAGGCCTTGAGCGATGTCAGCCTGAAGGTCAAGCGCAACTCGATCTTCGCCCTGATCGGCCCCAACGGCGCCGGCAAGACCACGGTGTTCAACTGCCTGACCGGGTTCTACAAGGCCTCCGGCGGCAAGATCGAACTCAACGTGCGCGGCCGGCAGACCAACGTCATCCAGCTGCTGGGCGAGTCGTTCAAACCGACCGATTTCGTTTCGCCGAAGTCGTTCCTCAGTCGTATGTACTACAAGATGTTCGGCGGCACCCATCTGGTGAACCGCGCAGGCCTGGCCCGGACGTTCCAGAACATTCGCCTGTTCAAGGAAATGTCGGTGCTGGAAAACCTGCTGGTGGCCCAGCACATGTGGGTCAACCGCAACATGCTGGCCGGCATCCTTAACACCAAGGGTTACCGCAAGGCTGAAAGCGACGCGCTGGACTGCGCGTTCTACTGGCTGGAAGTGGTGGATCTGGTGGACTGCGCCAACCGTCTGGCCGGTGAACTGTCCTACGGCCAGCAGCGTCGTCTGGAGATCGCCCGGGCCATGTGCACGCGGCCGCAGATCATCTGCCTCGACGAACCGGCCGCCGGCCTCAACCCTCAGGAAACCGAAGCGCTGAGCGCGATGATCCGGCTGCTGCGCGACGAGCACGATCTGACCGTGGTGCTGATCGAACACGACATGGGCATGGTAATGAGCATTTCCGATCACATCGTGGTGCTGGACCACGGCATCGTCATCGCCGAAGGCGGACCGGATGCCATCCGTAACGATCCGAAAGTGATCGCTGCCTACCTGGGCGCCGACGAAGAGGAAGTCGTATGACGCAACCCATCCTCGAACTCAAGGATCTGGACGTGTTCTACGGCCCGATCCAGGCCCTCAAAGGCGTTTCGCTGCAGATCAACGAAGGAGAAACCGTCAGCCTGATCGGCTCCAACGGTGCCGGCAAATCCACCCTGTTGATGTCGATCTTCGGCCAGCCACGGGCGGCGGGCGGGCAGATTCTCTATCAAGGCGTGGACATTACCCACAAGTCATCGCACTACATCGCCTCTAACGGCATCGCGCAGTCGCCGGAAGGGCGGCGGGTGTTCCCCGACATGACCGTCGAGGAAAACCTGCTGATGGGCACCATTCCGATCGGCGACAAGTACGCCAAGGAAGACATGCAGCGCATGTTCGAGCTGTTCCCGCGGCTCGAAGAGCGCCGTAATCAGCGGGCCATGACCATGTCCGGGGGCGAGCAGCAGATGCTCGCCATCGCCCGGGCGCTCATGAGCCGGCCCAAGCTGTTGCTGTTGGACGAACCGAGTCTGGGTCTGGCGCCGATCGTGGTGAAACAGATCTTCGCCACCCTGCGGGAACTGGCGAAAACCGGCATGACCATTTTCCTCGTCGAGCAGAATGCCAACCATGCGTTGAAACTGTCCGACCGGGCGTACGTGATGGTCAACGGCGAGATCCGCCTGACGGGCACCGGTCAGGAACTGTTGGTGAACGAGGAGGTGCGTAACGCTTACCTCGGCGGTCACTGATCGTTTGAAGTTGTCCACAAGCCCCGATGCGTGAGTGTCGGGGCTTTTTTGCTTCTGCTCGTTCACTGAAAACCAGGACTTTCGGGAAATTGTGGAAAACAAAATCCTCAACCTGCCAAAGCGCGACATATAGACGCTGCAAATGGCTGTTTTTCCACAGTTTTGACTTGTCCCCGTTTGCTGTGGAGCTGGCTGTGAATAACGTGGGTGTAGCTGGCTGAAAGCCTTTTAAACCGTGGCGTGCAGCGCTGTGGTTGTTTTTTGATCAGTGTGTTTTCGCTGAGGGTAAGGCCCGTTTGTCAACCTTTTTATGGGGGCGCAAAACCGCGCGGATGGCTGTGGTCAATCCTGTGGATAAGTCTGTGATTAAACTCTGGAAAGACTCGGCTAAGGGCCGTAATTGCTGGCCTCGCGCAATCATGGCCATGACCGGCCGGTCGTGCAAAATGCCCTGCCCGGCACAACTGGTTGTTCAGGGTCAAGCAAAAAACTTTGCAAATCGCCCGCAAAGCCTTGTGTGGCGCGGCTTTGCGCTTAACCACTTGCCCCCGGAAACTGTGGAAGGGCTTGTGGATAACGTGCGTGCATATGGCTACAGGCCTCAGCGCGTATGGCCTAGCGGAGATTGATCAATTAATGAACAGGATCCGGTGGTTGCCGGTTAAAGCGGGGCCGGGCATGCTGCCCGCTGATTTTCTATTCCAAGGGCTGCCCCGGCGGCCGAAGCAAGGAGAACACGATGTCCAACACCCTGTTTATCACCGGCGCGACCTCCGGTTTTGGTGAAGCCTGTGCCCGTCGTTTTGCCGAGGCCGGTTGGAAACTGGTGCTGACCGGTCGTCGTGGCGACCGCCTCAACGCGCTGTGCGCCGAGCTGTCGAAGCAGACCGAAGTGCATGGTCTGGTGCTGGACGTGCGTGATCGCAAGGCGATGGAAGAGGCGATTGCCAACCTGCCGCCATCGTTCGCCAAGTTGCGCGGCCTGATCAACAACGCCGGCCTGGCGCTGGGCGTGGACCCTGCACCGAAGTGCGACCTCGATGATTGGGACACCATGGTCGACACCAACGTCAAAGGCCTGATGTATAGCACTCGCCTGTTGCTGCCGCGCCTGATCGCCCACGGTCGCGGCGCCGGTATCATCAACCTCGGTTCCATCGCCGGTAACTATCCGTACCCGGGCAGCCACGTTTACGGCGCGACCAAGGCGTTCGTCAAACAGTTCTCGCTGAACCTGCGCTGCGACCTGCAGGGCACTGGCGTGCGCGTCAGCAACATCGAGCCGGGCCTGTGCGAGAGCGAGTTCTCGCTGGTGCGTTTCGCCGGCGATCAGGCGCGTTACGACGCGACTTACGCCGGTGCCGAGCCGATCCAGCCGCAGGACATCGCCGAGACCATCTTCTGGGTGCTGAACGCGCCGGCGCACATCAACATCAACAGCCTGGAACTGATGCCGGTGAGCCAGACCTGGGCCGGTTTTGCCATCGAGCGCAACAAGGCCTGACACCGCGTAACGGCTAATCGCTGGCAAGCCAGCTCCCACAGGTATCGAGGCGGTCCCAAGATTTCGGTCCACCGATAAACCTGTGGGAGCGGGCTTGCCCGCGATGGGGCCGTAACAGGCAAAATCCCCGCATGGGGTAGACTCACTCCTCAACAACCCCACCGCACCCTGCGGTTTTCAAGGTTTTTCGAGGAGTCAAAGTGAGTAACCGAGGTGAGCAGTCGCTGCTCAAACAATCGACCCTCCTGATGTTTGCCGTGTCGATCGCCGGGATCGCCACCGGTTTTGTTTCGGGTTCCCAGTCCATCCTGTTCGATGGCTTTTTTTCGCTGATCGCGACCTTCATCAAAGTCCTGATGCTGATCACCGCGAAGCTGATCGCCAAGCAAAGCAACCAGCGCTTCCAGTTCGGTTTCTGGCACCTGGAGCCGATGGTGCTGCTGATCGAGGGCAGTTTCCTGCTGCTGATCGCGATCTACGCGTTTCTCAACGGTGTGTTCGGCATCATCAATGGCGGTCGTGAGATCGAACTGGGGCTGGTGATCATCTACGCGGCGGTGTTCACCGTTGTCGAGTTCGCCTACTTCTTCTACGTCCGGCACCGCAATCGCACGCTCAAGTCGAGCCTGATCCAGTTCGACAACATCAGTTGGCTGGTGGACGCGATGCTGTCCGTGGGCCTGTTGATCAGTTTCCTCGCGGCGTTGCTGCTCAAGTCCCAGGGCTATGGCGAGTGGGCGAAGTTCGTCGATCCGCTGATTCTCATCGTGCTGGCCCTGACCATGCTGCCACCGGCGTTCAAAATCCTCGGCCCGGCGCTGCAGGACGTGCTCGGCATTGCGCCGGACACGCTGGATGAGCAAGTGCGCGAGGTAATGGACGCCGCGAAGGCCGAGCATGGTTTCGACGACTACGTGTCCTATGTGCAGAAGCACGGGCGGGCGCGGTTCATTGAGATTCATGTGGTGTTGCCGGCGAACTACCGGCTGCAGAGCGTCGGTCAGCTGGATGTGCTGCGTGAGGAGATTTCCGCGAAGCTGGGCAAACCGGACGCGGCGCGCTGGCTGACCATCAGCTTCACTGCCGACAGGAAGTGGATTGCCTGACTTGTGCGAGCGCGCGAGCTCGCCACGACGTCAGCTCAGATAGTCGGCGAGGCCACGATAGCAGGTCGCCAGGTGATACGGCGTGGTCGACGGCATGTCCTTGCGGCTGACCTCGCCCTGATCGTCACGGCACTCGTGCCAGCCGCCGGCATGCAGGAAGCGCTGTTGCAACGCCTGCAACTGGCGCAGCACCGCGCTTTCACTGTCCGGACGCAAGGTCAGGGCGCGCAGGTATTCGGCCTGGGCCCAGATGCGCTGGGTTGAATCCTTCGGGCGTCCGTCCATATCCAGATCGAGCATGGCCCGCACTGCACCGGACGGTTGCATCACGCCGTACTGCTCGGTGAACGCGAAGGCCCGGTCCAGGGCGGCATGCAGTTTCGAACCGCGGAGCAGAGGCGAGGATTCCAGCAGGAAATACCACTCGAACTGGTGGCCCGGCTCATACCAGTTATCCACAGCCCCCAGCGGTTTCTCCATCAGCACACCGGCCTGAGGATCGACGAAGCGCTTGTGCATGGCTGTGCATAACTCGCTCAGCGCTTGCTTGACCTGTGCATCTTCGCGCACCGCCAGAGTGGCCAGGAACGCTTCGGCCAGGTGCATCAGCGGGTTTTGCAGCGGGCCGGTTTGCAGGGTGATCCAGTCGCGGTCGAGGCAGGCTTCGTAGAGGCCGTCGCCAGTGGCGAAACGCCGGCCGATGACTTCCAGCGCGGCGTTCAAGGTCGACTCGACCAGGGGCTCGCGGGATTTTTCCCAGTAGTGGGCGCAGGCAAACAGGATGAAGGCGTGGGTGTAGAGGTCCTTGCGCTGATCCAGCGGTTTGCCCTGTGGATCGATGCTGTAGAACCAGCCGCCGTGCTCGGCATCGTGGAAGTGCCGTTGCAGGGAGCGGAACAACGCAGCCGCGCGAACTTCGGCGTTATCCACAACCCCGATCAGGCTGGAAAACAGGTACAGCTGCCGTGCGCAGGCCATCGCCCGGTAGCGCTGCGGTGGCAGCGGCTGATGCGCGGCGTCCAGCGCCTCATAAGGCAACGCCATGTCGGCGTTCCAGCCCGGTCCTTGCCAGAGGGGCACGATCACGTTCAGAAAGTGCTGTTGCACTTCGCCGAACAGGGCGGTCAGTTCAGGCAGGGAGGTGGAGCGGGAAGCGTGGGGCATGGGCGGACGTCGTCACGGCAGGGGCGATTGCGCGACATGGTAGCAGAGAGTGGCGATCGATCGTTCCCGCGCCATGCGCGGGAACGATCAGAGGTGCAGTTCAGCCGGCCAGCAACCACGCGCCGGTCACTGCCGAAGCCGCTCCGGCCAGTCGAACCAGCGGCGCGGCCGCCTGAGGCAGAAAACGCACGACCGCATAACCCGCCGCATGCAGCGCAGCCGTCGCGACCACGAACCCTGCGGCATACGCCCAAGGGCTCGACATGTCCGGCAACTCGAGGCCGTGAGCCACGCCGTGGAACAATGCAAACAGCGCCGTCGCCGCCACCGCCATCACCAGTGGCGGACGCACGGCCAGCGCCACCGCCAGACCCAGCGCCAGCACCGAGGCGGCAATCCCGCTTTCCAGCGCCGGCAGCTCCAGCCCTTCAAAGCCGAGCAAACCGCCGATCAGCATGGTGCCGACAAAGGTGCACGGCAGCGCCCAGCGCGCGGCGCCTTGCTGCTGCGCGGCCCACAGACCGACGGCCACCATCGCCAGCAAATGGTCGAGGCCACCGATCGGGTGGCTGATGCCGGCCACCAGGCCAGAGTCGCCGTGGCCGGGGTGAGCGAAGGCCAGGGCCGGGGTCAACAGCAGTGCGACGGCGCCGAGAATGCGTTTGAGTGTCATGGATAAGCTTCCTTGTTGATCAGTGAATCAGGCTGCAGTCAGCAGACCCTGGCGTTCGATGAAGGCGATGATGTCTTCCAGGCCCTGCCCGGTTTTCTGGTTGCTGAACACGAACGGCTTGCCGTTGCGCATGCGTTGGGTGTCGCTGTTCATCATCTCCAGCGAGGCGCCGACCAGCGGCGCGAGGTCGATCTTGTTGATCACCAGCAGGTCGGATTTGCAAATGCCGGGCCCGCCCTTGCGTGGGAGTTTGTCGCCGGCCGACACGTCGATCACGTAGATGGTCAGGTCAGACAGTTCCGGGCTGAAGGTCGCGGACAGGTTGTCGCCGCCGGACTCCACCAGAATCAGGTCCAGCCCCGGAAAACGCCGGTTCAGCTGATCCACTGCTTCGAGGTTGATCGAGGCGTCTTCGCGGATCGCGGTGTGCGGGCAGCCACCGGTTTCCACGCCGATGATGCGTTCCGGCGCCAGCGCTTCGTTGCGCACCAGGAAGTCGGCGTCTTCGCGGGTGTAGATGTCGTTGGTGACTACGGCCAGGTTGTAGCGCTCGCGCAGGGCCAGGCACAGGGCCAGGGTCAACGCGGTCTTGCCGGAACCGACCGGGCCGCCGATGCCGACGCGCAGGGGTTGTGTGTTCATGTGATTCTCCTGATAAAAGGCCCTAGGAACGGAACAGGCGGCTGTACTGGCGCTCATGGGCCATGCACGCCAGGGACAGACCGAACGCGGCGCTGCCGAGGTGTTCGGGATTGATTCGGGTGGCGTCCTGCTGGGCCTGTTGCAGCAGCGGCAGCAGTTCGCTGGTCAGGCGCTGAGCGGCTTGCTGGCCCAGCGGCAGGGTTTTCATCAGCACCGCGAGCTGGTTTTCCAGCCAGCTCCACAGCCACGCGGCGAGGGCGTCCTGCGGGCTGATCTGCCAGGCGCGCGCAGCCAGTGCCCAGCACAGGGCCAGGTGCGGCTCGGCACAGTGTTCGAGAAAGTCCCGCGCGGCCTGATCGAGTTCGGGCAAGCCGTTGAGCAATTGCTGCAACGAGTAGCCCATCTGCCGGCTCTCCAGATGCAGCTCGCGGGTTTCGCGGCTGGCCCGATGGCTTTCGCAGACACGCAGCAGCTCATCCCAATTTTCGTCCGCTGCGGCCTGGCAATGGGCGAGCAGCATGGGGGCTTCAAACCGCGCAAGGTTGAGCAGCAATTGATCGCTGATCCAGCGGCGGGCGCTGTCCGGGCTGTCGACGCGGCCGTTATCCACAGCCATTTCCAGACCCTGGGAGTAGCTGTAGCCGCCAATCGGCAGTTGCGGACTGGCCAGGCGCAGCAGCGCCCAGGCCGGGTTCACAAACGGACGCCGAACTGATGGAGTTTCGGCGCGTAGTTGAAGTCTTCGTCACCGTGCCGCGAATGATGATGGCCGCCACCGTAGGCACCGTGTTCCGGCTGGAACGGGGCTTCGATCGATTCGACCTGCGCGCCGAGTTGTTCAAGCATCGCCTTGAGCACGTAATCGTCGAGCAGCCGCAGCCAGCCGTCACCGACTTGCAGCGCCACATGGCGATTGCCTAGGTGATAGGCGGCGCGGGTCAGTTCGAAAGCATTGGCGCAGGTGACGTGCAGCAATTGCTCGGGGCGGGCGCAGACCCGGACGATCCGGCCATCTTCGGCTTGCAGGCACTCACCGTCATACAGCGGCGGCTGGCCGCGCTCCAGAAACAGCCCGACGTCCTCGCCTTCGGCACTGAAACAGCGCAGGCGGCTTTTGCTCCTGGCTTCGAAGGTCAGGTGCAACTCGGCGGCCCAGACGGGTTTGGGGTCGATTCTGCGATGAATCACCAGCATCGGAAAGCTTCCAGCAGTGGACAATGCTCAGGCTAGAGCAAGGGGCTTGCCAATCGGACGAAGCGTAGGAAAACCCTGTCGGAGCCTAGTGGATGTTTCAAGATGTTGCAGGATTGTGGAGTGTTTTGGTGCATGAAGTTTTTTACACGCACCAAACAGGAGCCAGTGTGGGAGCTGGAGAGGAATTATTCGGTACTGCCAAGTCCTTGCCAGTGCTTCAACCCGATAAAGATGAAGCGCAACTGCTGGGTGATCTTCGCCTGGGGCGTCAGATGCTCCGGCAGAGCTTCGGCGGGCGGGTCGATGATGTCCGGCAGGGTGGCGAACACCGATTTGACGATCAGGTCGGCCATCACGCTCAGGCCTTCGCGATTGAGGTGCTGGAGCTTGGGCATCAAGGCCAGATCCGCCGCCAGGTCGGAGCTGATGTCCTCCCGCAAACGGCCAATGGCCTGACGCACCGATAGCGATCCGCCGTACTGCTCGCGGGCCAGAAACAGGAATTGCGAACGGTTGGCGCTGACCACGTCGAGAAAAATCCGCACCGACGCATCAATGATGCCGCCCATGACGAATTCGTTGTGGCGCACCAGGCGGATGGTTTCGCGGAAGGTCTGGCCGACTTCGCTGACCAGCACCAGGCCGAGTTCGTCCATGTCGGCGAAATGCCGGTAGAAACCGGTGGGCACGATGCCGGCGGTTTTCGTCACTTCACGCAGGCTCAGGCTGCCGAATCCTCGGCCGCTTTCCATCAAGTGGCGGGCAGCGTCCATCAGGGCGTTGCGGGTCTGTTGTTTCTGTTCGGCGCGGGGCAGCATCGCAAGGGTGTGTTCTTAGGCAAGACAAGCGCCGCACTCTAGCAAATCGGCTTTGTCGGCGTCGAACGGCAGCGGGGGAGATGGAGCAGGGAAATCGCGACTTCTTTATACCGCTTCTGAAAAGTCAAAAGCCCAATCCGGGGATTGGGCTTTTTTTCCAGGCCACCATGGGCTTAGCTCAAAGCGCTGTTGCGTTCGATTACACGGTCACCACCACCTTCGGCCAGCGTTTGACCTTGTGGGGTACGGTCGCCGCCGTCAGAAGCCAGAGTCTGGCCTTGTGGGGTACGGTCGCCACCGTCAGATGCCAGGGTTTGGCCCTGTGGGGTGCGATCCGAACCGTCTTGAACCAGACCTTTCTCTTCCAGACGATCACGGCCGCCTTCAGCTACGGTTTGACCTTGTGGGGTTTTGTCATAGCCATCTTGAACCAGACCTTTTTCTTCCAGGCGGTTACGACCGTTTTCAGCCAGGGTCTGGCCTTGTGGAGTGCGGTCCGAGCCATCAGCGGCAACAGTCTGGCTGAACACCGAGTGGCTGGTTTTGACTTGCGGAGTTGCTTGATCGGCAGCTGGCAGGGCGAAAGCGGTGCTGGCCAGCATCGAGAGGGTAAGACTGAACAGAAGTTGGCGTTTCATGATGGGTTGCTCCTTGGGAGGGCGATAAAGTGGGTACGAGGGCAATGCTACTCTCGATAAGTCGATATAAAAGTTCATAAACACAATGGTAATAATCAACAGAATTGATTGTTCGCTCGGGAGGCTCTAGCTCGGGCGTTTCAGGCGGGCGGTTTTGCACTGGAGTGGGTATTTTCCACCCACTTGCGCTCCGCAAATGTGCGGGCCCGGTAACGCCAACTCGACCGATCGGTCAGAATGGCGACCGTTTTTCCCCCTCGATGGGGCTTTGGATTAAACCTGCGGGCTGTTTGTCAGTCACAGATTTCATGAGGGCCATCACGGCCCGTCGTTTCAGCTGCGTCGTGCCAATGGATGCAGTCGTCTTCAGGAGCTTTGTGCAATGACGCGCACGCGTAAAATCTTCGCCTGGACCTTCGCCACCCTTGTGCTGCTTCTGGCAGTGCTGGTGCTGATCATCGTGTTCTTCGACTGGAACCGGATCAAACCGCCGCTCAACGCCAAAGTCTCGGAAGAGTTGCATCGACCGTTCGCCATCAATGGCAACCTGTCGGTGGTCTGGCGGCGTGAACTCGACGAGGGCGGCTGGCGCGCCTGGGTGCCGTGGCCGCACGTGGTGGCCGAAGACCTGACGCTGGGCAATCCGGACTGGTCGAAGCAGCCGCAGATGGTCACCCTCAAACGGGTCGAGCTGCGCATCTCGCCGCTGGCCTTGCTGGCGCAACGGGTAACGATCCCGCGGATCGACCTGACCGAACCCAACGCGCAATTGCAGCGTTTGGCCGATGGCCGCGCCAACTGGACCTTCAAGTTCGATCCCAAGGACCCGAACGCCGAGCCCTCGAACTGGGTGGTCGACATCGGTGCCATCGGCTTCGACAAGGGCCACGTCACCCTGGATGACCAGACCCTCAAGACCAACCTCGACCTGTTGATCGATCCGCTGGGCAAGCCGATTCCGTTCAGCGACATCGTCGGCGACAAAGCCGCAAAAACCGCGCAGGACAAGGGCGGCGCACCGCAGGATTACGCCTTCGGCCTGAAAGTCACCGGCCAATACCACGGCCAGAAACTCGCCGGCCAGGGCAAGATCGGCGGCCTGCTGGCGCTGCAGGACGCGAGCAAACCGTTCCCGTTGCAGGCCCAGGCGAAGATCGGCGATACCAGCGTCGAACTCGCCGGCACATTGACCGATCCGCTGAATCTTGGTGCGCTCGATCTGCGCCTGAAACTGGCGGGTGCCAGCCTCGGCAACCTGTATCCGCTGACCGGCGTGACCCTGCCGGACACCCCGCCGTACGCCACCGACGGTCACTTGATCGCCAAGCTGCATGAGCCGGGCGGCGCGCAGTTCCGCTACGAACAGTTCAACGGCAAGATCGGCAGCAGCGACATTCATGGCGATCTGACCTATGTCGCCAGCCAGCCACGGCCCAAGCTGAGTGGCGCGCTACTGTCCAATCAACTGTTGTTTGCCGACCTCGCGCCGCTGATCGGTGCCGACTCCAATGCCAAGCAAAAGGCCCGTGGCGGCGAAAGCAAACAGCCGGCAGACAAAGTGCTGCCGGTGGAAGAGTTCAAGACCGAGCGCTGGCGCGACATGGACGCCGACGTCGAATTCACCGGCAAACGCATCGTCCACAGCGAAGAACTGCCGTTCACCGACCTCTATACCCACCTGAAACTCAACGACGGCGAACTAAGTCTGGAGCCGCTGCGCTTTGGCGTGGCCGGCGGCAATCTCGATGCGCAGATTCGCCTCAACGGTCGTACCGAGCCGCTGGAAGGTCGAGCGAAACTGACCGCGCGCAAGTTCAAGCTCAAACAGCTGTTCCCGACCTTCGAACCGATGAAGACCAGTTTCGGCGAGCTCAACGGCGATGCCGACATCGCCGGTCGCGGCAACTCGGTGGCCAAGCTGCTGGGCGGCGCCAACGGCAACCTGAAGATGCTGATCAACGACGGCGCCATCAGCCGCGAGTTGATGGAGCTGGCCGGGCTCAACGTCGGCAACTATGTGGTCGGCAAGATCTTTGGCGACAAGGAAGTGAAGATCAATTGCGCGGCGGCGGACTTCGATATCAAGACCGGTCTGGCGACGACAAGACTGTTTGTGTTCGATACCGAGAACGCAATCATCTACATCGACGGCACAGCGAACATGGCCACCGAGCAACTGGATCTGACGGTGACGCCGGAATCCAAGGGCTGGCGCCTGATTTCCCTGCGCTCGCCGTTGTATGTACGCGGCAAGTTCATCAAGCCGGATGCGGGGGTGAAAGCGGTGCCGTTGATGTTGCGCGGGGCGGGGATGGTGGCGCTGGGCGTGATCGCTGCGCCGGCGGCGGGGCTGCTGGCGCTGGTGGCGCCGAGTGGTGGCGAGCCGAATCAGTGCGCGCCGTTGCTGGAGCAGATGAGGGCGGGCAAGGCGCCGGTGACTGTCAAACCTACCAAGTAATCGCAGCAACCCGATTGTTCCCACGCAGAGCGTGGGAACGATCGGTCAGCGGGGGAGCGGGGATTAGAGGTCCTTCAGAATATCCGCCATGTCATCCGCATGCTCTTCTTCCTGAGCCAGGATGTCTTCGAAGATCCGGCGCGTGGTCGGGTCCTTTTCACCGATGTACTGGATGATCTCGCGGTAGCTGTCGATGGCGATCCGCTCGGCCACCAGGTCTTCGTAGACCATTTCCTTCAAGGTGTTGCCGGCCACGTATTGCGCGTGGGACATCTTCGACAGCAAGTCCGGGTTGAACTCGGGCTCGCCGCCCAGTTGCACGATGCGCTCGGCGAGACGGTCGGCGTGTTCGGCTTCCTGAGTGGCGTGCTCGAGGAACTCGTCGGCGGCGACGTTGGCTTTCAGGCCGTTGGCCATGAAGTAGTGGCGCTTGTAGCGCAAGACGCAGACCAGTTCGGTGGCCAGCGATTCGTTGAGCAGGCGCAGCACTTCTTCACGGTTGGCGCTGTAGCTTTCGGTCACCGCGCCGTTTTCCACGTGTTGGCGGGCGCGCTCGCGCAGGGTTTGAACATCAGACAATTGCAGGTCACTCATTTCAGTCTCCTGGAGGCTAATCCGATTGGCGTCACGCTCTGCTGACGTGATCGTTACCTGCTTGTGAGTGATGAGAGCTGCAAAAAGTTTTGTCGGATTCAGCGCGGCACATGCCCGGAAAGCTGTGCCTCTTCGCGCAGCCAGGCAAAAAACGCTTTTACCGGCGGATGGCGCTCTCGACCCGGTACGCAAAGTGCGCTGTAACCGGCGCCATCCACCTGCACTTCACTCTTGTAAGGCACCAGCAAACCGCTGGCGACGCTTTGCGACACCAGGATGTTGCTCGCCAGCACCAGCCCCTGTCCGGCGATGGCCGCTTGCAGGGCGTAATGCTCTTCATCGTATTCGCGGACGGCCGGGTGCTGATTCAGCCAGTTCTCGCCCGACTGCGCGCACCAGGCCTCCCAGCCGTGGGCGTAGAGCTTCGAATTGTGCCAATGCACGCTGATCAGCGCCGGGGTACGGCGGGCGGCCAGCGCCACCTGCTCCGGCGAGCCATACACGCCGAACGACTCATCGAACAGGCACAACCCGTAGAGGTTCGGGTAATCGTCGAGGCTGTAGCGCAGCACCAGATCGACGCTGGCGTCCTGATGCAGGTCGATGACTTCGCAATGGGTGTCCAGGCGCACATTGATGTTCGGATGCTTCGCATAAAACCGCCCCAGTCGCGGCACCAGCCACAGCGCGGCGAACGCGGCGGTGGTCGACAGCGTCAGGCTGCTGCCGCTGCGTTGCGGGCGCAGGGTATCGACGCTTTGCGCCACCTCCAGAAATGCGCCGTGCAGGCTGCGGAACAGCCGCTCGCCACCCTCGGTCAGGCGCACCTGACGCGGCAGGCGTTCGAACAGCGCCACGCCGAGCCAATCCTCCAGCGAGCGGATCTGATGGGAAATCGCCGTTGGCGTCACCGCCAGCTCTTCGGCGGCTGCCTTGAAACTCAGCAGGCGGGAGGCGGATTCGAACGCGCGCAGGGCGGTCAGCGGCAATGAAGCGAACATGGAAACTCCACGGATGAAATCAATTCATCCCGACTGATTTTTGCTCATTTGAGGCGATGAGGTGATGCCTGCAATCTGGCGCCACACCGTCACTCAAGTCTAGTCCCAAGGAGATTCAGATGAGCAAGATTCTTGTGATCCATGCCAGCCCTCGCGGTGAGCGTTCCCATTCGCGGCGTCTGGCAGAAACCTTTCTCAGCGCCTGGCAAGTCCGTCATCCACAGGCTCAGATTACCCGCCGTGAAGTCGGGCGGGCGCTGATTCCGGCGGTTAATGAGGCGTTTGTCGCGGCGGCGTTTTACCCGGAGCCCGAAGCACGACCGCTGACGATGCAGGCCGATCTGGCGCTCAGCGATCAACTGGTGGGCGAGCTGCTCGATCACGACCTGCTGCTGATTTCCACGCCGATGTACAACTTCAACGTGCCCAGCGGCCTCAAGGCCTGGGTCGATCAGATCGTCCGGCTGGGCTTGACGTTCGACCACACCCTGGACAACGGCATCGCCCAATACACGCCGCTGCTGCACGGCAAAAAGGCGCTGATCGTCACCAGTCGTGGCGGCTTCGGTTTCGGCCCGGGCGGCGAGCTGGAGGCACTGAACCACGCCGATCCATGGCTGCGCACGGCGTTGGGCTTCATCGGCATCAACGACGTCACGGTGGTCGCGGCCGAGGGCGAGGAATCCGCCGAGCGCACCTTCGCGGTGTCGGTGGCCGAGGCCGAGCAGCGCTTGCTCGACCTGGCCCGGGCGTTCTAGGTGGCCTGGCTGTTTCTGCTGATTGCCGCCGGGTTCGAGGTCACCTTCGCCATGGGCATGAAGTACGCCGAGGGTTTCACCCGGCTCTGGCCGTCGCTGATCACCGTGATTGCGGCGGTGGGCGGGGTGTACTTCCTGACCCTGGCGATGCGCGAGTTGCCGGTGAGCATCGCCTATCCGATCTGGACCGCCATCGGCTCGCTCGGCACGGTGTTTCTCGGTTTCGCGCTGCTGGGCGAGAGCCTGACGCTGGTGAAGTTGCTGTCGGTGGGGCTGATTGTGGCGGGGGTGGTGGGGCTGAAGTAGGCTGGTCGTGGAGTTGTCATCATCGAGGCGGATGCTTGGCGGGCGTTTTGCACGCCCTGCATCCACTTACCGACCACAAGGATGTTTGCCCATGTCGCAAGATTCGGCCACACGTTATCCACTGGTGCTGGTGCCGGGAATGCTCGGTTTCATCCGTCTGCTGCTGTACCCCTACTGGTACGGGATCATCAAAGCGTTGCGCCGGGGTGGTGCGACGGTGATTGCGGTGCAGGTGTCGCCGCTCAATTCCACCGAAGTGCGCGGCGAGCAGTTGCTGACGCGCATCGATGAAATCCTGCGCGAGACCGGCGCCGCCAAGGTCAATCTGTTCGGCCATAGCCAGGGCTCGCTGACGGCGCGTTACGCGGCGGCCAAGCGTCCGGATCTGGTGGCGTCGGTAACGTCGGTGGCCGGGCCCAATCACGGTTCGGAATTGGCCGACTACCTGGCGAAACACTATCCGGCGGACAGTGCCAAGGGGCGCATTCTGGAAGCGCTGTTACGCTTTGTCGGCTGGTTGATGGCGCTGCTGGAAACCGGTTATCACGGGCCGAAACTGCCGATGGATATCCACGCCTCGCACCATTCCCTGACCACCGAAGGCGTGGCGCTGTTCAACCAGCGTTATCCACAGGGCCTGCCGCAAACCTGGGGCGGGCAGGGGCCGGAGGAGGTCAACGGCGTGCGGTATTACTCGTGGTCCGGCACGTTGCAGCCGGGCAAGACCGATCGCGGCGGCAACCTGTTCGATGGCACCAATCGCAGTTGCCGGTTGTTCGCCAAAACCTTCGTGCGCGAGCCGGGGCAGTGCGACGGCATGGTCGGCCGCTACAGTTCGCACCTGGGCACGGTCATCGGCGATGACTACCCGATGGATCACTTCGACATCGTCAACCAGTCGCTGGGGCTGGTCGGCAAAGGCGCGGACCCGGTGCGGCTGTTTGTCGAGCATGCGGCGCGGTTGAAAGCTGCCGGGGTTTAACCGTCAGACCGCATTATCGTTCATCGCTGGCAAGCCAGCTCCCACAGTGATTCGGGCGTCCACAAGATGTATGTACGACCCCAGCCCTGTGGGAGCTGGCTTGCCAGCGAAGAGGCCAGATCAGGCGACGCTGAGTTTGCGGCCGAGCACCGTCGTCCAGCGCTCGGAAAGAATCACCCCGCCCAGCGTCAGCAAGCCACCGACCAGGTGATACATCGCCAGTTGTTCCTTCAGCACCACCGCGGCAATCAGCGCGGTGATCAACGGCAGCAGGTTGAAGAACAGCGTGGTCCGGCTCGGCCCCAGGCGCTGCACGGCCTGCATCCAGGCCAGCGGCGCGAGCATCGAGGCCAGCAGGCACGCGTACAGCACCAGCGGAATGTTCTGCAGGGTCAGGCCGGTTTTCGGCGACGCGGCGTACAGCGGAAACAGCACCACCACCGCCACCAGCACCTGCAAATACAGCAACACCAGCGGCGGCAGGCGCAGCTGCCATTTTTTCAGCAGGGTGCTGTAGATCGCGTAGGCGAGGGTGGCGATCAGCATCATCGCGTCACCCAGGTTCACCCCGTGTTGCAGCAATGCGCCGAGGCTGCCGGACGACACCACCACCAGCACGCCGGCGAACGACAGCACTGCACCGACCAGTGCACCGGCGGTCAGGCGCTGGCCGAGGCTGATGATCGCCATGGCCAGCGACATCAACGGCATCAGCGACAGGATGATGCCCATGTTGGTGGCGCTGGTCAGGGTCGCGGCGAAGTAAGCCAGGCTCTGATAGACCGCCATGCCGAGCACCCCGAGGATGAAAATCTTGCCCAGGTTCGGGCGGATCTGCGGCCAGTGCGCAATTACTTTTTTGAGCATGAACGGCGTGAACAGCAGGCCGGCGAGCAGCCAGCGGTAGAAGCCGATCTCGGCGGGGAAGATCGCACCGACCGCAAGCTTGTTGATCACGGTATTGCCGGCCCAGATGAAAATCGCCAGCAGGGGAAACGCGTATTGCATGAGAGGAGAAACCAGAACGTTGATGAACGGTGATTATCCCCTGTCTGGATGCAGGCCTATACTGCGAACCGGACAACTCGCCCCTGATTCCGGACAGCATGAACAGTAAACACATCGATCTGCTGGATTTCAGCGAACTGCCGTCGGCGGTGTATTTCCGCTATGCCGACTTCAACGCTCATGAATACGCCGCGCCGCATCGCCATCCGTGGGGCACGCTGGAATACGCGGCCCACGGCGTGCTGCACATGGATGTCGATGGCAGCCGCTTCATGTCGCCGCCGCAATACGCGGTGTGGGTGCCGCCGCAGGTCGAGCACAGTTTCTACAGTCATCAGCCGGTCAATTATCGGGCGGTGTGCCTGGCGCCGGAGGTCTGTTGCGATTTGCCGGCGCAGGCCTGCACCCTGGCGATCAGCGACATTCTCAAGGCGATCCTCAAGGACTTCGCCGCCCGCGATGTGAAGATCCCGGCGTTCGAAGCCGACCAGCGCCTGGCCCAAGTGCTGGTGGATCAATTGCGCCAGGCCCCGGTTCATCAATGCTATTTGCCTTACGCCAGCAGCCCCGGTTTGCTGACCATTCTCGAAACCCTGCAGGCCGAGCCCGGCAACAATCAGCCGCTGGCGCACTGGGCGGCGCAGGTGCATGTCAGCGAGCGCACCCTGGCCCGGCAGTTCGTGCGGGAGCTGGGGATGAGTTTCGGCGAGTGGCGTCAGCGCCTGCGCTATCTCGCGGCCATCGAGGCGCTGGAAAGTTCGCGCAGTGTGCAGGAAATCGCCTTCGATCTCGGCTACAGCAGCGGTTCGGCCTTCATCGCCATGTTTGCCCGGCAGGCCGGATGTACCCCGGAGCAGTATCGGCGCAGCCATCTTGAGGCTAGGAAGGTGTAACAAGCTTTGACTACACTCCAGCAGAGGCCACCTCCATCGAGGCGGCGCCAAGGAGAAAACTCCATGAAGATGTTGCGTGTCCCTTTGTTGATGATCGGTCTGCTGCTGTGCTCCCAGGGTTTCGCCGCCACGGCGCAACAGAACAAGATGACCACCTGCAACGCCGACGCCACGGCCAAGAGCCTCAAGGGCGACGAGCGCAAAGCCTTCATGAGCACCTGCCTCAAGGCAGCCCCGGCGGCCAACGACGCCAAGGCCCTGACCCCGCAGCAGGAAAAGATGAAAACCTGTAATGCCGATGCCAAGACCAAGGCGCTGACGGGTGATGCGCGCAAGACCTTCATGAGTGATTGCCTGAAGAAAAAATAAACGCCGGAGCTTTGTGGTGAGTGTGCTGGCCCCATCGCGGGCAAGCCCGCTCCCACAGGGAGTGAGGCTGTTCACGACATTTGTGTTCGACACTTAACTTGTGGGAGCTGGCTTGCCAGCGATGAGGCCCGAAAGGTCTGCCCGCATATCCCTAGTGCTCCTCTCGGATCGCTGGCAGACTGCCAATCCTTTTACGCCGTTCGTTTTGAGGCTGTATGCCAACGTTTTCTGAGCGTCATGTAGTGTTCTGGGTCAGTTGCATCATCATTTTCGGCGGTCTGTTGCTGGTGTTGCCATTGCGTTTGCTGCCCAGTCTGCTGGCCGGGTTGCTGGTGTTCGAACTGGTCAACATGCTCACCCCGCAACTGCAGCGGCTGATCGAAGGCCGCCGTGCGCGCTGGCTGGCGGTGGCGCTGCTGGGCACGCTGGTGGTAAGTGTGCTGACGCTGATCTTCGCTGGTGCCATCAGTTTCCTACTGCATGAGGCGGAAAACCCTGGCGCTTCCCTCGACAAATTCATGGGCGTGGTCGACCGTGCGCGTGGACAGTTGCCGCCGTTCATCGACGCCTACCTGCCGGCCAGCGCTGCCGAATTCCGGGTGGCCATCGGTGAATGGGCGAGCAAGCATTTGTCCGAACTGCAACTGGTGGGCAAGGACGCGGCGCATATGTTCGTGACCTTGCTGATCGGCATGGTGCTGGGCGCGATCATCGCCTTGCAGCGCGTGCCGGACGTCACCAAGCGCAAGCCGCTGGCGGCCGCACTGTTCGACCGTCTGCACCTGCTGGTTCAGGCGTTTCGCAACATCGTGTTCGCGCAGATCAAGATTTCCCTGCTCAACACCTTCTTCACCGGGATCTTCCTGGCGGTGGTCCTGCCGCTGTTCGGGATCAAGCTGCCGCTGACCAAGACCCTGATCGTGCTGACCTTCCTGCTCGGTCTGCTACCGGTGATCGGCAACCTGATGTCGAACACGCTGATCACTATCGTCGGCCTGTCGCTGTCGATCTGGGTGGCGATTGCGGCGTTGGGTTACCTGATCTTTATCCACAAGCTGGAATACTTTCTCAACGCGCGCATCGTCGGCGGGCAGATCAGTGCCAAGTCCTGGGAGTTGCTGCTGGCAATGCTGGTGTTCGAGGCCGCGTTCGGCCTGCCGGGGGTGGTGGCGGGGCCGATCTATTACGCGTATCTGAAGAGTGAGTTGAAGCTGGGCGGGATGGTTTAGTAGGTGATCGTTCCCACGTCGAGGCGTCGAACCGTCTGCGTGGGAATGCATCCCGTGACGCTCCGCGTCACAGCTTCAACAGCGGACGCAGAGCGTCCATTGCGGCATTCCCACGCAGAGCGTGGGAACGATCATCAGTGCAGTGTCAGTTCACCGAGCCGTAACGTTTCATGGCCTCGATCGCCAGACCGCTACCAATGCTGCCAAAAATATTCCCTTCCACATGCCGCGCGTTCGGCAGCATCGCCGAGACGCTGTTGCGCAGTGCCGGAATGCCGCTCGAACCACCGGTGAAGAACACCGTATCGACCTGACTCACCGCCACATTGGCGTCGGCCAGCAACTGGGTGACGCTGCCGCGCACGCGCTCGAGCTGCGACTCGATGGCCGACTCGAACAACGCCCGGGTCAGTTCCACGCTCAGTCCCGACTCGATGCGATCCAGCGGAACGTGGCGACTGTCGTTGTGGGTCAGGTGGATCTTGGTTTCTTCCACTTCCATCGCCAGCCAGTGCCCGGCGCGCTGTTCGATCAGCTTGAACAGACGGTCGATGCCGCCGGTGTCTTCGATGTCGTAACGCATGCTGCCCAGGGCCAGGGTCGATTTCTGCGAGTACACCGAGTTGATGGTGTGCCAGGTTGCCAGGTTCATGTGGTGGCTGGTCGGCATGAACGCGCCGCTTTTCATCCGGCTGCCGTAGCCGAAAAGCGGCATCAGGCCTTGCAGGCTCAGCTGTTTGTCGAAGTCGGTCCCGCCGATGTGCACGCCGCCGGTGGCAAGGATGTCATCGTGACGGTTATCCACGCCGCGACGCTCGGGCGACAGGCGCACCAGCGAGAAGTCCGAGGTACCACCGCCGATGTCGACGATCAGCACCAGTTCTTCCTTTTCGATGGTCGACTCGTAGTCGAAGGCTGCGGCAATCGGCTCGTACTGGAACGACACGTCCTTGAAACCGAGCTTGCGCGCCACTTCCACCAGGGTGTCTTCGGCTTCCTGGTCGGCCAGCGGATCGTCGTCGACGAAGAACACCGGGCGGCCCAGCACCACCTGCTCGAACTCCCGACCGGCGGCGGCTTCGGCGCGGCTCTTGAGCTGGCCGATGAACAGCCCGAGCAGGTCCTTGAACGGCATTGCGGTGCCGAGAACGCTGGTGTCGTGCTTGATCAGCTTGGAACCGAGCAGGCTCTTGAGCGAGCGCATCAGTCGGCCTTCGTAGCCTTCCAGGTACTCGTGCAGCGCCAGACGGCCGTATACCGGACGGCGCTCTTCGATATTGAAAAAGACCACCGATGGCAGGGTGATCTTGTCGTCTTCCAGCGCGATCATCGTTTCCATGCCGGGGCGCAGCCAGCCGACGGTGGAGTTGGACGTGCCGAAGTCGATGCCGCAGGCACGGGCCGGAGAGGCGTCTTTCATGGTCTTTCGGTTCCGGTCAAAAAAACGGCCGCGCAGTGTATGTCAGTGCGCGACAGATTCGAAGGCCGGTCATCTGCTATTTCACGACTAAGCTTGCTTGAAACTCGGCGGTTTGCCCCAAACTTGCTGGCATGGGCCGGCAGACATACCGGCGGTCGCAAGAACCGCCGTCCACTGCCGATAAACTTCTGCTGCGCCACCCGGTCACAAACTTGAGATCGGTCAACCCGGCACGCGCGAATAGGCGCATGCTGGGATCGGCGCGAAATCGATAACGGATGGTGATTCCTTCGATGGACTTCAAAGACTATTACAAGATACTCGGCGTGGAGCCGACGGCTGACGACAAGGCAATCAAGGCTGCCTATCGCAAGCTGGCGCGCAAATACCACCCCGATGTCAGCAAGGAAAAGGACGCCGAGGCCAAGTTCAAGGACGCCTCGGAAGCCTACGAAGCGCTGAAAAGCGCCGACAAGCGCGCCGAATACGACGAACTGCGTCGTTATGGCCAGCACGGCCAGCCGTTTCAGGGCCCACCTGGCTGGCAGAGCCGTGGCGGCTTTGGCGGCGGCGGTGGCGACACCGGCGACTTCTCGGACTTCTTCAGTTCGATCTTCGGCAATCGCGGCCCCGGTTTCGGTGGCGGCGCTGGCCGGCAATCCCGCAGTGCCGGACGGCGAGGGCAAGACGTGGAACTGGAACTGCCGATCTTTCTGGAAGAGACGCTTTCGAACGAATCGAAAAAGATCAGCTTCCAGGTGCCGCAATACAACGGTTCGGGCCAGCACGTCAGCAACACCAGCAAGAGTCTGAACGTGAAGATCCCGGCGGGCGTGACCGACGGCGAGCGCATCCGCCTCAAGGGTCAGGGCGCACCGGGCATCGGTGGCGGTGCCAATGGCGATCTGTACCTGACCATCCGTTTCGCGCCGCACCCGAAATTCGACGTCGAAGGCGAAAACCTGATCATCACCTTGCCGCTCGCTCCCTGGGAGCTGGCGCTGGGCGCCGAAGTGGCCGTGCCGACCCTGACCGGCAAGATCAATCTCAAGGTACCGGCCGGCAGCCAGAATGGCCAGCGCATGCGTGCCAAGGGCCACGGTCTGCAGAACAAGGCGGGCGAGCGCGGTTATCTGTTCGTCCAGCTCAAGGCCGTGATGCCGAAAGCCAACGGCGATGACGTCAAGGCGCTGTGGCAGGAACTGGCGAAGAAGGCCGCCTTCAACCCGCGCGAGAACTTCTGATACTGACGACGGAGTAGCCCATCATGAGCAGCCCCCTGATCGTTCAACTGGACATGGCAGAATTCTGTGAGGCGGCCGACCTGTCGGACGTCTACGTGATCGAAATCGTCGAGCACGGCATCCTCGAACCTCAGGGCGCGCAGCCCAGGGAATGGCGCTTCACCGACTACGAACTGGCCCTGGCCAAACGCGCCGCCAAGCTGCGGCGCGATCTTGAGCTGGAGTGGGAGGGCGTCGCCCTGGCGCTGGACCTGCTGGAAGAAGTGCAGGAGCTGCGGGCCGAGAACCGGATGCTCAGGCAGCGCCTGGCGCGGCTGGTGGTCGAATAGTTCTCGGATGTGATTGAGGGCCCCATCGCTGGCAAGCCAGCTCCCACAAGTTCATCGCCGATCGAAACTTCTGTGAACTTCGCAGAACCCTGTGGGAGCTGGCTTGCCAGCGATGAAAGCGCCGCGTTTTTCCTGCTTAAACCTGTCGGGGCAGCATCACGCTGAACAGCGTGCCGTTGGCTGCGCTTGAGCTGACTTCGATCGTCCCGCCATGGGCGGTCACCACTTCCTTGACGATGAACAAGCCGAGTCCCAGGCTGGTCGACGGCTGGCCGAGTTCTTCGTCGGCGCTGCGTACCAAGGGGTCGAAAATGGTGCCGATGGCCTCTTCGGAAATGGGCGGGCCGTAATTGTGCACGGTCAGAAGCACCTGCCTGGCTTCCCCCTTCAACGTCACGATCACTTCGCGCGGATCAGAGCCATGCTGCAAGGCATTGCCGATCAGGTTCTGCAGCAGTTGATCGATCCGACCAGCGTCCCAGACACCACGGGTGTCACCCTCGGTGTTCAATGTCGGATCACTGTCCGGATTGCCAGCGCACGCTTCGGCTATGGCTGCTCGCGCCGCGTCGGCCAGGTCCATTGGCGCCGGTTCGATCGGCAGGCTTCTGCCCAGGCGGCTGCGTACCAGTTCCAGCAGGTCGCTGACCATGGCCGCCATGTGCCGCGCGCCCTGTTTGATGTTCAGCGCACAAGTCAGCGCATCGCCTTCCAGCGTGGTTTTGCGCATCAGCAACTCGGTGGACATGCTCACCGCTTGCAGGGGCGCGCGCAGGTCATGGCCGAGAATGGCGAGAAAAATGTCCCGTGAGCGGTTGACCTGTTCGGCATAGGCGGCGGTCGATTCGGCCAGGGCTTCGTCGATGGCTTCGTTGAAGCGGATCATGTCCTGGAAGCAGGTGGTGTCCGGTAATTCGATATGCTCGACCCAGCGTCGGATCACCACGGCGCGCAGGTGGCGAAACTCCGAGGTCATCTGCACCAGATCGAAACCGACGGTGTGGCGCAGCTCGCCATGGCTGGCTCCGGCTTCATCCAGGCTCGGGCTTTTCTCCGGGCCTTCGCCCTTGGCCTTGGCGACCTGTTCGTCGCGGCTTTGCGGTTTGCTCATGTCGCGAGCGGCGGCCCGCAGGATGGCGCTGGCGTGATCGCGCAGACCGGCCGAGTCCAGATGGTCGGCGGCCGGGGTAATGGTAGCGGCAAACTTTTCCCATTCATCGACGATTGGGTCGATATTGGCCAGGATGAACTCGGAAAGACGCATGGGCAGTTCCTGAATAAAGGCGACAGCGAATCGAATATTAGTCCCTTTGGCGAGAAATACACGACCCATTGCCCAGTGGTTTTCCAGCATCACGAAAAAGGCCCCGAGACCGTGCGTCAGGCAGGTGCTCGGGGCCTTTTTTGCGTTTGTCGGTTGTCAGAACAGGAAGTAACGCTGTGCCATCGGCAGGGTTTCGGCCGGTTCACACCAGAGCAGCACGCCATCGGCCTTGACCTGATAGGTCTGCGGGTCGACGTCGATGTTCGGCAGATAGTCGTTGTGGATCAGGTCGGTTTTCTGCACGTCGCGGCAACCTTTGACCACGGCGATTTTCTTCTTCAGGCCCAACGCTTCGGGCAGTCCCGACGCCTGCGCCGCCTGGCTGATGAAGGTCAGGCTGGTGGCGTGCAGCGAGCCACCGTAGCTGGCGAACATCGGGCGGTAGTGCACCGGTTGCGGGGTCGGGATCGAGGCGTTGGCGTCGCCCATCAGGCTGGCGGCGATGGCGCCGCCCTTGAGGATCAGCGTCGGTTTCACGCCGAAGAATGCCGGGCGCCACAGTACCAGATCGGCCCACTTGCCGACTTCCACCGAACCCACTTCATGGCTGATGCCATGGGTGATCGCCGGGTTGATGGTGTACTTGGCGATGTAGCGTTTGGCGCGGAAGTTGTCGTTGCCTTCGCCGTCCTGCGCGAGGGGGCCGCGCTGCTTTTTCATCTTGTCGGCGGTCTGCCAGGTGCGCGTGATGACTTCGCCGACGCGGCCCATGGCCTGGCTGTCGGAACTGATCATCGAGAACGCGCCGAGGTCGTGGAGGATGTCTTCGGCGGCAATCGTTTCGCGGCGGATGCGGCTCTCGGCGAACGCCACGTCCTCGGCGATGCTCGGGTCGAGGTGGTGGCAGACCATCAGCATGTCGAGGTGTTCGTCGATGGTGTTGCGGGTGAACGGCCGGGTCGGGTTGGTCGAACTCGGCAGCACGTTGGCGAAACCGCAGGCCTTGATGATGTCCGGTGCATGGCCGCCACCGGCGCCCTCGGTGTGGTAAGTGTGGATGGTGCGGCCCTTGAACGCGCCGAGGGTGGTTTCGACGAAACCGGACTCGTTGAGGGTGTCGGTATGGATCGCCACCTGCACGTCGTACTGGTCGGCGACGCTCAGGCAGTTGTCGATGCTCGCCGGGGTGGTGCCCCAGTCTTCGTGCAGCTTGAGGCCGATGGCGCCGGCCTTGACCTGCTCGATCAGCGGCTCCGGCAGGCTGGCATTGCCCTTGCCGGTGAGGCCGATGTTCATCGGGAACGCATCCGCCGCCTGGAGCATCCGCGCCAGGTGCCACGGCCCCGAAGTACAGGTCGTTGCATTGGTGCCGGTGGCCGGCCCGGTGCCGCCGCCGATCATGGTGGTGACACCGCTCATCAGCGCTTCTTCGATCTGCTGCGGGCAGATGAAGTGGATGTGGGTGTCGATGCCGCCGGCAGTGAGGATCATGCCTTCGCCGGCAATCACTTCGCTGCTGGCGCCGATGGCGATGGTCACGCCGGGCTGCACGTCGGGGTTGCCGGCCTTGCCGATGGCGGCGATGCGCCCGTCCTTGAGGCCGACGTCAGCCTTGACTATGCCCCAGTGGTCGATGATCAGCGCGTTGGTGATGACGGTGTCGACCACCTCGGCCGCCAGCAACTGGCTCTGGCCCTGGCCGTCGCGGATCACTTTGCCGCCGCCGAATTTCACTTCTTCACCGTAGGTGGTGAAGTCCTGTTCGACTTCGATCCACAGCTCGGTGTCGGCCAGGCGCACCTTGTCGCCGACGGTGGGGCCGAACATGTCGGCGTAGGCTTGTCTGGAAATCTTCATTCGTTCGCCTTGGTATTGATCGTTCCCACGCTCTGCGTGGGAATGCCGCCATGGACGCTCTGCGTCCGCCGTTATGTGACGCGGAGCGTCACGGGATGCATTCCCACGCAGACGGTTCGACGCCTCGACGTGGGAACGATCAGTCAGTCGAGGTCACCCATGACCCGCCCGGCAAACCCGAACACCCGCCGGTGCCCGGCGTAATCCACCAGCTCTACCTCGCGGCTCTGGCCCGGCTCGAAGCGCACCGCGGTGCCCGCGGGAATGTTCAGGCGCATGCCACGGCTGGCGGCGCGGTCGAAGGTCAGGGCGTCGTTGGTCTCGAAAAAATGGTAGTGCGAGCCGACCTGGATCGGCCGGTCGCCGCTGTTCGCCACCTTCAGGGTGATGGTGCGGCGACCGACGTTGAGTTCGATGTCGCCGGGCTGGATTTTGTACTCGCCGGGAATCATCAGTTAGCTCCTTGCAGGACTTTGTAATAGAGGGCCGTCGGGCGATAGGTGCCGTTCGGGTCGCAGGCGTAGTCGGGAATTTCCCCGGCGCGGGTGTAACCCAAAGCCTTGTAGAAATCTTCGGCGGGGGAGCCGGCCTCGGTGTCGAGGTAAAGCATGCCGCGCTTGTACTGACGTGCGGTCTGTTCCAGCGCTTGCATCAACTGCTGGCCGAGGCCGCGCCGCCGGGCGTGTTCGCGCACCAGCAGTTTCTGCACCTCGGCGCGGTTCAGGCCGTTGGCCTTCTGGCACAGGCTCAACTGAACGCTGGCCTGCACCTGTTCGTCCTTGACCACCACCCACAGCAAGACGTTGCCCTTGTTCAGGTTGTCCTGCACATCGTCGAAATAGGCGCGGGCCTGGGTGGCATCGAGGTCGGCCATGAAGCCGACGCTGGCGCCATACCCCACGGCGTCGAGCAGCAGGTCGATCAGGCCCTGACGATAGTGCGCAAAACTTTCAGCATTGACGCGTCGCAGTTGGGCGGGGTTCATCGGTGTCACTCCTTGTTGGCGGGCGGTGGCTCCGCGCCAGGATTGAGGGTCAGTTGCATGAAGGTCAGGTCGAGCCAGCGGCCGAACTTGGTGCCGACTTGCGGCATCTGCCCGGTGGTGATGAAACCGGCGCGTTCGTGCAGGCGAATCGACGCGGCGTTGCCGCTTTCGATGGCGGCGACCATGACGTGCTTGCCGCAGGTTTTCGCGCGTTTGATCAACGCGTTCATCAGTTGCGGGCCGAGGCCATTGCCGCGCTGGTCGCTGCGCACGTAGACCGAGTGCTCGACGGTGTGGCGGAAACCGTCGAACGGACGCCAGTCGCCGAACGAAGCGTAGCCGAGGGTGGTGTTGTCGGCGTTGACGATCACCAGGATCGGATAGCCCTGGGCCTGGCGTGCGCAGAACCACGCCTGACGGTTGCCGAGGTCGACGGCGGACTCATTCCAGATTGCCGTGGTGTTGAGCACCGCGTCGTTGTAGATGTCGCGGATCGCCGGCAGGTCAGCGTGCAGGGCATCGCGGATGGTGTAGGTCATGGCACGGCCTCAGACGATCGGTTGGTGGACGGTGACCAGTTTGGTGCCGTCGGGAAACGTCGCTTCGACCTGGATCTCCGGGATCATTTCCGGGATGCCTTCCATCACCTGATCGCGGGTCAGCAGGGTGGTGCCGTAGTGCATCAGTTCGGCAACGGTCTGGCCGTCACGGGCGCCTTCGAGCAGCGCCGCCGAGATGTAGGCCATGGCTTCCGGGTAGTTGAGCTTCACGCCACGGGCCAGTCGCCGCTCGGCCACGAGGCCGGCGGTGAAGATCAGCAGCTTGTCTTTTTCGCGTGGGGTCAGGTCCATCGTTTGAAATCCATTGTCGACAGTTGAAGAAAATCAGGTGTTCCAGATTCGGGGGGGCAGGGCTTCGCGGCCGAGCAGCGCAGGCCTGAGCAATCGCCACAGATCGATCAGCCAGGCCCGCGCCAGCAACGCTTCACTGGCCAGGCAACGGGCGACCAAAAGTCCGGGAAGTTGCGTCAGATCCCCACGCACGTCGTGGTTTAGCGAGCGGCAGCGTTCCAGCAATTCAGCATCGATCTCACCGGTCACCAGCAAGGTCGCAAACACCGGATGGCCATCCAGCCCGATCGGCGAATCAAGCAAGCCGTCAGCGCCAACGATGCGCTGGCGCTCATGCCACAACAACCGGCCATCACGGCGAATATCCAGATGTGCCTGGAAATGCCCGAGGTCGAAACGCTCGCCACTGGCCGGCCGCCCGAGGGCTACCACGTCCCAGTAGAACAGCCGCGCATCGCCTTCAAGCTCAATCGAGGTCGAGAGTTCCGCCTGGGCGGCGCTGTAGACGATGGTTTCCTGAGGCAGCCATTCCAGTGTCGCGCCATCAGCGACATGCAGGTTCAGTGACTGATAAGCGGGCCCCGCCGCGCGATACCACTTGGCCGCGCCGGGGCTGGTGATCTGTGCCCAGGCGTCTTGTTCGACGCGGGCGCTGATGTCGAGCCGGTCACCGCCGGCAATCCCGCCCGGCGGGTGGACAATGATGTGCTGGCAGACCTCGGGCCCTTCGGCGTACAGATGCTTTTGCACCCGCAGCGGACCGAGGTGGCGACGACGGGTAGGGCGCGTGCAATCGCCGAAGCGGGCATAGGCCAGCTCAAGCTCGGCATGCCAGCTCGGGGTAAACAGGGCAGTCGCTAAAGGTAAGTTCATGTTTTCTGATTATCGTTAGGACGCTACAGGTTAGATCGTAACCAGTCCGCGCACACCCTCGCTTTCCATATTTTCTCCACGGCCCTGCTGCACGATCTCGCCCCGGGACATCACCAGGTATTGATCGGCCAGTTCGGCGGCGAAATCGTAGAACTGCTCCACCAGCAGAATCGCCATGTCGCCACGGGCCGCGAGCTTCTTGATCACTGCGCCGATTTCCTTGATCACCGACGGCTGGATGCCTTCGGTGGGTTCGTCGAGGATCAGCAGACGCGGACGGCTGGCCAGTGCACGACCGATGGCCAGCTGTTGTTGCTGTCCGCCGGACAGGTCGCCGCCGCGCCGCTGTTTCATTTGCAGCAGCACCGGGAACAGCTCGTAGATGAACGCGGGAACCTCTTTGGCTTCGCTGCCGGGGAAACGCGAAAGGCCCATCAGCAGGTTCTCTTCCACGGTCAGTCGGCCGAAGATCTCCCGGCCCTGGGGCACGTAGGCGATCCCGGCGTGCACCCGCTGATGCGGCTTGAACGTGGTGATCGGTTGGCCTTCCCAGTTCACCGCGCCTTCCTTGGCCGGCAACAGGCCCATCAGGCATTTGAGCAGCGTGGTCTTGCCCACGCCGTTACGGCCGAGCAGGCAGGTTACTTCGCCGACCTTCACCTCAAAGCTCAGGCCGCGCAGGATGTGGCTTCCGCCGTAATACTGGTGCAGCTTGTCGACTTGCAGCATGTTCAAACTCTCCCCGGTGATCGTTCCCACGCTCTGCGTGGGAATGAATCCCGTGACGCTCCGCGTCACATAACGGCGGACGCGGAGCGTCCATGGCGGCATTCCCACGCGGAGCGTGGGAACGATCGGATTCCTCTTCAGCGGCCGAGGTAAACCTCGATCACGCGCTCGTTGTCCTGCACCTGTTCCAGCGACCCCTCGGCCAGCACGCTACCCTGATGCAACACGGTGACGTGGTCGGCAATCGAGCCGACGAAGCCCATGTCGTGTTCCACCACCATCAGCGAGTGCTTGCCCGCGAGCGACTTGAACAGCTCGGCGGTGAACTCGGTTTCGGCGTCGGTCATGCCCGCCACCGGTTCATCGAGCAGCAACAATTGCGGGTCCTGCATCAGCAACATGCCGATTTCCAGAAACTGTTTCTGCCCGTGGGACAGCAGCCCCGCCGGACGATTGACCGAGGTGGTCAGGCGAATGGTGTCGAGCACTTCGCTGATCCGGTCTTTCTGCTCGCCGCTCAACTTCGCCCGCAGGCTGGCCCACACCGACTTGTCGGTTTTTTGCGCCAGCTCCAGGTTTTCGAACACGCTCAGTGCTTCGAACACCGTCGGTTTCTGGAACTTGCGACCGATGCCGGCCTGGGCGATCTGCACTTCGCTCATCTGCGTCAGGTCGAGGGTTTCACCGAACCACGCCTTGCCGTGGCTCGGCCGGGTCTTGCCGGTGATCACGTCCATCAGCGTGGTCTTGCCCGCGCCGTTGGGGCCGATGATGCAGCGCAGTTCGCCGACGCCGATGTACAGGTTCAGATTGTTCAGCGCCCGGAAGCCGTCGAAGCTGACGCTGATGTCTTCCAGGGTCAGGATCGTGCCGTGGCGGGTGTCGAGGCCCGGACCGACGCGTTGCCCGAGGCCGATCGAGTCGCGGCTGGTGCCTTCGTCCTTGTTCGGCTCCACCGGGAAAAACGCCGGTTCCAGCATGAATTCAGCGCTCGCCGTGACTCTCATGATTCACCTCGTTTCTTCAGCAGACCGATCACGCCTTTGGGCAGGTACAACGTCACGACGATGAACAGCGCGCCGAGGAAGAACAGCCAGTATTCGGGGAACGCCACGGTGAACCAGCTCTTCATGCCGTTAACCACGCCGGCGCCGAGCAGCGGGCCGATCAGGGTGCCGCGCCCGCCAAGGGCCACCCACACGGCGGCTTCGATCGAGTTGGTCGGCGACATTTCGCTCGGGTTGATGATCCCCACTTGTGGCACGTACAACGCACCGGCCAGGCCGCACAACACCGCACTCAACACCCAGACGAACAGCTTGAAACCGCGCGGATCGTAGCCACAGAACATCAGGCGATTTTCCGCATCGCGCAACGCAGTCAGCACCCGGCCGAACTTGCTGCGGGCCAGTCGCCAGCCGATGAACAGACTCGCCACCAGCAGCAACACCGTCGCCAGAAACAGCACCGCGCGCGTGCCGGGTTCGGTGATGCCGAAACCGAGGATCGTGCGGAAATTGGTGAAGCCGTTGTTGCCGCCGAACCCGGTCTCGTTGCGGAAAAACAGCAGCATCCCGGCGAAGGTCAGGGCCTGGGTCATGATCGAGAAATACACGCCCTTGATCCGCGAACGGAAGGCGAAGAAACCGAACACCAGCGCCAGTAACCCCGGCGCCAACACCACCAGACACATCGCCCAGAGGAAGCTGCCGGTGCCGCTCCAGTACCACGGCAACTCGGTCCACGACAGGAAGGTCATGAACGCCGGCAGACCATCACCGGCGGCCTGACGCATCAGGTACATGCCCATCGCATAACCGCCGAGGGCGAAGAACAGGCCGTGCCCCAGCGACAAAAGACCTGCGTAACCCCAGACCAGATCCAGCGCCAGGGCGACGATGGCGTAGCAGAGAATCTTGCCGACCAGCGTCAGGGTGTAAGCCGAAACATGCAGCGCACTGTCCGCCGGCAACAGCGACAGCAGCGGCAGGGCGATCAGCAAGGCGAGGATCACCGCGCCGACAGCGAGGGTGACTTTGGGGCCGGCCTTTTGCGTGGCCGTGACTAGTAGAGGCTGGTTCATCAGTCGATCACCCGTCCTTTCAGTGCGAAGAGGCCTTGCGGACGTTTCTGGATGAACAGAATGATCAGCGCGAGGATCAGGATCTTGCCGAGCACCGCACCGATCTGCGGTTCGAGAATCTTGTTGGCGATGCCCAGGCCAAATGCGGCGAACACGCTGCCGGCCAGTTGGCCGACACCGCCGAGCACCACCACCAGGAACGAGTCGATGATGTAGCTCTGGCCGAGGTCAGGGCCGACGTTGCCAATCTGGCTCAGGGCCACGCCACCGAGTCCGGCGATGCCCGAACCGAGGCCGAAGGCGAGCATGTCGACGCGCCCGGTCGGCACGCCGCAGCAGGCGGCCATGTTGCGATTCTGGGTGACGGCGCGCACGTTCAGGCCGAGGCGGGTCTTGTTCAGCAGCAGCCAGGTCAGCACCACCACGAACAACGCAAAAGCGATGATCACGATGCGGTTGTACGGCAGCACCAGATTCGGCAGCACCTGAATCCCGCCGGACAGCCACGCCGGGTTCGCCACTTCAACGTTCTGCGCACCGAACACCAGTCGCACCAGCTGAATCAGCATCAGGCTGATGCCCCAGGTGGCGAGCAGGGTTTCCAGTGGGCGGCCGTAGAGGTGACGGATCACCGTGCGCTCCAGGGCCATGCCGATGGCAGCGGTGACGAAGAACGCCACCGGCAGCGCGATCAGCGGATAGAACTCGATGGCATTCGGCGCGTAGCGCTGGAACATCAACTGCACGACGTAGGTCGAGTAGGCGCCGAGCATCAGCATCTCGCCGTGGGCCATGTTGATCACACCGAGCAGGCCGAAGGTGATCGCCAGGCCGAGTGCCGCGAGCAGCAGAATCGAACCGAGGGACATACCGCTGAAGGCCTGGCCGAGCAGTTCGCCGACCAGCAGTTTGCGCTTGACCTGGGCGAGGCTGGTTTCGGCGGCAGTGCGCACGTTGGCGTCGGTTTCCACGCCGGGTTCGAGCAGGCCTTCGAGGCGGGTGCGGGCCAGCGGGTCGCCGGTTTCACCGAGCAGACGCACGGCCGCGAGGCGCACCGCCGGGTCGGTGTCGACCAGTTGCAGGTTGGCCAGTGCCAGGCTCAGGGCGACGTGGACGCTTTCGTCTTGTTCGCCAGCCAGTTGCTGGTCGAGGAATTTCAGCTGCGCGGGTTTGGCGCTTTTCTGCAATTGCTGCGCGGCGGTCAGACGGGTTTTGGCGTCGGCGGCGAGCAATTGGTGGCTGGCCAGTGCGGTGTCGATCAGACCCCGCAGGCGGTTGTTCAGGCGCAGGGTTTTGGCTTGGCCGTCGACGGTCAGCTCGCCTTGTTGCAGGGCGTTGATCAGTTCAACACGCGCCGGATCGGGCTGCGCGGCCCAGGCTTCCAACAGTTTGGCCTGTTGCATCGGGTTGGCGGCGACGAAGTCTTCCGCATCTCCGGCATGGACGGCCATCGGCAGCAAAAGTGTGACGGCCAGGATCAAGCGGTAAAGGGCAGTGGGCATATGAAATGGCCTTGCGTAGTGATCGTTCCCACGCTCTGCGTGGGAATGCAGCCCGGGACGCTCCGCGTCCCAAAAGCGGACGCAGAGCGTCCATTGAGGCATTCCCACGCAGACGGTTCGACGCCTCGACGTGGGAACGATCAGGTTGAGCGGGTTAACTCAGTTGCTCTTCACCGCATACTCCGGCTTCTTGTCGTTACCCGGAATGAACGGGCTCCACGGCTGCGCACGGATCGGCCCCTCGGTCTGCCACACCACGTTGAACTGACCGTCGCTCTGGATCTCGCCGATCATCACCGGTTTGTGCAGGTGGTGATTGGTCTTGTCCATGGTCAGGGTGTAGCCGGACGGCGCGGCGAAGGTCTGGCCGCCGAGAGCTTCGCGGACCTTGTCGACGTCGGTCGATTTGGCTTTCTCCGCCGCCTGCGCCCACATGTGGATGCCGACGTAAGTGGCTTCCATCGGGTCGTTGGTCACCGCCTTGTCGGCGCCCGGCAGGTTGTGTTTCTTCGCGTAGGCTTTCCAGTCATCGACGAACTTCTTGTTCACCGGGTTCTCCACCGACTCGAAGTAGTTCCATGCCGCGAGGTTGCCCACCAGCGGCTTGGTGTCGATGCCGCGCAGTTCTTCTTCACCTACCGAGAACGCCACCACCGGTACGTCGGTGGCCTTCAGGCCCTGGTTGGCCAGCTCTTTGTAGAACGGCACGTTGGAGTCGCCATTCACGGTCGAGATCACCGCGGTCTTGCCGCCGGCCGAGAATTTTTTGATGTTGGCGACGATGGTTTGATAGTCGCTGTGGCCGAACGGGGTGTAGACCTCTTCGATGTCTTTGTCCGCGACGCCTTTGGAATGCAGGAACGAACGCAGAATCTTGTTGGTGGTGCGCGGGTAGACGTAGTCGGTGCCGAGCAGGAAGTAGCGCTTGGCGCTGCCGCCTTCTTCGCTCATCAGGTATTCAACTGCCGGGATCGCTTGCTGGTTCGGCGCGGCGCCGGTGTAGAACACGTTCGGCGACATCTCTTCGCCTTCGTATTGCACCGGGTAGAACAGCAGGCCGTTGAGTTCTTCGAACACCGGCAGCACCGATTTGCGCGACACCGAGGTCCAGCAGCCGAACACCACCGCGACCTTGTCCTGAGTCAGCAACTGGCGGCCCTTTTCCGCGAACAGCGGCCAGTTCGACGCCGGGTCGACCACCACCGGTTCAAGCATCTTGCCGTTCACCCCGCCCTTGGCGTTGATCTCGTCGATGGTCATCAACGCCATGTCCTTGAGCGACGTTTCGGAGATCGCCATGGTGCCGGACAACGAATGCAGAATCCCGACCTTGATGGTCTCGGCGGCCTGTACGGTCCAGGTCATGCCCATCGCGGCAATGGATGCCGTGAGTGTGAAAGCCTTGATCAAACTGCGACGCTTCATTGTGCGATCTCCATGAACGTTAAAGTTTTTTATGGTTGGCAGATGCGAACGACTGAAGGCTGTTTTGCAAGGGCTGTGCCCGGTCGGGTTTGGGCAGGGAAATGTCGGTTTAGAGCGGTCGCGCTTAGAGTCGGCGCACCACGAGGGGACGTGTTGCATGCAAAGGTGCAGCGGGGTGCGCCAGATTGGGGCGCACCCGGAGGATTCAGCGGCGGCGCATCAGGCCGATGAAGAACAGGCCGCCGAGGGCTGCGGTGGCGACGCCGATGGGCAGGTCTTCAGGGGCGATCAGCGTGCGTGCGGCGACATCCACCCAGACGAGGAAAACGCTGCCGAGCAACACGCACGCCGGTAGCAGACGCCGATGCTCGGCACCGATCAGGCGCCGGGCAATGTGCGGCACCATCAGCCCGACAAAGCCGATGGAGCCGCTGATCGACACCAGCACTCCGGTCATCAACGAAGCAATCACGAACACCCGCAGACGCACCGCCCGGGCATTCAGGCCAAGGGTGACGGCGGTCTGTTCGCCGGCCATCAAAGCGTTCAGCGGACGGGCCATGCCGATCAGCAGAATCAATCCGAGCAGGACGCTCAACGCCGGCACCGCCAACAATTCCCAGCGGGCCAGTCCGAGGCCACCGAGCATCCAGAACATCACCGCCGAACTTGCCCGGTGATCGCCCATGAACAGCAGCAGATTGGCGATCGCCATCATTACGAACGACACCGCCACGCCACACAGCAGCAGACGATCACTGTCCAGCCGGCCCTGACGGTTGGCGATGCCCAGCACCAGAACCATGCTCAACAATGCGCCGATGAATGCTGCAATCGGCAAGGTCAGCAGACCGACGATTTCACCGACGTGCAGCACCACGATCACTGCACCGAGGGTGGCGCCGGAGGTGACGCCAAGCAGGTGCGGATCGGCCAGCGGATTGCGCGTCACTGCCTGCAGCACCGCGCCGATCAACGCCAGTCCGGCGCCGACCAACGCACCGAGCAGCATGCGCGGTACGCGGATCAGCCAGACGATGTGTTCCTGGCCGGCGCTCCAGTCCGGCACGCCGAGGCCGAACAGTTTGTGCAGCAGAATCCGCCACACAACGTCCACCGGCACTCGCGCCGGGCCGAAGCCCAGCGACACCACGCACGACACCAGCAGCACGGCACCGAGGGCGATCAGCAGCAGCGCATAGCGACGATCGATCATTCGCCGTGGAACCCTTTGGCCAGGGTTTCCACGGCGAGCACATTGTCGATCCCCGGCGTGGCCTGCACGTAGGGGATGACGATGAAGCGCTGGTTCTTGATCGCGTCCACCGATTGCAGCGCCTTGTTCTTCAGCAGGAATTCAATCTTCTGCTCGGCGGTGATTTCGCTGTAGTCGACGATCACGATCACCTGTGGATTACGCTCGACCACGGTTTCCCAGTTGACCCGGGTCCAGCTCGCTTCGACGTCATCGAGAACGTTGCGCCCGCCGGCGGCGTCGATCAGCGCTTGCGGCATGCCGAGGCGGCCGGAGGTCATGGCGCGGTCTTCGCCGCTGTCGTACAGGAACACCCGAGGTTTTTCGGCGGGCAGGTCTTTGCGGACTTCGGCGACCTGACTTTGCATGTCGGCGATCAATGCGTTGGCACGGTCCTGCACGTCGAAAATCTTTCCGAGGTTGCGCAGGTCGTTGTAGGTGTCGTCCAGCGTCGCGGCCGGGCGCTTCATCACGAAGGCGCAAGACTCGGTCAGTTCATACACATTGATGCCCAGCGGTTGCAGGGTCTGCGGCGTGAGATCGCCGCCGACGCGCATGCCGTAATCCCAGCCGGCGAAGAAGAAATCGACGTTGGCGTTGAGTAACGTTTCCACCGACGGGTACTTGGCTGCCAGCTCCGGCAGACCGTCGAGCAGCGACTGCATTTCAGGCGTCACCGATTTCCAGCCACTGACGCCGCTGTAGCCGGCCATTTTCGGCTTGAGGCCGAGGGCGAGCATCATCTGGGTCATGTTGATGTCGTGGCTGACCGCGTGTTTCGGCGCTTGCTTGAAGGTCACTTCGCGATTGCAGCTCTGGATCGTCAGCGGGTACTTCGTGGCCTCGGCAAAGGCTTGGGTGGTGCCCAGCAACAGAGCGAGGCAAAGCAGGGAGCGCACAGTCATGGTCGGGTTATCCAGGTGATTCGCGGGTAGCCGTGGAGGGGGTGGGAATCGATCAATGCTTCGACGCCGAACACGTCGCGCAGCAGTTCGACGGTCAGGACTTGTTGCGGCGTGCCGCTGGCGACGATCCGGCCGTGGTTGATCACATACAACCGGTCGCAGAACGCGGCAGCCAGGTTCAGGTCGTGGATGCTCGCCAACGTGCCGATCTGCAAGCGCTTGACCAGTTGCAGCAGCTCCAGCTGATAGCGCGGGTCGAGGTGGTTGGTCGGCTCGTCGAGGATCAGCAGTTGCGGTTGTTGGGTCAGGGCCCGGGCGAGTATGACGCGCTGTTTTTCACCCCCCGACAGCGTGGCGAACGCGTGATCTTCGAAGCCATCGAGGCCCACGGATTTGAGGGCCTGGGTGGCGAGATGGCGATCGTCCAGCGTGTCGCCGTCGAACAGGCCTTTGTGCGGCGTGCGGCCCATGGCGACCACTTCTTCGACGGTCAGGCCGAAGGCGTCGGGGAACTCCTGCAAGACCACGGCGATGCGTTGCGCGCACCAGCGCGAGGATTGTTTCCACACGTTGTGGTGATCGAGTCTGACCTCACCGTGTTCCGGCTGGCTGAAGCGATAGGCGCAGCGCAACAGGCTGGTCTTGCCGCTGCCGTTGGGACCGATCAGCCCGACGAACTCCCCGGCGGCCACTTGCAGCGAGGCGTCACGCAGCTGGAACTGGTGATGGCAATGGCCGTGGCCCAGAGGTGTCCAGGCGAGATCGGTGAGGGACAGTGAGCTCATTTCGTTCCTGTTCTAGAAGGTGTAGTCAGCGGTGACAAAGAACGAACGAGGCTCACCCAGAATCCACTGCTGGCCCTCATTGTATTGGCTTTGCGCGTACGTCCGGTCAAACAGATTGTTCACCTGCAACCCCAGCGTGGTGTTGC
Source organism: Pseudomonas sp. 22085 (assembly GCF_052045815.1). NCBI lineage: Bacteria > Pseudomonadati > Pseudomonadota > Gammaproteobacteria > Pseudomonadales > Pseudomonadaceae > Pseudomonas > Pseudomonas sp. 22085. Next base: position 258,442 of record NZ_JBQEQA010000003.1, read on the forward strand.
GCAGGGCTTTCCACGACAGCGTTGCATCGACCACGGTGTAGCTCGGCAGCTCGTTGCGGTTGGCCATGTCGGCGTAGCGCGCATCGACATAACGCACACCGGCGCCGGCTTTCAGGTCATCGGTCAGCGCCTTGCTCAACCACAGATTGGCGGTGCGCCGTGGCACGTCCACCGGGCGATTGCCGTTGCGCGACACGGGCACGCCGCCGACCACTTCTTCGAAATCGTCGTACTTGGCTTTGACGATGGCGGCGTTGGCCTGCAGTTGCCAGGCGTTCGGCAGTTGCAGATCGAGGCTCGCTTCCAGGCCGTTCGACGACTGCTGGCCGACCTGCTGCTTGAGCGTCGGGTTGCCCGGATCGTCGGTCAGCAGCTTCTTCTTGACGATGCGATACGCCGCCAGCGTGAACTCGCCACGCTGATCCCAGAACAGCTGCTTCAGGCCGATCTCGGTTTGCCGCGCGGTGGACAGGTCATATTGCTGCTGACTCGGGCTCAGGGAAATCAAACCGCCGATGCCATCGGTGCTGGTGGCGACCTGACCGTAGAACGAGGTGTCCTGGGTCAGCGCGAACACCAGGCCGGCCTTCCAGTTGTTGCCGGTCAAGGTCTTGTCGCTCTGGCTGCCGTCGACCAGGTTGTTGCGATCCACGTGCACGTAGTCGCGGCGCACACCGGTCACCAGCGACCAGCGTTCGCTCAGCTGCGTACGGTTTTCGGCGAACACCGACATCTGTCTGGTGGTGCTGTCGAACTGATCGCGATACGGATCGGCGCTCTCGAAATAACCGGTCTGCGGGTGATAGCGATCCAGCGGCTGGCCGTTCGGCAATACGTCGTTGAATGGCGAGTTGCTGTCGAGCTGAAAGCGAATACGGTTGTAGTCGACACCGGTCACGGTCTGGCTGTCGAGGCCGAACAGCGAATGCTTGAAGGTGAAGGTCTGGCGGTCGCCGACCTGTTCCTGTTTGTGGCCGATGCCGAAGTAGCCGCTGCGGCTGAACTGCTGACGGTCAGCGTCGAAGTTGTAGTTTTCGGCGTTCTGCCAACGGCGTTGGGCCTTGAGGTAGTACAGCTCGTTGCTGGCGCTGACTGCATCGTTGATCTGCCAGTCGCTGGTCAGGCGCGTCCATTGATCGTTGTAGTGCTGTTTGTCGTCTCGCACGTTGTAGTTCTGGTTGCGCAGGCTGTCCTTCAACTGGCCGTTGATCAGTGGCGTGCCGAAGTAGTTCTGTGGGTGTTGATCGCCGTAATCGTGAGCGAGGGTGAAAGTCAGGTCGTCGGTCGCCTGCCAGCGCAGGGCGGCACTGATGAAGTCGCTGGACGAATCACCGCGATCGACCCAGCCGTTGCTGCGCAGGCGGTTGAGGTTGAGGCGATAGCTCAGGGTGTCGGTCAGCGAACCGCCGCTGTCGAACGCCTGCTGCTGACTATCAAACGAGCCATAACCGACGCGCACGTGGTTTTCGATTTCGCCTTCGAACGGCTTTTTCGGGATCACGTTGACCACCGCGCCGGTCGCGCCTTCGCCATACAGCACCGAGGCCGGGCCGCGCAGCACGTCGACGCGCTCCACCGACCAGGTGTCGACCGGAAACGTCACGGTGCCCATGCCGGTGTACATGCGGTTGCCGTCATACAGCTGCATCACCGAACTCTGCCCGGTAAAACCCCGGGCCTGCAACGAGGTGCCGCCATCGCCCGGCGTGCCGGTGCGGCTGATGCCGGTGCTGCGCGACACCGCGTCCTGCACGCTGCGGTCGCCACGGGCGCGGACTTGTTCGCCGCTCAGGCTTTCGACACTGGCCGGGGTTTCCATGGCGCTGAGGTTCAGACGCGAGCCGGCGCTGGTTGGCGTGCTCAGGTTGACGGTCCGGTCGTCATTGGCCAGGGCGGTGATGGTGCCGGTGGGCAGCGTCAGCTGGGCGTTGTCGGCGTGGGCGCTGTTGTTCAAGGCGAACAGACAGAGGCTGGACAAGAGGTACTTGTTCATCGGGACGGTGAATCACTTCTTCAAAAGAAAAGCCCGCAGCCTCATGACAGTGCATGGCTGCGGGCAGAGCAGCAAATTTGCGTTATACAGTAACACTAAAAATTGCCGGAGTTTAAGCCCCGGCAGTTTAAAGATCTGTCTGGATCGCGCATCTCGCGAGATTCACGATGAAGTTGAGGCAGATTCAGTTTGCCGGCCCAGACGCGACAACAGCAGCCGATCCAGCAACCACACCACTACCAGCGAAGCCCCCACCAGCGGAAACACCACCGCCAGCACGAGCATGATCGCCACCCCGGTTTTCCACTTCGGCAGATCGTGGCGCAGCGGCGGCACGCCGAACTTGCCCTGTGGCCGACGCTTCCACCAGATCACCACGCCGCTGACGGCGCTGAGCAGAATCATCAGGCAGATCAGCAGCACGATGATCTGGTTGAAGGTGCCGAACATCTTGCCTTCGTGGAGCATCACGCCGATCTCGGTGGCGCGGGCAACAGCGCCGTACTGCTCGAAGCGCACGTCGGCCAACACCTTGCCGGTGTACTGATCGATGTGCAGTGTCGCGTCGTTGCGTGGGTCGTCGGCGAACACGGCGATGGTGAACACGCCGGTGGCGGTGGTCGGCATTGTGATGCTGTAGCCCGGCTCGACCTTGCGCTCGATGGCGATGTTCTGCACGTCCTGCAGGCGGATGGTCGGTGCAGCGGGGCCGTGTTGCATGCCGCCGTGGGCCATGTGTTCGGCGTGGTCGCCGGACATCGGCATCGGGGTGTTTTCCATCGCCCACGGTACGGTCTGGCGCGCGGCGTTGTTGAGGCTGCCGGCCTCGACGTCGGAAGTCGGCACGTTGTCCCACATCGCCGCCGGGAACACGTTCCACACCTGCGCGTACTGCTTGCCCCAGAAACCGGTCCAGGTCATGCCGCTGAGCAGCATCACCAGCAGCAACGCGGCGCCCCAGAATCCGGTAACGGCATGCAAATCACGCCACAGCACGCGGCCGCGACTGCTCAGGCGTGGCCACAAAATTCCCGCTGCCTGACCTCGCGGCCACCACAGGAAAACCCCGGACACCACCAGCACCACGCCCCAGCCGGCGGCCATTTCGATCAGTCGGTCACCGACGGTGCCGATCATCAGTTCGCCGTGAATCGCCCGGGCGATGGCTTGCAGGTTCTGCCTGGCATCCTGCTCGCCAAGGATGTCGCCGTGGTACGGATCGACGAACACGTTCAGCTCATGGCTGGCATTGGCCACGACAAACTGCGCGCTGCGCTCGGCATTCACCGGCGGCAGGTACTGGGTGACCTGGCCTTGTGGATAAGCGCTTCTGACCTTTTGCAGCAGGTCGTCGGCCGGCACGGTGTGATGCCCGGCGGGGACGTTCAGCAGGCTGCTGTACATCAGCGAATCGAGTTGCGGCTTGAACAGGTAAATGATGCCGGTCAGGGCCAGCATCACCATGAATGGCGCGACGAACAATCCGGCATAGAAATGCCAACGCCAGGCCAGGTTGTAGAAATTCGGTTTGGGCTGTTTCATCACGTGTGCTCCGCTTGGCTTGGATCTTCTAGTTGTCTGTTGCCGCCCGCTCCCTGAAGGGAGCGAGCGCCCTTGAGGGTTAGAAACTCATGTCCACCTTGGTCCAGAGCGTGCGCCCCGGCTCGTTGATGGCTTGCGGGTCGTTGGCCGGATAGCCGAACCCGGCGTTGCCCGCCAGGTTGAGGTGTTCGGCGTAAGCCTTGCCGAACAGGTTGTCGACGCCGGTACTGACCTTCCAGTGTTTGTTGATCCGGTAGGCGCCGTTGAGCGAGAACACGCCGAAGCCTGAACTCTTGTCGTAATCCTTGCCGACCACGTTGCCCTTGTTCTGGTCGATACGGTTTTGCGCGGCGACCACCCTCCACAGTGCGCCGGCGCTCCAGTTGTCTTCGCTGTAGGTCAGGCCGAAACGTGCATCCAGCGGCGGCATTTGCGGCAGGGCCTTGCCGTCGCTGCTGTTCTTGCCCCAGGCGTAGGCCAGGGTCGCATCGGCTTTCCAGTTGTCGGTGAGTTTGTAGGCGGCACCGAGTTCACCGCCCATGATCCGCGCGTCGATGTTCTCGGCGCGGGAGGTGCTCATGCCCATCATCGTCGGGGTGTAGTCGAACAGGATGTAATCGCGCACCTGGCCGATGTAACCGGAGGCCCAGGCTTCAAGCTCGGCGCTCTTGTAGTTCACGCCGAAGTCGAACTGAGTAGTCTTTTCCGGCTTGATCGAATCGAATGCGTTGACCGAACCCGCCGGGCCGGATTTGGGCGAAAACAGCTCCCAGTAATCCGGAAAACGTTGCGCGTGGCCGAGGCCGGCGTAGAGCGTGGTCGGGCTGTCGGCCAGGTCATGCTCGTAACGGATGAAACCGCTCGGCAGGGTGTCGGCGCGGGTATCGCCGGCAGTCGGGTTCGGGCGCGACATCATTCCCGAACCGGTGGTCTGCCGGAAATCCCTGGCCGAGGCACGGTCGACCCGGGCGCCGGTGATCAGCCGGTCGCGGTCGGCGGCGTACCAGGTCATTTCGCTGAACACCCCGTAGTTATGGAAGTCGGCGTCCTTGGTGTACGGCTGATCCTTGTAGGTATCGATGCCCATGCCGCTGCGCTGCCGGTGTTCGTTGGTCTGCGCGTCGAGGCCGGTGATCAGCTGGATATCGGCCCAGCGCCAGGTGGCCTTGATCCGGGCGCCGAGGGTGCGGCGGTCGACGTTGGACGCCATGGGACCGGCCATCATCCCGGTGCCGGACGGCGTGCGCAGGGTGTAGTTGTCCATCACGTGGTCGGCGTAGTTGTAGTAGACCTGCGCTTCGAGCTTCTCCAGCACATCGGTGATGTTGGACTTCTCAAAGCGTAGGCCGAGGCTTTCGCGCAGGAATTGCGAGCCGTCCATGCCGCGTCCGGCGTAGCGCGCTTCGCCGTCGCCCTTGCCGGCGGTGAGTTCGATCAGGGTGTCGGCGTCCGGGGTCCAACCCAGCGCCACGTCGCCGTTCCACTTGTCATAACGCGAGGCAACGATGTCGTTGTTGCCGTCGCGGTAGTCGTCGGAATGCGCGGTGTTGCCGATCACCCGCACGTAGCCCAGCGAGCCGCCGGCCGCCGCATCGACGACCTTGTCGAAGCGCCCGTGGGAGCCGGCCAGCACGCTGGCGTTCACGCGGGTGCCGAGTTCGCCGAAACTTTCCGGCTCGCGGTCGAACAGGATCGTGCCGGCCGAGGCGCCCGGTCCGTAGAGCACGGTTTGCGGGCCCTTGATCACGGTGAGTTTGTCGTAGGTCTCGGGCGAGATGTACGAGGTCGGCGCGTCCATCCGGCCGGGGCAGGCGCCGAGCATCATGCTGCCGTTGGTGAGGATGTTCAGGCGCGAACCGAACATCCCGCGCAGCACCGGATCACCGTTGGTGCCGCCGTTGCGCACCAAGGCGAAGCCGGGAATGGTCTTCAGGTAGTCGCCGCCGTCGCTGGCCGGCACCGGTTGGCGCGGGTCTTTCGGGTTGGTGACGATGGTCAGCGGCGAGCTCGGGGCGATGGCGGTGATCACCGTCGGGCTCAGTTCGTCAGCATGGCCGGCGTGTTCGTCGGCGTGGACCAGCGGGGACAGCAGGACGCCGCAAAGGACGGCGGTAGCGTGCCTGAAACGAACGCGGGATTCGTTCAGGGCAAAGGACGCCGGGGCAGAACCCGGGCGTGGGACAGCAGAAAACCTGGACATGACAATTTCCATCAAACAGTCGTAAACGACGCGGCCGGCAGCCTGAGGCTGTCTTCTCAACCGTGTGCAATCAGAGGTGGGTGTTTACGCTGCGACGGGCGGGGCGCGGGTGCGGGCGCCGGGGAAGAAGGTCTGCCGGGCGTGGCCCAGGCGCGGGGAGGGTGGGGTGAAGGTGTTGACCAGTGGAATGCTGAAGGTGGCGAAGCTGCCGCCGCCGGTCAGCGCCGGGCAATTGAACAGCAGGCTGCAATAGCCGCACTTTTCCCACAGCACGTGGTGCGAGGATTGCGGCGGACAGTGTTGCGCCGAGGGCTGTGCACCGTGCCCGGAATGGTCCATACCCGGCATGTCCATCGACATGTCCATGCTCATTGGCATGGAGGTCGAGGCGTGCTGATCCATCGGCATCGACTGGGAAATCAGCGGGCCGATGAAGATCATCAACATGGCGAACAGGGCGATCCAGCTGCCGCGGGTCAGGTGTTCAGTCTGACGGCGTTGCAGGGAGGGCCTGGCGCTCAGGGGGCGCATGGGCGGAGTCTGCCGGAACGGTTACTGGGCGTGCGCGTGGGCTTGCGTGGCTTCCGGCGGCTTTTTCTGCACGGCGACTTCGACGGTCACGTCACCGGCCTTTTCAAAGTGCAGGGTCAGCGGGAAGCGCTTGCCATCGGTCAACAGACTGCGGTCGGTCGGATTCATCAGCATCACGTGATAGGCCATCGGCGCGAAGGTCACGTTTCCACCGGCCGGGATGGCCACGTTCGGCACCTGTTGCATCTTCATCAGATCGCCCTGCATCACGTGCTCGTGCAATTCCGCTGTCGGGGCGATGGGCGAGTCGACGCTGAGCAGACGGTCAGCGGTTTTGCCGCCGTTGTGAATGATGAAATACGCGGCAACGGTCGGCGCGTTCGGCGGCAGTTCCTGCGACCACGGGTGGGCGATCTCCAGCTCGCCGGCCTTGTATTCGTGGGCATGGGCGAAGCACGCAGGCAGCAACAGCGCAGCGATGACGATGAGTTTGTTCAACATGGCAGTTCTCCAGAACGATTTGAAACGCAGGTCAAATGCGGGAACAAATCAAACCAGAGGAGAGGCGCGGGGATTGAGGCTCGGCCATTGCTGGCGCGGTGTCGGAGTCTGCAGCACGGCGGGCGCCACGCTGCGATTGCTTTCGTATTGAGCGAAATACAGCTGCGGCGAATGCCCCGGCAACGCCACCACCGGCGCCGATCCGGAACAGCACCAGCAATGCTGCATGGTCGAATGATGGTCACCGTTTTGCGGCGCCTTCTGATCGAGGCTGCCGATGTCGATCGCCACCATCTTCGTCCCGCTGCCGGTGCAGAAACTGCTCCACAGCAACTGCTCGGCCGGCGTTTGCGCCGCCTGCGCCATCGCACCCGTCAACGGCATGGCGAGCATGTTGAACAGCACTGCAAAGCAGGCGATCCAGGCAAATGCGAGCCGGTGTCGGTTCATGGGACAGATCCGTAGGGTGGGCGATCAGGCGCGGCTATTTAGCCTGATCAGGGCCGATAAGTAAAAAAGCGTCGTGCGGTTTGGTGTCGCAGAGGATTCAGCCTGCTACGGCATGCAGCCGCAAACCCAGCGCCTTCATGACTTTCATGATAGTCGCGAATTCCGGATTTCCAGTGCTGCTCAGCGCTTTATAAAGGCTTTCACGACCCAGACCTGCATCCCGCGCAACCTGAGTCATGCCTTGGGCGCGGGCAATGTCATTAAGCGCTGCACGGATGAGAACGCCATCGCCAGCATCTTCGTCAAAACAGGCGTCCAGGTAAGCCGCCATTTCCTCCGGCGTTTTAAGAAACTCTGCAGCGTCGAAGCGGGTGAATTTTTCGGTCATGACTTACTCCTCATTACCGATGCTTTGCGCCATCCGGATGGCGCGTTTGATATCTCGTTTTTGTGTCGACTTGTCGCCCCCCAGCAGTAGCAGATAAATCACGTTACCTTTACGTGTGAAGTACATCCTGTAGCCGGGACCGTAATGAACGCGCATTTCATAAACGGCACTGCCAACGAACTCGCAATCACCCATATTTCCATGCTCTGCACCTCGAATTCTGGCGATGATGCGAGCTTTGCCGTTGGTGTCTTTCATCGAGTCGAGCCAATCGGCAAATGCAGGGGATCGTTCAAATTCGATCATGTCGAAATCGTATTCCTTGGGATACAGGCTGACAAGCCGCATTTTTCTTGAAGGCAGCAGTGCGCTTCAAGAATTTGCTCGCTGCAAATCTGTGTGGATTAAAGGAATCGAAATCTTGGCGTGAGGTGGCAGGGGCGAACAGTCGGCTGGTTCCTGAAATTCTGCCGGTCAAATCAAGGATTAGCTCGAAATCAGGAATTATCTGACGTAGAGAGGGCTTCCAGGACTTCAGACGTACTCTTGAACTCCCGATCAACCCCCGCCAACACCGGCCGCTTCAACACCATCACCGGCACCCCAAGCTCCCGCGCCACGTCCAGTTTCGGCTCGGTTGCGGTGCTGCCGCTGTTCTTGCTGATCAGCACGTCGATCTGCCGGCGTTCGAACAGCGCTCGCTCGTCCTCCAGCAGAAACGGTCCACGGGCGCCGATGACTTCGCAGCGTTCGTTGCCGGGGTAGACGTCGAGGGCGCGCAGGGTCCAGAACTGGTGCGCGGGGATTTCATCGAGGTGTTGCAGCGGTTCGCGGCCAAGGGTGAACAGTGGGCGGCGGAAGGGTTCGAGGGCGGTGATCAGTTCGGCCCAGTCGGCGACTTCGCGCCAGTCATCGCCCCGTTGCGGTTGCCACGCCGGGCGGCGCAGGGCCCAGCAGGGGATGCCGGTGAGTTGCGCAGCAGTGGCGGCGTTGTGGCTGATCTGTGCGGCGTAGGGATGGGTCGCGTCGAGCAAAAGTGTGATGCCTTCGTCGAGAATGAACTGCGCCAGACCTTCGGCGCCACCGTAGCCGCCGACGCGCACCTGACACGTCAGATCGGTCGGCACCCGGCCGACGCCGGCCAGGCTGTAAATGTGTTCTGGCCCCAGAGTGCGCGCGATGGCCAGCGCTTCAGTCACGCCGCCGAGCAACAGAATCCGTTTCATACAAAAGCTCCCGCATGGCCGACGATGCCGCCCTGACGATCAATCGCAAACACTTCGACCTGCACCTGAGCCGGCACCACGCTGCGGGCGAATTCCAGAGCATGGCGGCAAACTTCATCACCCAGGGCAACACCCGCCGCACTGGCCATCGCCAACGCCTGCTGACTGGTGTTCGCCCCGCGTATGGCTTGCTGCAGCGCATCGTCGGCGCCAATCGCCGCCGCCCATTCGGCCAGTTGCGGCAGGTCGATGCTCGAATGACGCGAGTGCAGGTCCATGTGCCCGGCTGCGAGTTTGCTGATCTTGCCGAAGCCGCCGCACAGGCTGAGTTTATCCACAGGTACTTTGCGCAGGTGCTTGAGCACCGCGCCGACGAAGTCGCCCATTTCGATCAGGGCAATTTCCGGCAGGTTGTAGACCCGGCGCATGGTGTCTTCGCTGGCGTTGCCGGTGCAGGCGGCGATGTGCAGGAAGCCGTTGGTTTTCGCCACGTCGATGCCTTGGTGGATCGAAGCGATGTACGCCGCGCAGGAAAACGGCCGGACGATGCCGCTGGTGCCGAGGATCGACAGCCCGCCGAGAATCCCCAGGCGCGGGTTCATGGTTTTCAATGCCAAAGCTTCGCCGCCCTCGACATTCACCGTCACCGCGAAGCCGCCGCGATAGCCGGTTTCTTCGGCGAGCAGCGTCAGGTGATCGCTGATCATCTTGCGCGGCACCGGGTTGATCGCCGGTTCGCCGACGGCCAGCACCAGTCCCGGGCGGGTGACGGTGCCGACACCTTTACCGGCAATGAAGCGAATTCCCGGCTCGTCGATCAGTTGCACACGGGAGTAGAGCAGGGCGCCGTGAGTCACGTCCGGATCATCGCCCGCATCCTTGATCGTTCCGGCTTCCGCGCCGTCTTCGGTCAGTCGGCAGAACTCCAGTCGCATCTGCACCTGCTTGCCCTTGGGCAACACGATCTGCACCGCGTCCGCCACCACTCCGCCGAGCAGCAGGCGAGCCGCGGCGAGGCTGGTCGCTGTGGCGCAGCTGCCGGTGGTCAGGCCGCTGCGCAGGGGCGCGGGTTGTTCGGCAGTTTCGTCACGCATCGAGGGGTTTGACCAGATCGAGCAGGGTGATCGGCAGCGCCTGGCGCCAGGTATCGAACTCGCCCAGCGGCTGTGCCTGGGCGATGTGGATGCGGGTCAGCTCGCCGCCGTGCTGTTCGCGCCAGCTCATCAAGGTCATTTCGCTTTGCAGGGTCACGGCGTTGGCGACCAGTCGGCCACCGGGCTTTAGTTGTTCCCAGCAAGTGTCGAGCACGCCTTCGCGGGTCACGCCGCCGCCGATGAAAATCGCGTCCGGACGTTCCAGCCCGATGAGCGCCTGCGGCGCACTGCCGCGAATCAATTGCAGGCCGGGAACACCCAGCGCATCGCGGTTGTGTTCGATCAGCTGCTGGCGACCATCGTCAGCCTCGATGGCCAGTGCGCGACAGCTCGGGTGCGCGCGCATCCACTCGATGCCGATCGAGCCGCTGCCGGCGCCGACGTCCCACAGCAGTTCGCCCGGTGTCGGGGCGAGGCGGGCGAGGGTGATGGCGCGCACGTCACGCTTGGTCAGTTGGCCGTCGTGCCGGAAGGCCGAGTCCGGCAGCCCGGCGAGGCGCGACAGGCGCGGAGTGTCTGGATCTGCGAGGCATTCGATGGCGATCACATTGAGGTCGGCAATGCGCGGATCGTTCCAGTCGTTGGCGGTGCCGTCGATCCGGCGTTCGGCGCTGCCACCCAGATGCTCCAGGACGCTCAGGCGACTGGCGCCGAAGCCGCGCTCGCGCAGCAATGCCGCAACGGCGGCCGGGCTCTGGCCGTCATTGCTCAGCAACAACAGGCGCACGCCGCCAAACAGTTGTGCATTGAGAGCCGCCAGCGGGCGAGCCACCAGCGACAGCACGCTGACGTCCTGCAACGGCCAGCCCAGTCGGGCCGCCGCCAGCGAGCAGGACGACGGGGCCGGCAGGACCAGCATCTCGGCCCCCGGCACCTGCCGCGCCAGGCTCGCGCCAACGCCGTAGAACATCGGATCACCGCTGGCCAGCACACACACCGCTTCGCCGCGACGCTCGAGCACCGGGGCCAGGGAAAACGGGCTCGGCCACAACTGGCGCTCGCCACGGATGCACACCGGCAACAGATCCAGCTGACGCTGACCGCCGATGATCCGCGAGGCGCTCATCAAGGCGCGCCGGGCATTTTTGCCAAGACCTTTGAAGCCGTCTTCGGCAATGCCTACAACCGTCAGCCAAGGGGTCATGCCATTCCTCATTACTTGTTCATCGTCAGTGGGCGACATGATAACGCGACTCCCGCGAAATGACTGCTGCGCATTTTGAACAGCCTGGAAGACATCTAATGTTTATGTTGTTTTTTCTCAGGTTGTTTTTTTGTTGATAAGTTTTGTTTGTAGTTGGTATGGGTTTGTTAGAGATGACTTGTTGTTCTGGATAGTGATTTTTATAAGGGAATTAATGACGCATGGAAATGCTTGATAATGTTTTGCCACAAGTCGCTGACATTGCCGAAGAAAGCAGCTCGGTTGTCGCGGGAAATAGCTTGCTCACTTTTTTTTCCGGAGTGAGCCGTGAAGATGAACGTTTTATCAAAGACAGCATGCGCTGGGCCGAGTATCAGGCCGACCAGCGCGTGAACAGAAGACAGGCTCCGGGCTTCTGGTTCGAATATTACTCCGCATCGCTTCAGCAGCTTGGCTGGGAGCTGGGTGAACCGGTGCGGGTTGCCGGTCGGGAGTTTGAGGGCGACTTTCTGGATGCCTGGTCAAAATCGATGGAACGGCTGCTGAGTAGTGGAAGGCGACAGCAGATGAAAAAAACCTTCCAGTTGCTGGAACACAATCCGGCGGGTTTTGATTTGTTTGCGGACAGTGTCCGGGAATGGAATGACTTTGTATTTTCACCGGCCTATTACAATTACTATAAACATCTTGAAATAGTGATCAGTCATGTCGGGTTGCTCGACGCCCAGTGGACGAAGAGGTATTTGTTCTGGGATGTCGAATATTCCAGGTCGCAACTGGAAGTCTATGCGCGGCGGTTCATGAATACGCCGAAAAACATGAGTGCCCGGCGAGCAGAGTTGACTGAACTGGTCCGCGATATGCGGCGTAATGAGTTTGCACTGAGTCAGTGAGTTCGGTTTTTTTGTCTGTGTTGAAATAAATTGAATGCAGTGAAAGTTGCGTGTTGGTGGAGTGGAAGTTAGTTTGAGTGTGCGCCACGGAGGCGTTTTTAATTTAAAGGAATGTGCATAATGAATGAAGTAATTGCTAAGAATGACGAAGTGGTTGGTGAGACCTTGTCCGCAGCTCAACGTATTGCTTTGATCGAAGAGTGTAACCAGCTGATCGCCGCACAGCCCGTTCCTCGCTCTGCGAAGTTGTCGCTGAATGCCAGTTTGCCAATCGACAAGGATGAACTTAACGCCGCCATCATGGGCACAGGCATCGCCGGTTTCGATGAAAGTATGTCCAGACGCAGCAAACGCATTGTGAAAAATACCTATATGTACGCTGATCTGGTTGCCTTGACCAAATACCCTTCCGCCAGCCAGAAGGAGAAACGCTACGATGAATTCATGAAGCTCATGAAAGTAGGGGGCTGGTTTGCCTTCAACCAGCCTTACAATCGCTACAATGCAACTTCCCAGAAACTGACCATGGACAATGTTGCACTCAACATCCTCCATACTGCGGTGTCTTCGGCGGTGGGGCAGGGGGCGGCGGCCTTGAAGGTGCTCAAGGATGTGGCGGACTCCACGATTGAAGCGCTGAAAGATGTCCCTGAAGCGCTGGGACTTTTTGAACGCAACGTTAAAAAAGCCGAGGGCGGCAACTTCTGTATGTCGAGTGCCCTGGAAAACAAAGACGGCACCATCACGATGGCCATCGCTGCGGTTCAGTATTTTGCCGCGGCGCAACCGACCAAGGTGCTGTTTGTCGAGTGGGCGACATCCAGCGTCAGCATCTACAACGGCTCCGCCACCATGACCATGGACGAAGAGGACTACTTGCTGGTCGAGCCATTGATTGTCAGGGCATTGACCGAGCAGCGTGAAAAAGCGCTCAGCTACGAGTTTGGCCAGGCCTGATGTTCATTGAAGCCAGAGGCCCGGTCCTCTGGCTTTCTTAAAAGGAGTTTTCGATGAATGCAGGTGTTGGTTTCAAGACCTTCGTATGCGCCGGTACGGTGGTGTTGGTCGCGGATGAGTTGTTGGCGTCGGACCGGTGCGATGGTCTGGATGCACTGCTTTATGCTCAACTGGTCGCTTCTCGCAAATGTCCTGACTTTGCCCAGGTCGATGCATGGAATCAGGCCAACAGGATCGCACTGAGAGTCACCGGTGCAATGTTGCTGGATAACCCGCAAGCCAGCCTGCCTGTGCCGATGCCGCGCAGTTTTACTCTCGCCGAGTTGACCCGGCGGATCCTTTATCAGTGGGTTCCCGCCGCGACCGATGAAGTCGTGGATCTCAGCCTGGATTCGCTGTTGAGCGAGGCATCGCCGACGCCGGCAACGGGCGTTCTTTTCGAGAACGCGTTGCATGAGGGCCGGTGGGTGCGGTTCGGACTCAGTCTTCTGACTCGGGGGCTGGGGGTGTCGACAGTCTTCATCGCGTTCGAAGTTGATGAAGTCATTGAAGGCAATCTCTGGTGCCATCGATTCAATACCGCAAACGTGCGGGGTAACGTATCCATCGATGGTTACAGGGCACTGATCGATCCCGAAGATTACGTCTTTTCCCGGGCCAAAGTGATTGAGTTATTGGGGGAGCGGCGCCAGGAGCAGATCATCGCGTTAGCCTGAGAGTTGGCGACAAGCTCCAGCGGTGGCGGTAGAAGATGCAACATGATCGGCTGTCCGACGGGCAGACTTTTCATGCAGTCAGGCAAAGCAGGCATAATGGCGACCTTTCGCCCATCACAGCACTGCCTGTCAGCCGGTCAGCCCTTGAACGAACGCCCGATGTCCAACGCCATACGCCCCTCGGCCTGTCCGGGGTTGCTGCGTATCGTCCAGGCGCTGGATGGCGGGATCTGCCGGATCAAGCTTGACGGTGGTTCGATCACGGCCGGTCAGGCCGATGCGCTGGCCAACGCTGCCGAGCGCTTTGCCGGCGGGGCGATCGAGGCGACCAACCGGGGCAATCTGCAGATACGCGGGATCGGCGAGCAATCCGCCGCGCTGATCGACAGCCTGCTGGCCGCCGGTCTCGGGCCGCGAACCGCAGCCGGCGATGATGTGCGCAACCTGATGCTCAGCCCGGCTGCCGGTATTGACCGGCAGATGCGCTTCGATACTCGGCCATTGTCCGGGCAGATCCTCGAGACCCTGCAAAGCCATCCGCGTTTCCATGAGCTGAGCGCCAAGTTCGCCGTGCAACTGGATGGCGGAGAAGCGCTGGCGATGCTCGAACACCCCCATGATCTGTGGTTGTCGGCGTACCAGGAGTGCGACGACACGCTGTTGGCGTTCGGCCTGGCGGGTTGCCCGACGGATCGACCGCTGGCTGCCGTAGCGCTTGCCGACGGCCATGCGCTGGTGGTGGCGGTGTTGGAGTTGTTCCTCGAGCTGGCCCGGCCGGATCAGGCCCGGATGCGCCATCTGCTGGAAGAATGCCCGGCGCCGAAGTTTCTGGAAGTGCTCGGTCAGCGGATCAACCTCCAGGCTGCCAGAGATTGGCAGCGCGAAGCCGGATCAGTGGGTTTGCACCTCGGCATCCACGCTCAGCAGTTGCCCGGTCAGGTCTATGTCGGTGCCGCACCGGCGCTCGGTCGCCTCGACCCGGATACGCTGCGTGGTGTTGCGCAATTGGCCAGAACCTTCGGCGACGGCAGCCTGCGTTTCACCCCTTGGCAGAGTCTGTTGCTGCCTAATGTGCGGGAAACCGATGCGGTTCAAGTGCTCGACGAATTGGATACGCTGAACCTGCTGACCCGTGTCGAAGATCCTTTGGCGCGCCTGATCGCCTGCACCGGTGCCAACGGTTGCGGCAAAGGCCTGGCCGACACCAAACACGATGCCCGCCTGCTGGCTGCGCTGTTGCCCCACGCCGTGGATGTGCACCTGTCCGGCTGCCCTCGCTCTTGCGCCGCCGCGCATCGGGCTGGGGTGACGCTGCTGGCGGTCGGCCCCGGTCACTACGATCTCTATTTTCGCGATGCAGCGCTGCCGGGTTTCGGCGCACTGCACGCTCACAACCTTACTATCGAAGCGGTCGCGACCCTGCTCGCCGCCCGCTCACGGAGCCCCCTTGATGCTTGATTACATCCGCGACGGTCAGGAGATCTATCGCAACTCCTTCGCGATCATTCGCAGCGAGGCCAACCTCGCGCGCATTCCGGCCGACCTGGAAAAACTCGCGGTGCGGGTGATCCACGCCTGCGGCATGGTCGAGGCGATCGACGGGCTTCAGTTTTCCGAAGGCGCGGGCAAGGCCGGGCGCGATGCGCTGGCCGCCGGTGCGCCGATCCTGTGCGATGCGCGGATGGTTTCCGAGGGCGTGACCCGTGCGCGCCTGCCGGCCAACAACCAAGTGATCTGCACCTTGCGCGATGACAGCGTGCCGGGGCTGGCGCGCGAGCTGGGCAACACCCGCTCGGCAGCCGCTCTGGAGCTGTGGCGTCCGCATCTGGAAGGCAGCGTGGTGGTGATCGGCAACGCGCCGACCGCGCTGTTCTATCTGCTGGAAATGCTCGATGCCGGCGCCCCGAAACCGGCGTTGATCCTCGGCTTCCCGGTGGGCTTCGTCGGCGCTGCCGAGTCCAAGGCCGAGCTGGCTGCCAACAGCCGTGGCGTGCCGTTCGTGATCATGCAGGGCCGCCTCGGCGGCAGCGCCATGGCTGCCGCTGCGGTCAATGCCCTCGCCACGGAGATCGAATGATGCAGGCTCAAGGACGTTTGATTGGCCTGGGCGTCGGCCCCGGTGATCCGGAACTGATTACCGTCAAGGCCCTGCGCCTGCTGCGCGAATCGCCGGTGGTGGCGTACTTCGTGGCCAAGGGCAAGAAGGGCAACGCGTTCGGCATCATCGAAGCGCATCTGCAGGACGCGCAGAACCTGCTGCCGCTGGTGTACCCGGTGACCACCGAAGTGCTGCCGGCGCCGCTGTCCTACGAGCAAGTGATCAGCGACTTCTACGATGAAGCGGCAGAGGAAGTGGCCGCGCATCTGGATGCCGGTCGCGACGTGGCGGTGATCTGCGAAGGTGATCCGTTCTTCTACGGCTCTTACATGTACCTGCACGATCGTCTCGCCGGCCGCTATGAAGCCGAAGTGGTGCCGGGCGTCTGCTCGATGCTCGGCGGCGCCTCGGTGCTGGGCGCGCCGCTGGTGTATCGCAATCAGAGCCTGTCGGTGTTGTCCGGCGTGCTGCCTCATGACGAGCTCAAGCGTCGTCTGGCCGATGCCGACGCGGCGGTGATCATGAAGCTGGGGCGCAACTTCCCGAAGGTGCGCGAGGTGTTGGCGGAACTGGGTCTCGCCGAGCGTGCGCTGTATGTCGAGCGCGCGACCATGGCCAATCAGAAGATCGTGCCGCTGGATGAGGTCGAGCCGATGTCGTCGCCATACTTCTCGCTGATCATTGTTCCTGGCGAACGGTGGCAAGGCTGATGAACCATTCCACACCGGCCATCGTCATTCTCGGCCAGGGCGCGCTCGCTACGGCCCGTCGCCTTCAGCAGGTCTATCCGGGCGCAAAGATTCACGGGCTCAATGGACGTGTCGAAGGCGCAGACCTGACTTACAGCGAATTCGGCGCGACCCTGCGCGCGCTGTATCAACAGGACACGCCGATCATTGCCCTGTGCGCGGCCGGCATCGTCATCCGCACCCTGGCGCCGCTGCTACTGGAGAAAGGCAACGAGCCACCGGTGCTCGCC
This sequence comes from Pseudomonas sp. 22085, assembly GCF_052045815.1. Taxonomy (NCBI): domain Bacteria; kingdom Pseudomonadati; phylum Pseudomonadota; class Gammaproteobacteria; order Pseudomonadales; family Pseudomonadaceae; genus Pseudomonas; species Pseudomonas sp. 22085. Next base: position 275,214 of record NZ_JBQEQA010000003.1, read on the forward strand.
GTGGCTGAGGACGGCAGTGCCGTGGTGCCGCTGCTCGGTGGCCTCGGCGGGGTGAATGTCATGGCCCGCGAGATCGCGGCTGCGCTTGAAGTGGCAGCGGCGATCACCACCAGCGGCGAGTTGCGCTTCGGCACCTGCCTGCTCAACCCGCCCGGCGGTTATGCCCTCGGCGATCTCGAGCAGGGCAAGCGTTTTGTCTCCGACCTGCTCGCCGGCCACAGCGTGCGCATCGACGGCGCTGCGCCGTGGCTTGAGCAGGCGCAACTGCCGGAAGATCCACGGGCGCAGCGCTCGATTCATGTCAGCAGCGCAGCCCGAGAAGCGAGCGCCAGTGAGTTGCTGATTTATCCACGCAGTGTGGCGGTGGCGGTCGGTGCCGATGTGGCCGATCTGCCGGATGCGATTCGCGATGCGTTGCAGCAGGCCGGTGTGGCGATTCAATCGCTGGCCTGTCTGGTGGCGGCGGACGTTCAGATGGCCAGTCCGGCATTGCGTGAGGCTGCGCTTGAACTGGCGGTGCCGCTGCGCTTTGTGGCGCCGGCGAATGACATCGGTGAGCTGGCTCGTGATGCAGTCCCCGGCGCTCGGATCATCACCACATCCCATGACCTCGCCATCGCCGTGGCCGAACAACCGCTGGATGTTTCGCAGGTTGGCCGTCCGCGCGGACGTCTGGCCGTCATCGGTCTCGGGCCAGGTGCAGCCGAGCTGATGGTGCCGGCGGTAAAAGCCGAACTGGCCCGGGCCACCGACGTGCTGGGTTACGAAACCTACGTGCGCATGGCCGGCCCGTTCCGCGCTGATCAGGTGCAGCATTGCACCGACAACCGCGAAGAAATGCAGCGCGCCCGTCACGCCTTCAGGCTGGCCGCTCAGGGCCGATCGGTGATCGTCGTTTCCTCCGGCGATCCGGGCGTGTTCGCCATGGCGGCGGCGGTGCTCGAAGCGTTGCACGAGTCGACGGACCCGGCGTGGCACAGCGTCGATCTGGAAATTCTGCCGGGCGTGTCCGCCTCGCTCGCCACCGCCGCTCAGGCCGGTGCACCGTTGGGTCACGACTTCTGCGTGATGTCGCTGTCGGACAACCTCAAGCCGTGGTCGATCATTGAGAAACGGCTGGATCTGGCCGCCGAAGCGGATCTGGCGCTGGCGTTCTACAACCCGATCTCCCGCGCCCGTCCGTGGCAACTGGGGCGAGCGCTGGAAATCGTCGCGCAACACCGCACACCGCAAACGCCAGTGGTGCTGGGCCGCGATATCGGTCGGCCGGGGCAGACGTTGCGGGTGACGACGCTCGGCGCAGTGACGCCGGAGCAGGTGGACATGCGCACGATGGTGCTGATCGGTTCGTCCACGACCTGCACCTTTGCTCGTGCCGAAGGTGGCGAGTGGGTGTACACCCCACGTTGGTACGGTGAAAAGCCAGTGGGCTGACGTCCGATGCTTGCGCTCGCATACCTGCCGTACGCAAACAAGGCCGCGAACTTGATATTCGCGGCCTTGTTTTTTAAGTTGAGAATCTGTTTCGAAATACTGACTGTTTTTAAAGTGTCGGGATTTATATTGTTTTGAATGTTGTGATGGAAACAGTTTGAAGGTTTTTATGTTTGTGGTGGTTGTTTTTTTATCCTAGTCTGGCCCGGCTTCAAGGAAGTTTATTAATTATCGAGTGCCCTCCTGATCAATATGAGCAGGGAGGTGTGTTTGTGCCTGTTTGAATGTTTTTGATCGAATGGAATCTGTCATCATGGATGTTGAAAGTTTAATTGGTTTGCCTTCGAAGACCGAATTCAGTCATATAAAGAATGCATTTGCCGCGTATTCGGCGAGCGCCGAATATGCGGCGCTCGAACACTATTATCAGTTGGCCACCGCAACGAATCAGCCTGTGGAACAGCAGTTGCCAGTCAAACTATTCCTCGAAACCTTTGAATCGTTGACCGGGCGAATGAAGGGGCCGGTATCACCGGTCATCGAGCGGGCGCACGCGCGTATTCAGAACTACGCGTCGCGACTTGGCGCAACGGTTTCAGTATTTTCAGGTGTCGCTCGGACCGTTCCGAAAATCATGCACTTCGTCTGGGTGGGCGGCAGTGAAGTCGGTCACATCCAGCGCGACTACATGAATATCTGGCGCGCCGTGCTGGGCCCGGAGAATTACCAATTCAATCTCTGGTACGACAGCGATGCGTTGCTGGCTTTCGAGATGAACCGCGTCATTCTCGACAGTGCCAGGGCGCATGCGATGGAGTCCGGCGCAGATCAGGTCAGCAAACCTTCGCAGCTGGCACAAATGATTGAAGACCGCGCGCGCGTCTTGAAGCTCCAGATGGCGGATTACATCAACCAGCCGCAGTGGGCCGGACGCAGGGATGACGCCCGCATCCAGTTAATGGTCAGCGCATATGGCAAGGACCGCAAGGTGCTGGAGGCATTCCGTCAGAAATGCCTGGATACGCATCTGGCGATGGCCGGTGATGATCTGCGAGTGCGTGACGCTGGCCGCGAGTTTGCCGGACATTTCCTGCAGGATGTCTATCAGCGGGAAATCGGCCTGCGCGGAAATCTCGCGGCAGCCAGTGATGTCGTCAGGTTGCAGGCCGGGTTTCTGGAGGGCGGCCGCTACAGTGACATGGACTATCTGCCTCCGTTTGTCGACAAGCTGGGCGGCGTGGACATCAGCCAGTTCAGCGAAGAGGCGAAGGTGGGCGTGCTGCAGCTTCTGCTCAATGAGGATGCTTCGTTGATGCCGGGCAGGGATCGGTCTCGCTACAAGGACAGAACCGACAAAATTCCTGCACAGGATAAAGAAAAACTTCTAGCGTTTGCCCGTGAGAAGCCCGGCGTGTCCGGAATATTCATTGCCCCGCAGGACAGCCCGGTTCCGCAGGATGCCATTCGCCTGGGCACCGCGAAAGGTCTTGCGAGCAATGGGGAAATGAACGCGCATTTTCTGGCGCAGCCGCGCAGCGGGATGACCATGGCCTACATGCAGGCGATCCGTCTGAATTATGACTGCCTGTATGAGGTCGAGCGTCGTCTGGACGCAATGGGTATCGCGGCGTCGGATGAAAGCCGTGTTATCAGCGTCATTCAGAACGTCGTCAATGAAAAACAGGCGGAGGGAAGATTTCCCGGTTCAAAGAATCACTTTTCATCGGCCAATCTGATTGAAGCCATTGCTACGTATTATCAAGACGGCATTCGCATCGGCGCACGAGGAACTGTCACGCTGACCGGGCCAGGCAGCGCGGCGACAGGAGTGACAAAGTATATAGAAGACAAATTATTGCCCGATCATGTCGATGATGTGCGTAAACATCTCAAGTTACTGGACAGCTACAACGTCTATACCGAAGAGGAAATGATCTCTGGCTGGACCGTCAATGATGATCCCGAACAGTGGCTGACGAAAGAACACAACAAGTGGAAAGATGGAAAACTCCTGTCACGTTACGGCGCCAACCTGACGGAGTTGCTCAATGAGCACCATATGACATTCAAGCAGGGCTGGCCGGTCATCGAAGGCAAACCGGTGTTCTTGACCGATGTCTTGCAGAAACTGATGAATGATCTGGGCGACCCCTTCATCAAGGCAATGCGCGACAAACTGAGTGGCGAAATCAATGTCGGCAGGCGAATCGATCTGGGTCTGGATGTTCGACAGCAAATTCTCGCGCAACCTGACAGCCTCATTCCGCCTTCGCATGGGGAGCAGGCTGCCGACAATTTCAATGATTTTCTGACAAGGCTTGCCCGGGGGGCGCTTGAACTCGATCAGTTGAGCCCGTTGCAGAGAGCTGTTATCGGTGGTTTGTTCTCGGCATCGCGTGTGGATGTGGAGGGCTTTTCCGAGGCGTGGCAAAAAGTCCGGGCAGTGGCCCGGGACACCGTCGATGAAGGCTTTTTCAAACGCTATAACGCTATCGAGAAGATCCTTTACGAACGCAGCGCTCCGGCTTTTCAGGCCGGTTTTGCCCAAGGGGCCACATCTGGCGCAGAGAGCGCAGGTGAGCTGAAGGTCCGCGCACTGGCCGAACCGCTGACCTTGTACCAGTGGGGACAGCGCATCGCGCAAATCAACGGTGCCGCGCGCCGTGACTATCAGACGAAAATCCTCAGGAACGCTGTGCAGATCCGCGAGCAGTTCTTCAAGGCCGGGGCCTCTTCGGCACGGCAGGTTCCTCAGGATCTGTTGCGGCTGGGCACCGGCGATCCCGGCCGCCGCTGCTATCCCTTGGCATTGCTGATGGCCGCTGCGCTGGGGCTCGGAGACGAGGCCGAGCGTGCGCTGATCGGCCGGATTGCCAATGCCAGTCTCGATCCCGCTGATGCCGAGTCCCGGACCATGTTTGCCGCACTGGATGACTTGTCGGCTGTTGCAACGACCGAGATCGGACGTTCGAACGGAGCACTTGGGCTTGACGTGATTGTCCGCAATCTGGAGGCGAAAGCCGGATCCGCCGTCTACCTGCTCGATACGGGTAAGCATGCATTGCTGGTGGCCAGGGTTCAGGTTGACGGAAAACCGTCCTATCGCTTTTTCGACCCGAATTATGCGATTTACGGATTCTCTCGGGCGGATCAACTCCAGCGAGCCATACAGGGTCACCTCGCCAGTGACGGTGATTTGGCAGCGCTCTACGGTCTGGCCGGTTCGACGGACTCCGTGTTCACGGTGATCGAGCTGGATACGAAGGCGATTGCCGACAAGGTATTGCCTTCGAAACTGCTCGTGAACGACCTTCTGAAGAGCGAACGGGTTAGCGCCGGCCGAACGGTTTCCGTATGGGATGAACAGGCATCGGCACGCATGCGCTCGCTTTCGGAAAACGTGCGGATGGGAGAGGGCCTGGCGCAACTTGACGCACGCCACCAGGCAGGCGAGTTCGAAGAGGCGACCCGGCGCTTGCGCAGTGACAGCCAGCTTGGGGAGCAATACCTGCCATTGCTCGAGACGGTGAGGGAAACGTCGAAGTCGCACTACACGCTGACGATGGTTGACGCCCGTCACCCCCAGGTCTCGGTCGAGGTCAGTACCGTCGATTCACGGTTCATCAAACTCGCAAGACACATCAGGCGTCTGGCAAACACGCTGGCGGGGCCGGCGCGAGGCCCGGTGGAGACCGACGGCGGCAGCCGTTTGAGTTTTGCCTTCGCTATCCAGGCCATCATCAATGAGATGCGCAGTCGAGAGTATCAACGTCAGGGGGGGCAGATTCCCGCACTGACGACCGCTCTGCAGGTCCAGGCTTATGTGAGTTATGCGCAACTGAGTTTTGGTGTCGTGACAGACGCACTGCAGATGGTCAGTCTGGTGCGACAAGTGGCGGCCAGTGAACAGGCGCTCGCAGCAGGTCATGCGTCGCTTTCCTCGCGGTTGCTGGGGCGTGCCGCATCGGGAGTAGGTCTGGGATTTTCGGCGGTCAACATCGGTTTCGATATCCATGGCCTGACCGTGGCCACCACTGATGAGCAACGCTCGCGACTGGCCACCCAGCTTGCATTCAATGGGGCGGCGCTGGGTCTGGATATAGCGGCGCTGGCGGTCGGCGGTACGGTGGGGTCGGTGGCGGCTGTGCTGTCGATTCCGTTGCTGGGCATCGGTATCGGTGCAGCGGCCATTGCCAGCAACCTGGGACAAATCAGTGACAAGGCCAGAGCGGTCGGACGTCACTTGTTTCTGATCAATGAAGCCTATACGGAGGCAGGACACAGGATCGAGAAGGGTGTCCTGCGTTTCGAACCCGAAGCCGTCATCACAGAGCTGGATCTGCGGCGGGGCAGCGTGGCATTCGATAGCCAGAAGTTCTTCGCGACGATCTTTCAGACTGTGGGGCTTCCCTCCTTCGATGCAAGAGAGCAGGAAAGGCACCGGGCGATCAATATTCGCGAGGCGCTGCGTCTGCCATCGACGTTGAGAATCGACCGGCAGAAACAGGTCAATGCAGTCGTCTTGCCCTGCACGCCAGGCTGTTACTACGGATACGAATACCAATTGGGTTCGTCGGGTTTCTCCCCGGACGAGGATATCTCCGAACGCTTGAAAACTTATCAGCGGTTCTGGGATTACGGGGATTATTCGCTGCCGGTCGCGCAAGACCGCAGCGGGCTGCGCACGTCCTATCCCAATATCATCGACGGATGGAAGGAACGACTGGAGTTCGATGAGCGGGGCGAGCAACGGTTGCAGTTCTTTTCCACGGCCCCGTTCCCCCATGTCCTCTACAAATTGCATCCGTTCAACACGCCGACCGCTATCCGCGTGCGCCTGGATGAACACTGTCGACAACTGGTCGTACCTCAATTGCCGGCCGAATGGAAAAACCTGATTTCCTATGAAATCACCGCCCATTCTGGACAAGTGCTGCTGACGCTCAGTCCGGGCGTGGTGTCGGTTGTCCTCAATCCGCCGCCTCTCGTTGAGGGCCCCTCCCCTGAGGCGTTTTTGCCTCGTGCCTCGGCCGAGTGGGTGATTGCCGCGCCTTGGGCGAGTGAGGAGCAGGTTCGGTTCGAGGACGCGGCACTTATCGTCGATGGCATCCGGATCGATGGCTTTGAAGGTTTTATACGGCTCAAGGGCGGCGAACTGTTTCAGGTGGATCGCAGCAAAAACAATGCGTTGCTGCTGGTTCGCATCGATCTGAGCAGCAACAGGATCTCGCAAACAAGTGAGTCCGGTGTCGGTATCACCGCCGGGCTGCCGGACGTGGACCGGATTTCAGATACCGTTCTGGCAAGACTCAGGAGCCTGCGCCGCGCGAATCGGCTGACCTCGTCGCACACGCCGGTGTCTGGTTTTCAGGTGCCTATGACTGCCTCCAACAAACCCGTTTCGACCACCGGGTACTACGACGCCGGACTGGATCGCATTCTGTATCCGCGCAATCTGCCGGACGCGGTGAATACAGGCATCGTTCTGGGAGCCGTCATTGCAGAGCACGCGTGGTTCTATCACCCGGATCATCCGACCCTGTGGCGTGTCGATACCCTCTCTGGAACGGTCAATCATCGCTATCGCCTGATGAATCCTGCGCAAGGTTCAAGAATCACCGGTTTCGAAAGCACGGTCAGCGGAGGGCTGCGTGTCGTTCAGGACGTCTCCGGCTCGGGTGAGGCCGACTATTCGTTGGAGTACCTGATTGATGGAGCGGCGTTGACATTCACACACTTCAACGCCCGGGGACATTCCGAAGATTTGCTTCAACGCACGCTCGATTACTGGAAGCAACCTCTGAGTCAGTTAACGCAACCCCGGCCGTATGCCGATGACGCTGCCGAAATGTCCACGTCGCTGAGCATCTGGAAAGCCGCGCCGTTTGTCGAGTTACGCTGTTTTGACCACGGTGAGTTTGCTTACTCCGGATGGCTTCGGCTGCATGACAACCAATTCATTCTCAATTATTTCGATGTCGTGCAGCGGACGATGTTGATGTGGGACCGGGTCGACAATCAGGACGCGATTATTTATGACAAGGAAGCTGGAGCGCTGATTAGAGTGGCGCTCGGCCGGATAGATGATGCAGAGACGGTTGACGACATTATCGAAGACAATGTCGTCGAGCTGACTTCTACCGCAGGTCGTTACGTTGCCACCAAAAAGGACGGGCGTCTGTTCGAGGTCGACAGGGACGGCGCGCTGCGGTTCATCGGCGTGGGTCAGCGCTGGTTCGAATTGAATCCCGACTGGCCGGACGCAATGTCTGAACTGGCTCAAAAGCATAAGGCCGCACCCTTTGCCGTGATCGGTCTGACGCGCCGGGACCGTCCTGCATTTCTGGCAGCGTGGTGCATCGCCGGGCAAATGCTACTGGCAGACGTCGGCGACGGCGGGGAAATGACTTTGCTTGCGACGACACCTGATGCGAAGGCGGCCTGGTTGTTCGACCGTACGGCAGGCCGACTCTATCGCCAGAGCCTCGTCGACTTCGAAGCGCTGGGGGCCGCCTTTGCCGAAGGCTCGCGTCTGTCGAATCCGGACCATTTGCCGAAGGCACAGCCGGTATGGGATCAGTGGCAGGTTTCAGAGGTCGAGGTCCGGGGTCAAGGGTTGCTGGTGCAGACGCGGGACGGTGTGAACCTGCAATTGATTGATGGCCAGCCGGCCAAAGTTCTCGGTGTCGAGACTCGCTGGTCCGAACGCGATCGCCCAACCGATGCCCGGCTTCGCGATCGCTTGCGAGCGCTGGTCTCGACCTGTCCACATGCTGCTTTCATGCCGGTTGGAGAGAGGGATGGATTCTATCGATACTATGTCCCCGAGTCCGATCAACTGTTCGACGTCATCAAACCGTCCGACGGGCAATGGCCGGTGTTTTTGGGCCTTGAAAGTGAATCGCTGCCGCTGGTGTACGACCCCGTGGATAACATTGTCTTCACGCCGCGCCCTGAGCCGACCCCGTCAGTCTCGATCTGGATGCAGGACTGTCTGGCACAGAGGCAGGAGGAGGTCATGTCCATTGCGTCCCGCAGTGACTTTCCAGGTTCACAGGTGGTTGTGCCCCTTGGCGTTGAAAAGCTGTTGCTGACGTTCGGCGCGCCGCAGCAGGTCTGTCGCCTGACCGACGAAGACTGGCAGCGCATGGACTGCATCGTGCTTGAATGCCAGCCGTCCCCGGACGTTCAGCGTTCCGGGGCGCCCAGGCTGTTTCTGGAGATGTCGGCGAACGAACGGCTGTTGCTGACAGTAAAGGACGGGCAACTCATGTTGATCGATCCAGACAACGCTCACAGTCTGATAGTGCGCGATGTATATGCCTCGGAAGGCGGGCCGGTCATTGCGATGGAGATCGTTGTCAGGACCGCAACGGGTGACCACCGGTTCAGCCTTGAACAGCTGCTGCACAAGGTCATGACTGATCAGGTCGACAAAGGCTACGTGGACATGAAGGCGTTGATCGCAACGAGCGAATCGTTCACTCACTGATTCGATTGTGGCCAAACGAGGCCGCCGATCTCTGCGTCGGCGGCCTTGCCGTGCGGATCACGGCACCAGATAACCTTTCACCCCGGTGAAAATGATCTGCGCGGCCAACGCACAGACGAACAGTCCCATCAGGCGGCTGACAATCTGCAAGCCTTGATCGCCCAGGATCCGTTCGATGCGGTTCGACAGATAAAGCACGACACCCACGGTAAAACTGGCCAGAGCGATGCTGATGATGGCTGTGAGTTTATCGTCCCAGTGCGGTTGGCTGACGCCCATCACCAATAGCGCACCGATCGTTCCGGGGCCGACGGTCAGGGGAATGGTCAGTGGCACGATGGTCACGTCCTGCTGGACGTTGTCAGCCTGCACCGCCGATTTGCCTTGTGCCATGCCCAGTGCCGAAATGAACAGCACACTGCCGGCGCCGATACGGAAGGCATCCACCGTGATGCCGAACACATCGAAAATCACTCGCCCGAACAGATACAGCAAAACGCTCGAGACCAGGGTGGCGATCGCCACCTTCCAGGCCAGGCGGCGTTGTTCCTTGCGTGAATAACCACGGGTCAGGCTGATGAAGCAGGACAACACGAAGAACGGGCTGTAGAGCACCAGCATCTTCAGGTAAACACTGAATAACACGTGGAGCATGGCGCGGGCTCGCTGGCGGGGAAAGTCGGGGGAGTCTAACAGGCGCTATCGTGTCTGTCGGCTCACGACGGTTGCGTCGTCGCTCGGTTCTGCTGATCACGCTGGGCCACCCAGTGCTCGATCAGCTCGCGCAGTTGCGACAGCTCCACCGGTTTGGCCATGTGCCCGTCCATCCCGGCCTGACGCGCGCGTTCCTTGTGTTCGGCGAGAATGTGCGCGGTCAGTGCCACGATCGGCGTGCGGATGCGCTGGTTGCCGACTTCCCAGGCCCGCAGTTGCTGGGTGGCGGAGAACCCGTCGAGGATCGGCATTTCGCAGTCCATCAGTACCAGGTCGTAGCGCTGGGCTTTCATCGCCTGCAAGGCTTCTTCGCCGTTGCTGGCGGTGTCTGGCTGCAGGTTGAGCTTGCCGAGCATGCCCCGGATCACCTTGGTGGAAATCGTATTGTCTTCGGCCACCAGAATGCGGAAGTCGCTGGGCACTTTGACGGGGGTGGCAGGGTTGGCTGGCTGCGGCTGGAACACCACCTGGCCACGGTTGCGCTGGTTCAGTTCGTCGGCGAGCGTGGTCTTGAGGGTGTAGCCGGCCACCGGTTTGGCCAGGATGCGCTTGATCCCCGAGTTGCGCGCGATGATCTTGCTCGGCGCATTGCTGATGCCGGTGAGCATGATCAGCAGGATGTCGTGGTTCAGGCTCGGGTCTTCCTTGATCTTGGCCGCCAGTTGCATGCCGGTCATGCCGGGCATGTTCTGGTCCAGCAGGACCACATCGAAATAGTCGCGCAAATGCGCCTTGGTGCGCAGCAGGGCCAGCGCTTCCTTGCCAGACGGCACGGCGCTGACGTTCAGGCCCCAGGCGCTGCATTGCTGCACCAGCACCTTGCGGCAGGTGTCGTTGTCGTCGACCACCAGCACGCGCGCGCCTTGCAGCGGGCTGTCGAGGTCCGAGGTCGGGTGCTCCAGGCGATCAGGGTCCAGCGGCAGGGTCAGCCACAGCGTGCTGCCCTGGCTGGCGCCGCTCTTGATGCCGAACTCGCCCTGCATCAGGCGGATCAGTTGGCGGGCGATCACCAGCCCGAGGTTGCCACCCAGACGGTTGGCCGACAGAAAGTGCTTGCTGTGCAACTCGGCGTGCATCAGCGCGTCGCGCTCTTCCTGATCCATCGGTTGGCCGCTGTCCTGCACGGCAATGCGCAGGCGTGGGCCGGCGCTGCGTTCGTCGAGGGCGACCACCACCAGCACTTCGCCTTCCTCGGTTTTCTTCAGGGCGTTTTCCAGCAGGCTCAGCAGTGTCTGGCGCAGACGCGTCGGGTCGCCGCTGATGACCCGTGGCACTTGCGGCTGGATAAAGCTGATCAGCTCGACGTTCTGCTGTTCGGCCTTGGCGCGGTAGATGCTCAGGCAATCGTCGATCAGCGCGTTGAGGTCGAACTGCACGTCGTCGAGTTCGATCTGCCCGGACTCGAGGCGGGAGATGTCGAGGATCTCGTTGATCAGGGTCAGCAGTTCATTGCCGGCGCTGTGGATGGTTTGCACGTAGTCGCGCTGTTTTACCGACAGCGGCGTACCGAGCAGCAGTTCGGTCATGCCCAGTACGCCGTTCATCGGCGTGCGGATTTCGTGGCTGATCTTGGCCAGGAACTCGGCCTTGGCGTTGATCTCGGCGTTGCTCGCGGCAAGGTCGCGGCTGATGCTGAAACGGCTTTCGGTGATGCTGCGTTGACGCTCGCCGAGGGCGATGCTCATCAGCAGGCCGCTGATGCAGATGAAACCCATCAGGGTCATGATCAGACCTTGCGGCGCCACCAAAGTCAGCCCCAGCAAGGCCGGGAGGATGATCAGCGTGCCGATGTTGAACACCACCATTGCGGCAACGAACAGCCGGGCAGGGCGGTAGCCTTTCTGCCAGTGGAAGAACCCCACCAACAACATGCTCAGGCCGGCCAGGGCCACCAGCGCGTAGGTGATGATGTTCAGTGGCAGGGTGTTGACGAACAACAGCAGCAGGCTGCAGACCACGATGAACAGGATGTCGCCGATCAGCAGCTTGTTCAGTGGATGCGGGCCGAGCGGCGCGAAGAAGCGGTAGGCGAACATCAGGCCCGCCGGTGCGGTCAGCAGCAGGGCCAGATAGGCGCCGGGGGTCTGGATCGCGTGCCAGTTCGGCAGCCACGGGCCGGCGAGGTTGAGCAGCAGCAACAGACTCAGGCTCAACAGGCCTTCACACACCGCGAGCCACAGGCTGCTGCGTGAGCGGGTGTAGGCGTAGCGGATCAGGTTGTGCAGGATCAGCATCGCCAGACAGCCGAACAGCAGGCCGTAGATCAGCGTCTGGTTGTGATTGGCCGCGGCCATCACCGCCGCTTGCAGGGTGATGTACGGGCGCAGCTGGTGGTCTGAGACCAGTCGCAGGTAGACATCGAGGGGCTTGTCACTCTGGGGCAACGGCAGCATGAAATCGCTGCTGGGCAGCGGTCGCTCCGCCTGGGGCTGAGCGGTGCCGGTGTCGCGTTGTTCGATCAGTCGATCACCGTCGAGTACATACAGATTGAGGTGCGACAGGTCAGGGGCGAAGATCCGCAGCACTTGCTCGTGCTTGCCGGGCGCCAGCCTGAAGCGCAGCCACAGGGCGCCATCGGGTTCGGCCGCGGTGAGGCGGTCAAGCTCGATAGGGCTGAATTGATTGGTGTAGCGGGCAGAGCGGATGTCGCTCAGTTGGAGGTTGCCCTGATCGTCAAGCAATACCGACCAGCCACTGCCTTGCGCGGCCTGGGCCGGGAGCGTGCAGAGCAAGGTCAGCAGCGTGACGGTGAAGCCTATGGCAATCCTGAGCCAGCGCACGGCGAAATCCCTTCGTAGGTTGATGCCAGAATATAACGATGCGCAGCGTCGGAACAGTCCGGCAAGGGCGATGGGCCCCTGCCGGAAACACGGCGTAGCTTATTACTGAGATTCACCGCGTTCACGGGCAATGGCGCGGTAGCCAATGTCGGTGCGGTAGAAGCAGCCTTCCCAGTCGATGGCCTTGGCCAGTTTGTAGGCCTGCTCCTGGGCGGCGCCGACGCTGGCGCCCATGGCGGTGGCGCACAGCACCCGACCACCGGCCGTCACAACGTTGCCGTCCTTGAGCGCGGTGCCGGCGTGAAAGACTTTGCCTTCCAGTGCGGCGGCGGCGTCCAGACCGTTGATCGGCGCGCCCTTGGCGTAGTCACCCGGGTAGCCACCGGCGGCCAGCACGATGCCGACGCTTGGACGTGGATCCCACTGTGCTTCAACCTTGTCCAGCGCCTGGGCCAGTGCGGCTTCGACCAGCAGCACCAGGCTCGATTGCAGACGCAGCATCACCGGTTGGGTTTCCGGGTCGCCGAAACGGCAGTTGAACTCGATGACCTTCGGATTGCCGGCCTTGTCGATCATCAGACCGGCGTAAAGGAAACCGGTGTAGACGTTGCCTTCGTCGGCCATGCCGCGCACGGTCGGCCAGATCACCTGGTCCATCACGCGCTGGTGCACGTCGGCGGTGACTACCGGAGCCGGGGAGTAAGCACCCATGCCGCCGGTGTTGGGGCCGCTGTCGCCGTCGCCGACGCGTTTGTGGTCCTGGCTGGTGGCCATCGGCAGGACGTTCTTGCCGTCGACCATGACGATGAAGCTGGCTTCTTCGCCGTCGAGGAATTCTTCGATGACGACGCGCGAACCGGCGTCGCCAAAGGCATTGCCGGCGAGCATGTCGCGCACGGCGTCTTCGGCTTCGGTCAGGGTCATGGCGACGATCACGCCTTTACCGGCGGCCAGGCCGTCGGCCTTGATCACGATCGGTGCGCCTTTTTCACGCAGGTAAGCCAGGGCCGGCTCGATCTCTGTGAAGTTCTGGTAGTCGGCGGTCGGGATCTTGTGGCGTGCCAGGAAATCCTTGGTGAAGGCTTTCGAGCCTTCCAGCTGCGCGGCGCCGGCGGTCGGACCGAAGCAGTCCAGGCCACGGGAGCGGAACAGGTCAACGACGCCGGCCACCAATGGCACTTCCGGACCGACGATGGTCAGGGAAACGTTTTTCTCGGCGAAGTCAGCGAGCTGCTCGAGGGCCAGCACGTCGATGGCGACGTTTTCGCACTTGGCTTCAATCGCGGTGCCGGCGTTGCCCGGTGCGACGAAAACTTTCTGCACACGCGGATCCTGAGCCACTTTCCAGGCCAGGGCGTGTTCGCGGCCACCGCTGCCAATGATCAAAACATTCATTTCAAAAACCTCGGATGACGCTAATTCTGTTGGGCGCCGTTGGGGCGCTTTTCTGTGGGAGCTGGCTTGCCGGCGATGGCATCACTGCGGTCTATCTGAAGAACCGAGGTGTCTGCATCGCGGGCAAGCCCGCTCCCACAGGGAATCGGTTTATCAGTGACGGAAGTGGCGCATGCCGGTGAATACCATCGCGATGCCGGCTTCATCAGCAGCAGCAATCACCTCGGCATCACGCATCGAACCACCTGGCTGGATCACCGCCGTGATACCGACCTTGGCCGCATTGTCCAGGCCGTCGCGGAACGGGAAGAATGCATCGGATGCCATCACCGAACCAGCCACTTGCAGACCCGCGTGCTCAGCCTTGATCGCGGCGATACGCGCCGAGTTCACGCGGCTCATCTGGCCGGCGCCGACACCGATGGTCTGGCGGTTCTTGGCGTACACAATGGCGTTGGATTTGACGAACTTGGCCACTTTCCAGGCGAAGATCAGGTCATGGACTTCCTGTTCGGTCGGGGCGCGCTTGGTCACCACTTTCAGGTCGTCGGCACCGATCATGCCGATGTCGCGGCTCTGTACCAGCAGACCGCCGTTGACGCGCTTGTAGTCCCAGGCCGGAACGCGATCGGCCGACCACTCGCCGCAGGCCAGCAGGCGCACGTTGGCCTTGGCGGCGACAATGGCGCGGGCTTCTTCGCTGACGCTTGGTGCGATGATCACTTCAACGAACTGACGCTCGACGATCGCCTTGGCGGTCTCGGCATCCAGTTCACGGTTGAAGGCGATGATGCCGCCGAACGCCGATTCAGTGTCAGTGGCGTAGGCCAGTTCGTAGGCCTGACGGATGCCGCCTTCGGCGTCCGGGCTGACGGCCACGCCGCACGGGTTGGCGTGCTTGACGATCACGCAGGCCGGTTTGACGAAGCTCTTCACGCATTCCAGCGCGGCGTCGGTGTCGGCCACGTTGTTGTACGACAGTTCCTTGCCTTGCAGCTGGGTCGCGGTAGCGATGCCGACTTCGGCAGGCTTGGCTTCAACGTAGAACGCCGCGCTCTGGTGCGGGTTCTCGCCGTAGCGCATTTCCTGGGCCTTGATGAACTGGCTGTTGAAGGTGCGCGGGAATTCGCTGCGACCTTCGGTGCTCAGGGTTTCGGCAGCCTGGTTCACGGTGCCCATGTAGTTGGCGATCATGCCGTCGTAGGCGGCGGTGTGTTCGAACGCCTTGAGCATCAGGTCGAAACGCTGAGCGTAGGTCAGGCCACCGGCCTTGAGGTTTTCCAGGACGTTGGCGTAATCGCTGGCATTCACCACGATGGCCACGTCTTTGTGGTTTTTCGCCGCCGAACGGACCATGGTCGGGCCGCCGATGTCGATGTTCTCGATGGCGGTCGGCAGGTCGCAGCCTGGCTTGCTGATGGTGGCTTCAAACGGATACAGGTTGACGGCTACCAGGTCGATCGGCTTGATGCCATGCTCGTTCATGATCGCGTCGTCGATACCGCGACGACCGAGGATCCCGCCGTGGATTTTCGGGTGCAGGGTTTTCACCCGACCGTCCATCATCTCTGCGAAACCGGTGTAATCCGCGACTTCCACTGCGGCCACGCCGTTGTCCTGCAGCAGTTTGAAGGTCCCGCCGGTGGAAAGGATTTCCACGCCCAGGGCTTCCAGCTCCCTGGCGAATTCGAGGATCCCGGTCTTGTCGGAAACACTGATCAAGGCGCGGCGGATCGGCAGGCGGGTAGTCTGGTCGGTCATCTCAATTTCCATCAAAAGCAAGGGAAGTCAGCAAAAAAGGCGACCGGTTTTACGCGGGCGCCTTTCTGGTTTGATTGAATGCTTACAGCAGATCGTACTGCTTGAGTTTCTTGCGCAGCGTGCCGCGGTTCAGTCCGAGCAGCTCGCTGGCCTTGGTCTGGTTGCCCTTGACGTAGTTCATCACGCTTTCGAGCAGGGGAGCCTCGACTTCGGAGAGCACCAGGTTGTACACGTCCGTGACGGACGCGCCCTCAAGGTGGGCGAAATAATTGTGCAGCGCCTTCTCGACACTCCCGCGAAGGGTCTGACCTTCTTCGCTCGGGGTATTGAGGTGCTGTTTCAAATTCACGTTGTCGCTCACGGGTGTTGTTCCACTCACTAAAGTCTCGGTCATCATCGTCATGCGGCCACCCCTTCTTCGTCCCCTGTCAGGCTCTTGTAACGTTCGGCGAAGAACTCCCGAACGTTGGCGCATTGTGTTTCCGTACCATCCAAACGATTGAAGTGGGCGCGAAATTCCCTGGCGCCCGGCAAGGTTGCGAGATACCAGCCCACATGCTTGCGGGCAATTCGCACGCCCATCACGTCCCCATAGAAGGCGTGGAGGGCGGCCAGATGCTCAAGCAGAATGCGTTCCACCTCGATCAGCTCCGGCGCCGGCAGTTTTTCGCCGGTACGCAGGAAGTGTTCGATCTCGCGAAAAATCCATGGCCGCCCCTGGGCGGCCCGGCCGATCAACAGGCCATCGGCGCCGGTCGCGTCGAGCACGTAGCGGGCCTTTTCCGGCGATACGATGTCGCCGTTGGCAAACACCGGAATCGACACCGCCTGCTTGATCGCGGCAATGGTGTCGTACTCGGCTTCACCGGTGTACAGGTCGGCGCGGGTGCGGCCATGCACCGCCAGCGCCGTGATCCCGGCCTGCTCGGCGATCTTCGCCACGGTCAGGCCGTTCTTGTTGTCGCGATCCCATCCGGTGCGGATCTTCAGGGTCACCGGCACATCAACTGCCGCCACGACGGCGTGCAGGATCTCGGTGACCAGTGCCTCATCCTTCAACAGCGCGGAGCCGGCGGCCTTGTTACAGACCTTCTTCGCCGGGCAACCCATGTTGATATCAATAATCTGTGCGCCCAGTTCGACGTTGGCCCGGGCCGCATCCGCGAGCATCTGCGCATCGCCACCGGCAATCTGCACCGAGCGTGGCTCGGGATCGCCTTCGTGGATCATGCGCATGCGCGACTTGCGGGTGTTCCACAGGCTCATGTCACTGGTGACCATTTCCGAGACTACAAGCCCTGCGCCCAGACGCTTGCACAGCTGACGAAAGGGCTGGTCGGTGACGCCCGCCATCGGGGCGAGGATCAAGCCGTTCTGCAATGTATATGGGCCGATGCGTACCGCCGACATAGGACTTCCCTGAAGTGGGGCCGGATCATGAGAGTTCGAAAAAGGGTTGGCATGATACCCGCTCTCGATGACTGGATAAAGGCTGAATTGAACAAAATCTGAACAGTTATTCTGTTATTACCGCCGGTTTGGTCGCGCGGCGCGCAGTCAGAAAACTGCCGTCAATCCGGGAGCGGCGCAGCGTTTCACTCGGGCGAGTGGAAACTCAGGCTGTAGTTCACGGCTTTCGGTCCTGGATCGAGAATGTCGAGGGCGATGTGGATCGGCGTCTGCGGCGGCATTTCCGCCATGCCTTCGAGGTCGCCGTTGAGGTATTCGCCGGGTTTGAAGCGACGACTGGCGATCAGGTGGCCGTTGAGGTCGGCGAAGCGCAGCTCCAGCAGCGGAAACGGTTGCGAGAACGGTGCGCGGTTATAAATGATCGCGTCCACCACCAGCGCACCGCTGAATTCCGGGTGACTGCGCACCACCAGGTTGCTGCTCTTGATTTTGGCGATATCCACCTTGGACGGCACCGTGCAGCCAATTTGCGGGCACAGTTGCTGGAACCAGGGCCGGTATTGATCCTGGCGAGCCAGTTCATCGAAGTGATAGGCGATGTACTGTCCGCCCAGGCCAGCGGCGGCCAGCACGATCAGCAATAGCCAGAGCAGACGACGGCCCCATGGGGAGCGGCGTTTCTGCCAGTCCAGTTGCAGCGGATCGTCGGTCAGGTCCTGCAAGGCTTCGGCGCGAACACTGGTTTCGGCACGTTCGCGTTTTTTGCGCGCAGGTTCGATCAATGGCAGTTCGTCGTCGACTTCGTCACTTGCCGACAGGCGTTCGCGGCGCGCATTCGGGTCGATCGGATCGTGCAGGCGCAGTTGCGGGATCGGCGGTTCGTCATCGAGATCTACCGGCTCCAGCGAGAGCGACGGTTCGGTGCGCTCCGGTCGAATCGGCTCAAGCTCGATGGCCTCGGGTTCATCTTCGACTTCGGGTGCGCGCTCATCCGCCGGCTCGCTGAACAGGCTGTCCGGCCACGTCGTGTCTTCCGGTTCGTGGCTGTCGCGGCGAGCGCTCAGGGCGTCTTCGCGTGGGCGGCCGAACTCGGTGGTCGGCTGGATTTCCCGTTGCTCGAGGCGGGCCAGTTCTTCGTCCAGATCCAGAGTGTCCAGATCCAGCTCGGCGGCGCTCCATTGCTTCTGGCTGATGGCGCGCGGCTCGGGCGTTTCGACGATGGCCGGTGGCTCGACAGGCGCAGGTTCGCTGATCGGCGGTGGCTCGCTGATTGACGGCGCCACCGGCGTGACCGCTTCCTTGCCTGCGTGTTGCTCCAGCAATTGCTTGGCGGCATTGAACACTTGCAGGCAGGAGCCGCAACGAACCACCCCGCGGGCCACGCTCAACTGAGCGTGGCTGACGCGGAAACTGGTTTGGCAATGCGGGCACTGGGTGACGAAGCTGTCGGTCATGCGGCGATCCGGATTGAGCAGGCGGTCATTCTAGCGCCGACGGCCGGTGATGCGCACCCAGCCATCACGATTGGCGATCGGATCGAGATCGAAGTCCTGCGCGTAGGCGGCGGCAACTTCGTCACCTTGTTCGGCGAGGATCCCGGACAGTGCCAGACGCCCACCGGACTTGACCAGGCCGGACAGTTGCGGCGCCAGGGAAACCAGTGGGCCGGCCAGAATGTTGGCCACCAGCACGTCGGCTTTGACCTGCGGCAGGTCTTCCGGCAGGTACAGCGGGAACAGTTCGTCAGCGATATTGTTGCGGCCGGCGTTGTCGCGGGAGGCTTCGAGTGCCTGCACGTCGATGTCGGTACCCACGGCTTCTTTCGCGCCGAGCAGCAGGGCGGCAATCGCCAGAATCCCCGAGCCGCAGCCGAAGTCCAGCACGTTGCAGTCTTTCAGGTCCTGGCCGTCCAGCCATTCCAGGCACAGGGCGGTGGTCGGGTGGGTGCCGGTACCGAACGCCAGGCCCGGATCCAGCAGCAGGTTGACCGCGTCCGGCTCCGGTGCGGCGTGCCAGCTCGGCACGATCCACAGCCGCTGGCCGAAACGCATCGGCTGGAAACCGTCCATCCAGCTGCGTTCCCAGTCCTGGTCTTCGATGACTTCGCTGTGGTGCTCGGGCAGCGGGCTGCCGGTCAGCAGTTCCAGATGGGCCAGTACCGGGGCGGCTTCGGTGCCGCCCTCGAACAGGGCCAGCAGGTGGGTGTGTGCCCACAGCGGGGTGGTGTTGAGTTCCGGCTCGAAGATCGGCTGGTCTTCGGCGTCCATGAAGGTCACCGAAACGGCGCCCACTTCAAGGAAAGCGTCTTCGTAGGTTTCGGCTTGTTCCGGGCTGATGGCGAGACGGACTTGCAGCCAAGGCATGGCGGGCACCTGTGAAAAAGATTGATTGCAGCCTAGCGGCCTGCGAGAAGCGCGCAAGTTTACGCGAGCGCGACGGTTTTGTGGGAGCGGGGAATGTGTGAGCAGATGAAACCTTCGGAAACAACAAAGCCGCCCGAAGGCGGCCTTGTCAGGTGCGGGCTGAAGCTTAGTGCTTGTCGCCAGCCAGCTTGTGCTCGAGGTAGTGAATGTTCACGCCCCCTTTGCAGAAGCCTTCGTCGCGGGTCAGATCACGGTGCAGCGGGATGTTGGTCTTGATCCCGTCGACCACGATTTCGTCCAGGGCATTGCGCATGCGCGCCATGGCTTCGTCGCGGGTTGCGCCGTAAGTGATCAGCTTGCCGATCAGCGAGTCGTAGTTCGGCGGAACGGCATAACCGCTGTACAGGTGCGAATCGACGCGAACGCCGTTGCCGCCTGGAGCGTGGAAATGCTTGACCGTGCCCGGGCTCGGCATGAAGGTTTTCGGGTCTTCGGCGTTGATCCGGCATTCCAGCGAGTGACCGCGGATGACCACATCATCCTGGGTATACGACAGCTTGTTGCCAGCGGCGATGCTGAGCATCTCCTTGACGATGTCGATACCGGTGACCATTTCCGAAACCGGGTGCTCCACCTGAACACGGGTGTTCATTTCGATGAAGTAGAAACGACCGTTCTCGTACAGGAACTCGAAGGTGCCGGCGCCACGGTAGCCGATGTCGATGCACGCCTTGACGCAGCGGGCCAGGACTTCCTTGCGCGCGTTCTCGTCGATGTCCGGTGCCGGTGCTTCTTCGAGAACTTTCTGGTGACGGCGTTGCAGCGAGCAATCGCGGTCGCCCAGATGGATGGCGTTGCCCTGGCCGTCGGACAGAACCTGCACTTCGACGTGACGCGGATTGGTCAGGAATTTTTCCAGATAGACCATCGGGTTGCCGAACGCCGCGCCTGCTTCGGAGCGGGTCAGCTTTGCCGAGGCGATCAGGTCTTCTTCCTTGTGCACCACACGCATGCCGCGACCACCACCGCCGCCAGCGGCCTTGATGATCACCGGATAGCCGACTTCACGACCGATGCGCAGCGCCGTTTCCTCGTCTTCCGGCAGCGGGCCGTCGGAACCTGGAACGGTTGGCACGCCCGCTTCGATCATCGCGTGCTTGGCCGATACCTTGTCGCCCATCAGGCGAATGGTTTCGGCTTTCGGGCCGATGAAGGCGAAGCCGGAGTTCTCGACCTGCTCGGCAAAGTCGGCGTTTTCCGCGAGGAAACCGTAGCCTGGGTGAATGGCGGTAGCGCCAGTCACTTCAGCGGCCGCAATGATTGCCGGGATGTGCAGGTAGGAGTGCGCGGCAGAAGCCGGGCCGATGCAGACGGATTCGTCTGCCAGACCCAGGTGCATCAGCTCTTTGTCGGCCTTGGAGTAAACGGCGACGGTCTTGATGCCCATCTCTTTGCAGGCACGCAGAATCCGCAGGGCGATCTCACCGCGGTTAGCGATCAGAACTTTTTCCAACTTCGCAGTCATCAAAGGCTCTCCGCAGTTCAAACGATGGTGAACAGCGGTTGGTCGTACTCAACCGGCTGGCCGTCTTCGACGAGGATGGACTCGATCACACCGCTGGTTTCAGCTTCGATGTGGTTCATCATCTTCATGGCTTCGACGATGCACAGGGTGTCGCCTTTCTTCACGGTCTGGCCGACTTCAACGAAGGACGGCGAGGTTGGCGAAGATTTGCGATAGAAGGTGCCGACCATCGGCGAACGGGCAACGGTGCCGTTCAGCGCTGGCGCAGCAGCGGCAGCTGGAGCGGCGGCTGCAGCAGCAACCGGAGCGGCAGCGGCGGCAGGTGCAGCGGCCGGAGCCTGCATCGGAGCCGGAGCGTAGTACTGCTGCGCCGGGGTCTTGCTGTGACGGCTGATGCGTACGGACTCTTCGCCTTCCTTGATCTCGAGCTCGTCGATGCCGGACTCTTCCAGCAATTCGATCAGTTTCTTAACTTTACGGATATCCATGAATCATCAACTCCCAAGGGTCGGTCAGGGGCGTTTAGCTTGGTGTTCAAGCTGCTCTAGTGCAGCCTCCAGGGCCAGTCGGTAACCGCTGGCGCCAAGGCCGCAGATCACTCCTACCGCTACATCGGAGAAGTAGGAGTGATGGCGGAAAGGTTCGCGTTTGTGCACGTTGGACAAATGCACTTCGATGAATGGGATGCTCACTCCCAGCAGCGCGTCACGTAATGCGACACTTGTGTGTGTAAATGCTGCCGGGTTGATCAGAATGAAGTCCACGCCCTCGCCGCGTGCGGCGTGGATGCGATCGATCAATTCGTACTCGGCATTGCTTTGCAGATACAGCAGATGGTGGCCGGCTTCACGGGCGCGGCGTTCCAGATCCTGATTGATCTGCGCCAGGGTGGTCGACCCGTAGGTCCCCGGTTCCCGGGTGCCGAGCAGGTTCAGGTTGGGGCCGTGCAGCACCAGTAGCGTTGCCATCTGCGTGTTCCTTGTTATGGGTGAGCCTTCGTCAGAACCCGGCGACTATGCCGCAAAGACTTTGTGACTGTCCAGTTCTCTGCAATAGCCAGCACGATGACCGATGTTTGCGCAAAATATGTGACTGACTGATTAAATCCGGTCATTCGCTTTGGCGACACGTTTGGCGAAGTCGCTGGCGTTGATCTCGCCGATCACCCGCACATCGCGACGTTCCACCCCGTCCTTGCCGAAGAACATCAGCGCCGGTGGGCCGAACAGGCTGTAGCGGTCGAGCAGGGTGCGCTGTTCGGCATTGCTGGCGGTGATATCGAAGCGGATCAGCCGATAGCCCTTGAGCCGCTCCACCACCGTGGCGTCATTGAGTACTTCGTGTTCAATGACTTTGCAGCTGATGCACCAGTCGGCATACCAGTCGAGCAGCAGCGGGGTGCCGGCGGTTTTCGCCTCGAGCAGCACCCGATCCAGTTCCGCCGGGGTGCTGACGGTCTGCCACGAACCGCTGTTCTGCGCGGTCGAGCCGCTGTCGGCAAGCCGCGCCGCGGCTATCGGGTTCAGCGGGTCGGTCTGCCCGCTGAACGCGCCGTACCAGCAGGCCAGCGCATAAAACAGCAGGAACATGCCGAGCAACTGGCCGAGGCGTTTGCGCGGCGGTTTGTAGACGAATTCCAGAGCGCCGAGAAACAGTCCGACGCCACCGGCCAGCAAGCCGATCAGCAGCAACGTGATCTGCCCCGGCAGTACCCGGCCGAGCAAACCGATCGCCAGCCCGAGCAGCAACACGCCGATGCCGTTCTTCACGTACATCATCCACGGCCCGCTTTTCGGCAGCCACGCCGCGCCGCCAGTGGCCACCAGCAACAGCGGCGCGCCCATGCCCAGGCCGAGCATGAACAGCTTCAGGCCACCGCCCAGCGCATCGCCGCTGGCGCTGATATAAAGCAGTGCGCCGGCCAGCGGTGCGGAAACGCACGGCGAGACCAGCAGACTCGACACCACGCCCAACACCGCCGCGCCCCACAGCGAGCCGCCTTCGGTGCGCCCGGCGATCCGGTCGAGGCGGCTGCTGATGAAGTGCGGCAGTTTCAGCTCGAATACGCCGAACATCGCCAGCGCGAACACCGCAAAGAACATCGCGAACGGCACCAGCACCCACGCCGATTGCAGCCGCGCCTGCAAATTCAGTTGCGCGCCGAACAGCCCCATCAATGCGCCGAGCAGCGCGAAGCACGCGGCCATCGGCAGCACATAAGCCAGGGAAAGGTTAAAGCCACGCAAACCGCCGACCTGCCCGCGCAACACCACGCCGGACAGAATCGGCAGCATCGGCAATACGCAAGGTGTGAAGGTCAGGCCCAGGCCCGCCAGGAAGAACAGCGCCAGATCACGCCAGTCCCAACCGGTCACCGGAGTGGACGCGTCACTTGCCGCTGCATCGCCCTCGATGCTCAGGCGCTCGGTTTCCGGTGGATAGCACAAGCCCTTGTCGGCACAGCCCTGATAGGTGACGGCCAGCGTGAAGGCACGGGCATCATTGCGTGGCAGCTCCACATCGAGAATGCCGTGGTAGACCTCGACGTCGCCGAAATACTCGTCGTGTTTCTGCTCGCCTTGGGGCATTTGTGCGGCGCCAGGTTTTACCTCGGCAGGTTCGGCACGGAACTGGAAGCGATGGCGGTAGAGGTAATAGCCTTCGGTGGCGACGAAGCGCAGTTTGACCGATTGCGGTGTGCTCTCGACCAGGCTCAGTTGAAAGGCTTCGCGCACCGGCAGGAAATCGGCGCTGTTGTTGACCGAGCCCAGCGTGGCGCTGGGTTTGCTGTCGAACAGACCGGCGGCGCCGGCCGGCAGGGCGAAGATGAAAAACAGCAGGCAGAGCAGACGGCGCATGACAATCTCGCGAATCAAAGGTGCGGGAATGATAGCGGACTTGGCCCTGAGCTGTGTGTCAGACGCGGAACGCCTGCACGGCGGTGTGCAGTTGACCGCCCAGCAACAGCAGGTTCTCGCCCTGCTCGCGGCCTTGGCCGATGCGCAGCAGATTGTCCCCGCCCAATTGGTGAATCCGTTCGCTGTGATCGCGGATCTCGCTGACCGCACCGCTCTGTTGCGCGGTGATGTCGGCGATGCGGATCGCGGTGTCGGAGATGGTCTGGATCGCGCCGACAATCTTGTCCAGCGCACCGTCCGCCGATTGCGCCTGACTGGCCGTGGCCTCGGCGTGTTCGACCTGCGCGCGCATGCCCTCGACCGATTGCCGGGCGGCGGTTTGCAGGCCGGCGATCAGGGTCTGGATTTCGGCGGTGGCGCCGGCGGTGCGCTGCGCCAGCGAGCGCACTTCCTCGGCCACCACGGCAAACCCGCGGCCCATTTCCCCGGCGCGGGCGGCTTCGATCGCCGCGTTGAGCGCCAGCAGGTTGGTCTGGTCGGCAATCGAGCGGATCACCGTCAGCACGCCGCCGATGGTTGCCGACTCTTCGGCCAGGTGTTCGATCATCTGTGCATTGCCCTGCACTTCGCCAACCAGCGCGTGCAGGCCGGTGAGGCTCTGGCCGATCACTTGTTGCCCGTGTTCGACCGCCAGCCCGGCATGGCGACTGGCGTCGGCGGCCTGGCGCGCATCGCCGGCCACTTGCTGGATGGTCGCTTCCAGTTCGCCGAGGGAATCACGGATCAGCGCGGTGTCACCGGCCTGATGTTCGGCGCCGCTGTGCAAGTCGTTGCTCAGTTCGGCGAGGGTGCGGCTGCTGCCGGCCACTTGCTCGGCATTGCCGCGAATGGTCCCGACCAGATCCACCAGATAGGCGCGCAGGCGATTGAGCGAGGCTTCGATGTCGTGCAGTTCGCGGTTGGTTTTGCCCAGATGAATGTCGCGGCTGAAGTCGCCTTCGGCCCAGGTCGACAGCGCCGGCGCGAGGTTGGTCAGGGTGCGGGCGAGGCGTCGTTGCAGCGTGTCGATCAGCAGCGCGATCAGCAGAATCAGACCGATCATCACGCCTTGCATCAGGCGGACTTCACCCTGGATTTGCCCGTGCTGGGCGCGTACCACCGGTTCGAGGCCGGCGATGGCTTGCTGCACGGCGGCGATTTTCTGGTGGGTCGCGGTGCTCAGGTCGGTGCGTTTCTGGATCTGCTCGCGGGTGCGCGCCAGTTCCGCCGGGTAACGACCGAGCAGACTGTTGAGTTCGCGTTTGAGGCCGACACCGGCGTCTTCGGCGGCGGCTTTTGCTGTGCTTTCGATGCCCATCATCGCGGCGAAATCGTCGCTGCCGGATTCACTGCTGGCGACCACGCCGAGCAAGGGCAGGGCGTCGATTGTCTGGGCCTGGGCGCGGATGTTGCTGACTTCGCGCTCGACATCGGCGGCCAGTTCACTGCGTCCGCTGCTGACCAGTTTGTCTCGGGCCAGCGATAGTTTGCCCAGATGTTGAGAGGCAACCAGCAGGGGTGTCAGGTAAGTCGCATTGCCGCCGGCGTAGGTGCTGAGTTGATCGAGGCTGGCGCTCAATTCGCGCTCGGCCTGCAACAACAGGGCTTGTGGATCGCCGGCCAGTTTGCCGGCAGCCAGCAGGTCGGTCTTGCTGAACCCATCGAGGTCGGCGAGGCTGGGGCGCAAGGTGTCGGCCAGCGCGGGCGGCAGCTCACCAAGTTCTTTCTGCAAATCATCGATGGCCTGACTGGCGTTGCTCAGGCGCAGGGCGTCGCCGCTGGCGAGGTAATCCTCGACGTTGCGTGCCACGTCATTCTGAAATCGCTGCGACAGTCCCAGGTAACGCTCCATCAACAGATACGGGCGCTCCAGGGCTTTTTGCGACCACCACAGCGTGGCGCCGAGGGCCACGCAGACGGCGACCAGCAACAGAGTATTGAGATTGGTGAGCAACTTCAGGCGCATGACGGCTACCAACGGCAGAATGGTAAGCGCCTGAATTTATTGCGGTTCTGTTACACGGTTATGACCGTTTGGGTCGAATCCGATGAAAAAGTGGCACTTTGCTTTGAGTCGCGAGCGGTCTGCACCCGATTGCGTCCCTCGCCTTTGGCGCGGTACAGCGCCTCGTCGGCCTGGCTGGCCATCATCAGGCTGTCGGAGTCGTCGTGCATCTCCACCACGCCGGCGCTGAAGGTGCACCACAGATCCTGCGGCTGGGCCGGATAGTGAATCTCGGCAAAGCGCTGGCGGATTTCGTCGAGCACTTTGTGCGCCGCTTCTATATCGGTGTCCGGCATGACGATGGCGAATTCTTCGCCGCCGTAACGGCCGATGAAATCGGTCTTGCGCAGACGCTGCTTGAGGAACAGCGCCAGGCTCTTGATCACCCGGTCGCCCATGGGGTGACCGTGGCTGTCATTGACCCGCTTGAAGTGGTCGATGTCGAGCATGGCAAAGCTCAACGGCTTGTTCTCGCGGCGGGCGCGGAACGAGCAGTCTTCGAGCAATTGCAGAATGTGCGTGTGGTTGTAGAGGCCAGTGAGGCTGTCGCGGACCATCCGTGCCTTGAGATTGCGCGCACGGGCGGCGCGGTTGCGCACGGTGGTGATCAGGTGGCGCGGCTTGATCGGCTTGGTCAGGAAGTCGTCGCCACCTTCGCTCATGGCGTCGAGCTGCTTGTCCAGATCGTCTTCGGCCGACAGGTAAATGATCGGCACGCTGACGTAGCGGTCGTTGTGGCGGATGACCTTGGCCAGCTCGGTGCCGGTGCAGGCCGGCATGTACATGTCGAGGATGATCAGGTCTGGCTGGAAGTCCGCCAGCTCGGCCATCGCTTGAATCGGTTCGATCAGGGTGCGGGTGACGATCCCGGCGCTGTTGAGCAGGCGTTCGGTGTGCAGGGCCTGGGCGCGGGAGTCGTCGATGATCAGCACTTTATAGGGTTCGTACTGGGCGACGCAGGTCAGGACTTCGATCTTCTCCAGCAGGCTCGAGGCTTCGAGGGTACCGGTGAGAAATTCCTGGCCACCGGCGCGCACTGCCGCGAGGCGGGTCGGGGTGTCGGTTTCGTGCAGGCTGAAGAACAGCAGCGGCAGCGGTTCTTCCAGACCTTGCTGGGCTTCGGCGGCGAGTTTCAGACCGACGCCGGCACCGCTGAAATCCACGTCCATGACAATCGCGGCCGGCAGGCGCTCGACCATCGACGAACGAAACGCCGACACGCTGTCCAGCGCCTGGGCACTCAGACCGAAAAACTCCAGCTGCTTGGCCAGCCGCTCGGCGCGGTCGTGATCCTGCAGCATCACGTAGATCGGTTTGCGCAGCGGCGGCAAAAAGGTTTGATCAAGCTGATCGCCATGGCGCAGGCCGGTGCGCGACAAGCGCTGCATCAAACGGTTGAGATCGGTGATCAGGCCGCTGCTCAGGCGTCCGCGATTGGCGTCCACCGCTTCCAGCGACTGGCTGATGTGGCGGGCCAGTTGCGTGTGTTCGGGCTGTTCGAAGCGCTCGGCAAAACGCAGCAGGCGCAGATTAGCCTCGCTCAGTTCGGCGAGATCGGCAGTGGACCACTCACTGCGCTGCAGGCGCTGCCATATCTCAAGAATCTGACGTGCCTGATGAATTACCCGCTGGGCAAAGTGGTGCTTGAGGCGCTCACGGCTGGGGTCTTCTGGCTCGGTCATATCCTGACTACTAGTTAGGCTGCATGCTGAGATCGACTGGTGGCTCTATGCTAGCACCTCTTTTCCCTTACATGAGTGTCGTACGTCAATAATCTGCTGTGCGTCACTATTCAGTTTCTGACTGGTCGGTTTCATCCGGGACTGGCTCGTCGTTCAAGTGCCCGTGAACCGGGCCTTAAAGGATGTTTCCCAAGGCTTTTGAGGACGCTTCCCCCGCACTGGATGGTCATCGTCTGTCAGGGCTTTCTGATTTTTCCCAAGATCGGTTTCGCAAGGGTTTTGCACTGGTAGGGTCAGGGAAACCCCTACCGGATGTTTGCCCGGACATGACTCAGTGTTTCAACAAATACTCCAGCGATGCCCAGCGCCTGAATCACAACATCACGCCCGTTGCCGACTGTGAGTGCAATGAAGAGATGTTGTATGGCGAACGGGTGAGGGTGACCGAGGTGCCGGTTTTGACGTGCCAGTGCCTTTGGCGTGCCTATCAACGGGAGGCGGAGAGCATCGTCGCCCCTGACGGCGTGCTGATCGCCGATCCGGTGCAGCGCAACCGGGCGATCAACGCCGCGTATGCCCGACTGTGGCTGCATGACTCGCGGTTCCAGTGGGCCGGGCTGGCGGCGTTCGCGTCCAAGCAGGTCGGTTGTGGATTGCTGCATGCGGCGGACAGTATCGAGCTGATCCGCCAGGAGCATGAGGCGCGGCAGCGGATGCGGGACGGGCGCCGTGAGTCCGGGCTGCTCACTCCGGACAAAATGCCCCGACAGGCCGAGGACTGGGGGGATTACCAAGAGGCGAGGGCGCGCAACCCTTTGCCTTCGCTGGATTTGCGTACTTCGGGTGAAGAGCTGTCATTGGTGCAGCAACAGTTCCGGCATGTGTACGACATGATGGCGATGGGCAATACCACGCTGTTTCTGGATGTTTATCCGCTGCATCAGTTTTATGCGGTGCGTGGGTTGGCGGAGTTGAAGAAGTGTTTGAGGGCACGCGAAGGCATTTATGGGCACGCAAAGTTTCCCGTGCTTTGGCCGGTAAGTCAGGAAACGCTCCCATTTGGGAAGGCGTTTGAACAAGTCTTGAATGCCTTCGAGGCCATTGAGGCGGGAAACATTGCCTCAAGCGTGCAGCATCTGGCCTGGCACGAACAGCAAAACATTCTTCAGCCGAGCATCTACGAAAACCGTCAATTGGTAATGCTGCTGCGTAGCAACCATTTTTCTTACGTGACCGGCTTCCCTTCCGGTGTAGCCCAGGCCATCGAGCTGACCCTCTCCAGTCAATGTCAGCGGGTCGATGACGGTCGCACCATCGATTTTGGCCGCAACCCGCTGGCGAATCTGTCCGATCTCGATCAGCGAATGGCGTTTGTCCTGCGGGCCGCAGCCCGTTTTCACCAGATGCTCAATGACAGCAACAGAGACGCACTGGCGCAATCCATCCGTGAGATTGCTGCCTTGGAGGGCGCTTGATGCGCTTGCGTGCCTGTCTGTCCAGATGGCGTTGTTGGGCATGGCTGGGGTTTTGTGGTGTTTTGGCAGTGGCTGCCGCACGTCAATTGACACAGCCTTTGTGGGGCGATTCTGTGATCGCCATGTCCGTTGGAGGAACGTATGAATACATGCGTGACCATTCGACTGCACCCCTCGTTATATGGGGCCATGTTGGCAGGCGCGTCTGGGGTGGCGCTTCCAGGACAGATGCGCGCCTGCGATTTGTCGATCCGCAATACGGTTTCGAAACGCCGCTGGCGCGGTTCTTTACGTTCACTTTCAAGGGTGACGTGGTCGGTAATATTCGTATGTCTCCCCAGGTCGAACCGTTGCTGATTGAAGATGCCTTGAAGGTCGTTCTCGATCTGCAAGCCCAATGGTGCGCGAAAGGGTGGAAACCCATGGGGACGCGGCACAATCCCACCATCGCGGACACCCCCGAGTGGCGGGCCTTTCTAAGACCGGGGGTACGGACTGGTACCACTTACTGGAAGGCCGGCGAGCAGTACGAAGCGATGTTGTTTCTTGGACGATTCGCCGATTCCAGACACCCCCACCAGGAGCGCTATCTCATCACTCTAGAGCTCAGCAAACCCTGGAGATTCGAGGAAACGGAAGACCTCTACGAAGAACCCCACCCCTTTCCCCCGCCGCAACCCAAACAAGGAGCAATACCATGCCAACCCCAGCCTTCATGACCATTGTTGGCAGCCGCCAGGGCCTGATCAGCGCCGGTGCCTTCACCGAACCGTCGGTGGGCAACAGCTACCAGAACGGACGTGAGGACAAGATCATGGTTCAGGCCTTCAGCCACGGCATTCTCCTGCCCAAGGGCGCGGGTGCCGGGCGGCGAATGCACAAGCCGCTGGTCATCACCAAAACCATCGACAAAGCGTCGCCGCTGATCCAGGTCGCCCTGTGTTCCGGTGAGCGGCTGAGCAAGTGCTGTCTGGAGTTCTATCGAACATCGGCCCACGGTAGTCAGGAGCACTTTTATACGATTGAACTGGAAGACGCGCAGATCGTCAGCACCGAGGTTTTTATGCCCGACTGTCAGGATCCCGCCACGTCACACCTGACACAGCGGGAAAAAGTCCACTTCAGCTACCGCCGCATCTACTGGCGGCACGAGATCAGCCGGACGATGGGCTCCGATGAGTGGCAGAGCGAGAGCCTGGGATGAGGCTGGTTCATCATTCGCACCTGACCGATACCGAGCGCCTGCATGTCTATCCGGTGGACCAGGCGCTGGAGTGGGTTTGCAAGGTGCTGCTGGAGCGGCAATCCCTCGAAGGTCTCGATCAACTGCGGGCAGGTCTGATGCTCGATCTGGACAGTGAAGTGCTGGAGCACATCGAACGTGGCGAGTGGCTGTTACTCAGGGCCGAAGCCGATGACGGCGAGTGGTCCACCGTCCAGTCAGCCTTCGATCAGGCGGTGCTCGACTTGATGAACAACCCCCCGCCCCAGCCCACCAGAACGCCGCGCATTTATCGTCTGGTCGAGAGCATGACCGGCGAACCGTTGCCGCAGCAGCCTTACATTGCAACAGTTGACGGGATCCCCACCCAGCGCCGAACTGACGCCGAAGGCATTGCTCATCTGTTCATGCCGGACGATGCCCGGCAGATTTCAATGCGAATTTTCAACGTCTGAAGCCTGCGTCTATCCTTTCGTTCACTGACGAACTCCGCCTGTTTTTCTTCGCGACCCTGATCGCGGGTGCCGGGGCGAGGCACGTTGTTGTATGGTTGTGGTCGAACCGTTGAACCCAAGATTGAAAGGATATCGCCATGCTGGACTGGAAGAACCGCGCGGGCAGCGCGCCTGAACGTGCCGCCGAGCCCAAGTCGGCCGCCCGCAGCTATGTCGGCGGGCTGTTGTTCAGCCGGGCGCTGGCCACGCTGGTTGCCATTTATCTGTTGGTGACCATTGGCCTGGGCTGGTACTGGAGTCAGGAGCCGGCACTGTTTCCCGTCGCGCAGAACGCTCAGGTTGCCGCCGAGAAGGAAGGCAAGCAGATGGTGGTCGGCTACACCACCGTCGAAACCCTGAAAACCGTTGCCGGCACTTTGCTCGACAAGCCGGGCGGCTACATTTCCAACGACCGTTTCCCGCCGGGTCTGTGGATGGACAACATGCCGAGCTGGGAGTACGGCGTGCTGGTGCAGGTGCGCGACCTGACCCGTGCCCTGCGCAAGGACTTCGCCCGTTCGCAGTCGCA
The DNA here is from genome assembly GCF_052045815.1 of Pseudomonas sp. 22085. NCBI lineage: Bacteria > Pseudomonadati > Pseudomonadota > Gammaproteobacteria > Pseudomonadales > Pseudomonadaceae > Pseudomonas > Pseudomonas sp. 22085. The sequence goes on from NZ_JBQEQA010000003.1 coordinate 306,392, forward strand.
ATCGGCTGAAGACGCCGACCTGGCCAAGGCCGAGCCGCGCTTTAACTTCGACAACAAGAGTTGGGTCCTGCCGTCCAGCGAGTCGGAATATCAGGAGGGCATCAATTCCCTGAGCCGTTATCAGGCGCGTCTGTCCGACCCGACCCAGAAAAACGCATTGTTCTATGCCCGCGCCGACAACCTGAACAACTGGCTGGGCGATGTCGGCACCCGTCTCGGTTCGCTGTCGCAACGCCTGTCGGCCAGTGTCGGCCGGGTCAAGCTCAACACCGCGCTGAAAACCGAAGTGCCGGCGGTGGGTGAAGTGCCGCAGGTCGACGAGGAAGTGGTCGAAACCCCGTGGATGCAGATCGACAACGTGTTCTATGAAGCCCGTGGCCAGGCGTGGGCGCTGTCGCACCTGCTGCGCGCGATCGAGGTCGATTTCGCCGACGTGCTGGCCAAGAAGAACGCGACCGTCAGCGTGCGTCAGATCATCCGTGAGCTGGAAGCTTCCCAGGAGCCGATCTGGAGCCCGATGATCCTCAACGGCAGCGGCTTCGGCGTGTTGGCCAACCACTCGCTGGTCATGGCCAACTACATTTCCCGGGCCAACGCGGCCGTGATCGATTTGCGTCAACTGCTCAATCAGGGCTGAGTCATGGACGAGAGCGCCAGAGAGGCGGCCCACCGCGCCGCCTCGGATGCCGAACAGATCGCCTGGGTCGACGAGCAGGACAACCTGCTCGGCGCCCTGGTACGTTCCGACCTGCGCGAGCGCGGGCTGATCGGCCGTGGCACCTACATCATGCTGTTCAACTCCGCCGGTGAACTCTGCGTGCATCGGCGCACGTTGAGCAAAGCCATCTATCCCGGTTACTGGGACGTGGCAGCAGGCGGCATGGTGCAGGCGCACGAGACCTACGCCGAGTCGGCGGCCCGTGAACTGGAAGAAGAGCTGGGCGTGAGTGGCGTAGAGCTGACGGCCCACGACCATTTCTACTTCGAAGACACCGGCAATCGTCTGTGGTGTTCGGCGTTTTCGGCGGTGTGGGACGGGCCGCTGATCCTGCAGCCTGAAGAAGTGCTCGAAGCGCGCTTCATTCCGGTCGAGCAGGTCATGCAGGAAATCCGGCAAAAGCCTTATTGCCCGGACTCTCTGGCAGCCTTGAAACGTTATCTGAAGGCTCAGCAAAGCAACGTCGCAAAGAACACATAAATTGGCGCCGATTGGCACTTAGCAATCGGCGTTTTTGCCGTTACACTGCGCGACCTTTTCAAGCTGCACCGGCCCGCTTTTATTGAAGAACCGGTGCAGTAGCGCTGCCCCTGCCTGAGTGGGGCTTCGCGGTCGATAGCCTTGCCCAAGGCTGCGATCAGTCTTTGTCCTCCCGAGAGGATTGCCGGTGGCCAAAAAAGCCGCATCCTTCGCCGCCCTGGGCGGCCTGGTATTTTCCACCGACGCAGGTCGTCATTGCCCGGAATGCAGCAAACCGGTGGACGCCTGTATCTGCAAGCAAACCGTGATCCCGGCCGGCGACGGCATTGCCCGCGTGCGCCGCGAGAGCAAGGGCCGTGGCGGCAAGACGGTGACCACCATCACCGGCGTGCCCCTGGCCGAAGACGCGCTCAAGGAGCTGGCGACAACGCTGAAGAAGCGTTGCGGCACCGGCGGTGCATTGAAAGACGGGGTCATCGAGATTCAGGGCGACCATGTCGAGCTGCTCCTGGCCGAGTTGGTCAAGCACGGTTTCAAAGCAAAGAAGTCCGGCGGCTAGCAGCCTCTGTGAAACCCACCGACGGCTTGATTCAGCTCCAGAGTTCCTGGTTCTGACGTCGTTTCCATGGTTTTCACAGAGCCTGTTCATGAACGGTTTCTAAACTCAACGCTGTCAGCGCGGTCTACCGCCCCGCTGACGAACCGTCATTTTCATTCTTTAGACTGCGCCGGCCTGCGATCAGGCGACGCACTATGACTTCTTTATAGGGGACTTCGATGTCCGTACGACGCACACGCAAAGACGATGGCAGCCAATGGACAGTTGCGGACAGCCGCAGTGTTTACGGGATTCGCCATTGGGGGGCCGGGTATTTCGCGATCAATGACGCCGGTCGCGTCGAAGTTCGTCCGAACGGCCCGAGCAGCTCGCCTATCGATCTGTTCGAACAAGTCGACCAGTTGCGCAAGAGCGGCTTGTCCCTGCCGCTGCTGGTACGTTTCCCCGACATCCTGCAAGACCGCGTCCGTCAGCTGACCGGCGCTTTCGATGCGAATATCGAGCGTCTGGAGTACCAGAGCAAATACACCGCGCTGTACCCGATCAAGGTCAACCAGCAGGAAGCGGTGATCGAGAACATCATCGCCACCCAGAACGTTTCCATCGGTCTGGAAGCCGGCTCCAAGCCTGAGCTGCTGGCGGTGCTGGCGCTGGCGCCGAAGGGCGGCACCATCGTCTGCAACGGTTACAAGGACCGCGAGTTCATCCGTCTGGCGCTGATGGGTCAGAAGCTCGGCCACAATGTATTCATCGTGATCGAGAAAGAATCCGAAGTCGGTCTGGTGATCGAAGAAGCCGCCTCGCTCAAGGTCAAGCCACAGGTCGGCCTGCGCGTGCGTCTGTCGTCCCTGGCGTCGTCGAAGTGGGCAGACACCGGTGGCGAGAAATCCAAGTTCGGTCTGTCGGCGGCGCAACTGTTGTCGGTAGTCGAGCGCTTCCGCGCGGCGGGCCTGGATCAGGGCATCCGCCTGCTGCACTTCCACATGGGTTCGCAGATCGCCAACCTCGCTGACTACCAGCACGGCTTCAAGGAGGCGATCCGTTACTACGGCGAGCTGCGCAATCTGGGCCTGCCAGTCGATCACATCGACGTCGGCGGCGGTCTGGGTGTGGACTACGACGGTACCCACTCGCGCAACGCCAGCTCGATCAACTACGACATGGACGACTACGCCGGTGTCGTGGTCGGCATGCTCAAGGAATTCTGCGACGCGCAGGCCTTGCCGCATCCGCACATCTTCTCCGAAAGCGGCCGTTCGCTGACTGCGCACCACGCGATGCTGGTGGTGCAGGTGACCGACGTCGAGAAACACAACGACGAAATTCCGCTGATCGAGAACAAGGAAGCCCTGCCGGAAACCGTGCAGTGGCTGGTCGATCTGCTCGGCCCAACCGATATCGAAATGGTCACCGAAACCTACTGGCGTGCCACTCACTACATGAGCGACGTGGCCGCCCAGTACGCCGACGGCAAACTGACCCTGGCCGAGAAAGCCCTGGCCGAGCAGTGCTACTTCGCCGTATGCCGTCGCCTGCACAACTCGTTGAAAGCACGTCAGCGTTCGCACCGTCAGGTGCTGGACGAACTCAACGACAAGCTGGCCGACAAGTACATCTGCAACTTCTCGGTGTTCCAGAGCCTGCCGGACACCTGGGCGATCGATCAGGTCCTGCCGATCATCCCTCTGCACCGTCTCGACGAAGAACCGCTGCGTCGCGCCGTCCTGCAAGACCTGACCTGCGACTCCGACGGCAAGATCAACCAGTACGTCGACGAGCAGAGCATCGAGACCAGCCTGCCGGTGCACGCGCTGAACGAAGGTGAAGACTACCTGCTGGGCGTGTTCCTGGTCGGTGCCTACCAGGAAATCCTGGGCGACATGCACAACCTGTTCGGTGACACCGACTCGGTGAACATCTACCAGAACGCCGATGGCAGCGTGTACCACGCCGGTATTGAAACCCACGACACCATCGAAGACATGCTGCGTTATGTGCACCTGTCGCCGGAAGAACTGATGACTCACTACCGCGACAAGTGCGCCAGTGCCCGCATCAGCGCCAGCGAGCGCACCCAGTTCCTCGATGCCTTGCGCCTGGGCCTGACTCGCTCCTCCTACCTGTCTTCCTGACGTTCAGGTTCCGATTCCACCAGATTGTCTGAAATTGTTCCGCGCACAGCGGGCATTTCAGATGATCTGGTGAGATTCTTCTTTTTAAATTCGTGAAATGGCCTTCATCCAGGCGAGCAAAGTGATGTCGTCTGCTTTTCGCGTAGGTCATTTCCGAATTTGTACTTCGGCACTCTACTCGGCCATGCCTCTCGGCGAGAATCCCCGGCCGCCCCTCCTGTAGAGAATCGCCCATGTTCGATCCAGCCTGCGAGCCGTTGTTTCGTCTCGATGTAGCGGGTCTGTCCGCTCCGCTTGAAGTCCTGGCATTCACGGGTAGCGAAGCCATCAGTGAGCCTTTTGCCTTCGAGATCGACTTGCTGCTCGATGATCCCTCCCTGGATCTCGCCAGCCTGATGTATCGCCCGGCTCGCCTGTGTTTCGGGCCTTCGGGCAACGGCGTGCACGGGCAACTGCACAGTCTTGTCCAGCATGAGCCTGGGCAGGGCGCGCGATTGTGCCGGGTGCGGCTGGGGCCACGGTTGAGCTGCCTCGGCCTGCGATATAGCCAGCGCATCTTCAGCGACCGCACGGCACCGCAGATTCTGGATCAGGTCCTGCGCGAGCATGGAATCAGCGGAGCCCGGCGCCGATTCGAACTGCAGGCCGATCATTCCCCGCAGACATTCTGCACCCAGTACGGAGAGTCGGATCTGCAACTGGTGCAGCGGTTGTGCAGGCAGGCGCGGATTCACTATCGCTTCGAGCATGGCGACAGGGGGCATTGTCTGGTGTTCGGCGATAATCCGGCCGGGCTGCCGTCAGCGCACGACTTGCGAGTCGACAGCGAAAGCAGCGCCCCGTCGTCGACCATACGGCGTTGGCTGATGAGCGAGCAGGTCGACGTGCAAGGCGAAGGATTGCAGCGTGTTCGCACGGCACAGGGGGACTCCTGTCAGGCAACCCTGCGCAGCGGTCAATGGCTGGCGTTGTCCGATCACCCTATCGCAGACGCCAACAGGCGCTGGTTGTTGACCCGGATCGAGCACCATGCGGATCAGTTGCTCGACCCGCCCTACAGCAATCGGATCTTTGCCGCCGATCATCTTCACGTGCCCCCGGTGCCCGCGCAGTGCTCGGGAAACCGCATGCGCAGTCCGCAACGCGCGTGGGTCGTGTCAGTTGCGGAGCCACAACCGGATCCCGGGCGCCCGATTGCCGTCCAGTTTGACTGGCTGTATCAGGGCGAAGGGGCGAGCCCGAGTCACTGTTGGCTGCCACTGGCCCCGGCGCTGGCCGATGCACCGTCGGCGCTGATGCTGGAAGGTCTGGAGGTTGTGGTGAGCTTTCTGGAAGGCGATCCCGAACAGCCCGTGATCAGTGGCGTCCTGCAGGCTTTGGCGCCTGCGAAATCCATTGAGCAAGAAGAGCCGTTGCCGGTGCCTGACCGCCTGGCCAGCGAAGGTCTCTCGCAATGGCTGAAGGCGGCCGAGCCGTTGTTACTGTTGTGCCTGATACCCGGAGGCGGCAGTTATCGGCACTGCGCCGCATCGGTGTGCTGTTGCCGAGTGGCCGCCGGGCTCAAAACGAGCGAAGGGCGATGAGCGTCGCGGCACCCGGACAGCGTGCGCAATGGTTGTTGCTGGACACCGCGCAGGCACAGCAGGCGTTGATCACGCTGCGTCAGGGATTCTCGGGTGTGCGCAGCATGAAACTGTTTCACGGTACGGAGTTCCAGCCGGTCGATGAGCAGGGGCCATGGCTGATCGATCTGCGCGACTTCCCCGCACTCTCGTCGCTCTGTCATGCCGACCCGCATACCTGGCAAGGGCTGCTGCTGGGCTGCGCAGCTCCGGAGCAGCGGTTGCGCGAGCACTTGCAACGGATGCTGACCGTCTCGGTGGGACTGGATCATCGTGCGCTGCTCAATTACTACAATCGCCAGACTGCCAGCTACTTTTTCGATGCCTGTGACGCCCGGCAATTGAGCTGCTGGCTCGGGCCGATAGACTGGTTGCGCTGGTTCGGCGGGACCTGGGCCGATCTGGCCGGCGGCAGTCAGGGCTGGCAGCAGCTGCGCAATCCGGGGCTGGCCGTGGAACCGCTGCGGGTCGAACAAAGCCTGACCCGCCAACAGCGCGAACGCCTGCACCGATGCCTGCTGGATCAGCATGTCTGGCGCTGGAGTCAGTCGACGGGGAACGGCTATCGGCTGATGTCTTCCTTTCAGGAGCAAGGCCTGGCGCTGGGGTTCAGCGAACAGGCGCTGCTGGACGACTGGTTGTGGCTGCGTTTGCAGCATCCGCGTGCCGAGCTGACACCGCTGCCGCAAGGTTTGACCCCACGGCAGCGGCTCGAACTGTTGCGTCGGCGCTGGCTGAACGATCCGTCGTGAAGCGCCGCTTCAGTGAGCGGCACCGTTGAACCAGCCATCGGTGCGCCGCAGCCACCACGCCAGTCCCCCGAGCGTCAGGCTGCGCAGCACCATGAACAGCAGGAATGAAATCCACAGGCCGTGATTGCCCAGACCTTGCAGCGCCCAGGCGACCGGCAGCAGCAGGATCACGGTCGCCAGCATGCCGTTGCGCATTTCCCGGGCACGGGTGGCACCGATGAACAGGCCGTCGAGCAAGTAGCTCCAGACTGCGATCAACGGCAGGACGGCCAGGTAGGGCAGGTAGATGAACGCGGTGTCGCGCACGCTCTGGATGTCGGTCTGCATTTCGATGAACAAGTGGCCGGCCAGCAGGAACAACGCGGCAAAGCCCAGGCTGGCCAGCAGCGACCATCCGCCGGCAACCACCAGCGAGCGACGCAGGGCCAGACGATCCCGGGCGCCGATGGCGTGGCCGCACAAGGCTTCGACGGCATGGGCCAGTCCGTCCAGCGCGTGGGCGGTCAACAGCAGGCCGTTGAGCAACAGCGCGTTCGCCGCGACGGTGGCATCGCCCAGTCGCGCGCCCTGCACGGTGATCAGGAAAAACACCGATTGCAGGGCCAGGCTGCGGATGAAAATGTCGCGGTTGACCGCCAGCAGCGGGCGCCAGCTCTGCCAGACCTTCAGTGCCGCCCAGGCGATGTGGCCGGGATAGGCACGAAGCGCCTTGCGGGTCATCCACAGACCGAGCAGGGCGCCGCTCCATTCGGCGATCACCGAGGCGCGGGCCGAACCGACCACGCCCCAGTCCAGGCCGATCACGAACCACAGGTTGAGCGCGATGTTGATCAGGTTGGTGCTCAGCAGAATGGCCAGCGGCGCCCGGGCGTTCTGGGTGCCGAGGAACCAGCCGACCAGCGCATAACTGGCCAGCGCCGCCGGCAACCCGAACAGGCGGGTGTGGAAGAAGTCGCGGGTCAGCTGATCCAGCTCCGCCGACGGTTGCATGAAGTGCAGCGCGACCCCGCTCAGTGGTACACCCAGCGCTCCGAGCAGCAGCGCCAGCCCCATCGCCAGCAGCAGGCCCTGAAGCAGAATCTGCCGCAAGGCCGCACCGTCGCTGCGCCCGGCGGCCTGGGCGGCAAAACCGGTGGTGCCCATGCGCAGAAAACCCATGGCCCAGGCCAGAAAGGTATACAGGCTGGCGCCAACCGCCACAGCGCCCAGTTGATGGGCGTGGGGCAGATGACCGATGACGGTGCTGTCGACCAGCGCCACCAGCGGCACGGAAATGTTGGAAAGGATCATGGGGGCGGCGAGCGCCCAGACCCGGCGGTGGGTCGGGCGGTCGCGCCAGTCGGTGATCAGGTTGGACATGCGGGCTCCTTGAGGAGCTGCATTGTAGCGGGCGGCGTCAGTGAATGATCCAGCTCAGCAGCCACAATCCCAGCAGCAACCAGATGATCCCGGCAATGATCGAGGCATTCATGAACGCGCGGATCGCCGACCACAGCAGCATCAGGCCGACGATCAGCGCGATGATGCTGATGATCGAGGTGTCCATGCCCAGCGCTCTCGACAGCCCGTCGACAAAGTTGCCTCCGGCGTTGCCCAGCAGATTGAACAGGCCGCTGAGGCCGTCGACGATGAAGCGGATGATCGAGCCGAGCGCCTGGCCCAGCCATTCGAAAAAGCTTTCTACCTGCATGTCTGTTTCCTGATGAAAGAGCTGAGCCTTGGGCCGCAGCGGGTGCGGTCGAGTTCCCTGCAAGCATAGAGGGTTTTAACGGGCGACTGGCGCTTGCCTTCGCTCGACATCCCCCCGAAGCTATACGCCTTCAGGAGAGCCCGATGAACCTTGTTGAACTGACCGAACGCCTGCACGCCATTCGCGACCGCAATGACTGGCGGCAATTTCACAGCCCGAAAAACCTGGCCATGGCCGCCAGCGTGGAAATGTCCGAACTGGTGGAAATCTTTCAGTGGCTGACCGAAGACCAGTCCCGCCAGTTGCCGACGGACAAACTCGCCCACGCCGGGCAGGAAGTCGGCGACATCGTTCTGTATCTGTTGCTGCTGTGCAGCGAGCTGGGCCTGGACATGAATGAAGTGGTGCGCAGCAAACTCGCCGACAGCGAACGGCGGTTCAGCTGATGAGCGACCGTCATTTCGATCAGTTGGCGACCCGCTTCGCCGAAAAAATCTACGGTGGCGCCAAGGGCGCGATCCGCCTCGCGGTGCTGCAGGCCGACCTCGCCGAAGCCTTGCCGGATCGTCCGTTGCGGGTTCTGGACATTGGCGGTGGCCTGGGCCACATGTCGCTATGGCTGGCCGAGCGCGGGCATGAGGTGACGTTCACCGAGCCGGCCGAACCGATGCTCGAAGGCGCACGCCAGCGCTTTGCCGAAGCCGGGCAAACCGCGACGTTCATTCAGGCGCCCTGGCAGGAACTGCTCGGCCAGCTCACCGAGCCTTACGATCTGGTGCTGTGCCATGCGGTGCTGGAGTGGCTGGCCGAACCCCACGCGATTCTGCCGGTGCTGCATCAGTTGACCAAGCCCGGCGGCTGGCTGTCGCTGGCGTTCTACAACCGCGATGCACTGATTTACCGGAACCTGCTCAAAGGCCATTTCAAGAAAATGCGCAGCAACGACATGGCCGGTGAAAAGCAGAGCCTGACGCCGCAGCAGCCACTCGATCCACGGGAACTGGCGACGCAACTCGCCGGGTTGTGGCAGGTCGAAACTCAGAGCGGGGTGCGGGTTTTCCACGATTACATGCCGGTGGAATTCCAGGCCCGCGCCGAGTTGATTGATTTGCTCGAGATGGAACTCGCCCACCGTCGTCACCCAGGCTTCGCCGGGCTTGGGCGCTACTTGCACTGGATCTGCCGGCCGATCTGATCGGAGCGAGATATGAAAGGTCATTCAGGGTTACTGCTGATCTGTCTGGGGTTGGCCGCTTGCCAGGGCAGCAACCCCTACGTAGCGCAGTCGCGACCGTTGCCGCCGGCCCCTCCGCAGGCAGCGACCACTTTCGACCGCAGCGCTTATCCCGCGCCGCCACGGGATTACGGGCGCTATCGCAGTTGGGCGTGGCTCAACGGTCAGCTGCCGCCGGGCACGGCCTGGGCGGATTCGGCGCAAGTGGCCGAAGCCGTCAGCAGTGCGCTGGATCAGCGCGGCTTGCGCCCGCTGCATGACAATCGCCCGGCCGACCTGCTGGTCAGCGCCAACCTGAGCCTGGAAACCCGCCTGCGTCAGGTGCAGGACGATTACGGTTACTACGGCGGCTATGGTGGTTATGACCGTTACGGCCGCGGTTACGGGATGTACAACACGGTGCCGATCGTGCGTACCTACCAGGAACAGGTCGTGGTGGTGCGAGTCGATCTGTTCGACGCCGGCAGTGGTCAGCCGGTCTGGAGCGCCAGCGCCGAAACCCGCACGCAAGGCAAGCAAAGTGATCGCACCGACGCGATTCGGGAGGCTGTCGAAAAGGCCATGTCGGCGTATCCTCCCGGTTAGCTTCTGGCAAATGAGAAGCTCCTCCAGGTTCATGTCTTCCACCGGAGAAAAACCATGTTCCGCCGTCTCGCTTTACTGGCTGTGGCCGCGCTGCTCAGTGCCTGCGCCGCCAACCAGGTCAACCATGACTTCGACGCCAGCCGCGACTTTGCCGCTTACCGCAGCTGGAGCTGGAAAGACCCCGCCCTGCAATACCGCCCCGACGATCCAAGGATCAAGAGCGACCTGACCGAACAGCGCATCCGTCAGGCCGTCGCCGACCAACTGGATCAGCGCGGCCTGCGCCCGGCCGCTTCGGGCGCCCGAGGTGATCTGTTTGTGCAGACCTACCTGATCGTCGAGGACCGTCAGCAACAGGTGACCACCAACTACGGCGGCGGTTGGGGCGGCCCGTGGAACGGTTACTGGGGCGCCCCGATGTACAACGAAACCCGCAACATCACCTATAAAGTAGCGACCATTCAGGTCGATCTGCTCGACGGCAAGGACGGCAAACTGGTGTGGCGCGGCAGCGACGAGCAGATGCTCAGCCGCACGCCGAATCCCGCGGATCGCAGCAATGCCATCCGCGAGACGGTGGCACGGATCCTGTCCAACTATCCACCGCGTTAATCTGTTGAAAAAGTACGGGAGCCAAATGGCTCCCGTTTTTTATGGGCGGGTAAAACTGGCGTCTTGCCAGCAGCGTTGCCTGCGCGTGTCTACACTCATACCCATCCATGGAGGTTGCGCCCGGCCGTGCGCCGGCAAAGGAGTGCGCCATGTCACGTCATTCGCAGTGCGGCGGGCCAGCCCGGCAGCGGGGAGCCATCGGCCTGATGGCGGCGCTGACCCTGGGCATGGCCCTGGTGTTCATCCTGGTGGTGGTCGACAGCGGCCGCCTGTATCTCGAGCGTCGTCACCTGCAACAGATCGCCGATGTCGCCGCCCTTGAAGCCGCGACCCGTGGCGGCAACTGCGGCGCCGGGGCCACGGCCAACGCCTATGCGCAGGCCAGCGTCGTGCGCAACAATTTCCCGATTCCCAGTGCCGGTCGAGCCTTGGCGGTCGCCTGCGGATCATTGAGTCTGGACGCCAGCAATCTGCGGGTGTTTGCCGTCAATGCCGCCAGCACCGAAGCGATCCGTGTCGTCGTCAGTCATACCGTGCCTCAGAGCTTTGCCGGTGCCATCGGTGGACTCTTCGGCGGCGCGGGCCGCAATGCAACCATCAATCTCAGCGCCACGGCAGTCGCGGCGGTGCCGCCACCATTGGCTTCCCTGACCATCCGCAGCACCGCATTGAGCGTCGATACGGGGCGGTCAGCCGTGCTCAATGCGTTGTTCGGTGGCTTGCTGGGCGGCAACCTCTCGCTCAGTGCCGCGAGCTGGAATGGCCTGGTCAACACCAATATCAATCTGCTCGGTTATCTGGACCGGTTGAAGGTCGATATCGGTCTCAGTGCCGGCGGCTACAGCGAAGTGCTCGGCAACACCATCGCCGTCAGTCAACTGGTCCAGACCGCGATCAACGTCCTCGACCCCAACGGCACCCTGAGTGCCACGGCAACCATCCTCGGCTTGCAGGCGATCAAGGCAGCGGCCGGTGCGACCCAAGTGGTGCTGGGCAACCTGCTGAAGGTACAGGCCGGCACCCAGGCCACGGCACTGGCGGTGGACGTGCGGGCGTTCGATCTGATTCAGGGCTTCGTGCAACTGGCCAACAAGCAGAACGGCCTGGTGGCCAACCAGACGATCAACCTTGGCGTGGCACAAATTACCGCGAGCGTGCAGGTGCTGGAGCCGCCGCAATTGTCGGCTATCGGTAACCCTCGGCTGGCAGCCGCCAACCCCTTGGGGCCGAACCGGATTTATGTGAAGACCGCGCAGGTGCGAACGCTGTTATCGGTCAATCTGCCTTTGCTGGATACGATTCTGTCGCTGGTCAACGCCGTGGCCGATCTCGCCGGGCCGCTGACCAATACGCTCAATGCCCTGCTCAGCCTGAATCTGGTGGGGGTGATCGATTCGCTGACGTGCGCGCTCGGTGCGCCCTGCCAGACACCGTCGATCGAGGTGCTGCCCGGGCCGATTCGTCTCGACGTGGCGCTGGATGTGGCGGCGGCCAACAGCTACGTCACTGCATTCAGTTGCCTGACGCCGACCAACAAGACCCTGACCACCAACACCACGACTTCAGTCGCCAACCTGAAAATCGGCCGGATGGATCCGGCAGCGGTGTTCGGCAATAACGTCACGCCGCCGGCCGTGGTGGTGCAGCCGTTGAAGGTGATCGATATCGGCGTGAAGACCTGCCGACGCTTCCTGGTGCTGCCGGTCAGCTGCGATCCGCGCATCCCTTCCGTCGGTGGCGGGCTCGACATCTCGGCTGACACCACCGTCGGCCAGAACGCCAACATCCCCCATGTCTACTCCGCACCGCCGGCTGCCAGTCTGCCGGAGATCAACCAGCCGCCGTTCTATTACAGCTACAGCACCGGCAACGTGGTCAGCAGCCTGAGCGACACCCTGAACAACCTCAACCTCAACATGCATGGCCCGACGGGCAGTCTGGTCAGTGGATTGGGGGCGATTCTGAGCTCCGTGAAGACCTTGCTGGTGACCACCATCAATACGGTGCTCAGTCCGCTGCTCGACACTCTGATCAATACCTTATTGATGGCCCTGGGGATCAACCTCAATCAGGTCGATGTCGGCGCTAATCTCAGTTGTCAGTCGGGGCGGGCGACGCTGGTGATCTGATCGTCGAGGGCGATCGGCAATTCGATGCAGAACCGGGCGCCGTCGTCGCCGTTGCGCACGCTCAGGCGTCCGCCCATGTTCTCGACGATGCCGTAACTCACCGACAAGCCCAGGCCAGTGCCGACGCCCACCGGTTTGGTGGTGAAGAACGGCTCGAAAATCCGCTCCAGCAAACGCGGATCGATGCCGCCGCCGTTGTCCTCGACCCACAGCCGCACCACGTGTTCGTCGTGTTCGGCATGCACGGCAATCCACGGCTGGAAGTCGCGATTGGATTCACGTTTGCTCAACAGCGCGTCCCGGGCGTTGACCATCAGGTTGATCAACACCTGTTCCAATTGATCGACGTACCCGCGCACCTGCAGCTGGAAGTTCGCCTCGCCGATTCGTAGCTCTACGCCTTTGCCGCGCAGACCTTCGGACAGCAACGACAAGGTGCCTTCGATGGCATCGAGCGGGTTGAACGGGTGCTGTTCGATTTCCGAGCGACGGCCGAACACCCGCATATGATCGACCACCCGCGCCGCTCGCTGGACCTGAGTGTCGATACGGTTGAGTTTGTCGGTCAGGTAATCGATCTGCACATCGCCGTTGCCCAGGCGTTTGAGCACGTTGACGATGGCCATGCGCATCACGTTCAGCGGCTGATTGATCTCGTGGGCCAGCCCCGTGGCCATCTCGCCGAGGGTGGCCATTTTTGCGCTCTGGGTCAGTTGCTGCTGCGAACGCCGGACCTCGGTGTTGTCACGGCCCACGGCCTGGATTTCGAGTAAACGGCCCTGTTCATCGAACACCCCGCGATCCGACCAGATCCACCACGCATGTTCGCGCCCCGGCAGGCGCAGGTTGATTTCGGCACTGCTCACCGGCGCGTCCGGAGTCAGTTGCGCCAGGCGCTGGACGAAGGCCTCGCGTTGTTCGTCCGACATCCAGCTGCCCAGATTCACCCCCGGCAGTTGCTCCGGGGCGCACTCCAGATACATCGCCAGTGGCCGGTTGCCGAAGGTCAGGGTCAGGTCGGGGCGATAGCGGCAGATCATGGCCGGCGAATCTTCCACGAGGATGCGATAGCGTTCTTCGCTGGTCTTGATCCGCTCGGCGGCGAGGGTCGAGTCGGTAACGTCCAGCCACAGCCCGACAGCCTCCACTGGCAGACCGAGATCGTCGCGTAACAGTTTGGCTTCGTCGAGCAGCCAGTGGGTGTTGCCCTGGGTGTCGAGCATCCGGTAGCGCGTGCTCACCGAACCTTCGCGCAACAACTGCCGGGTGCGTTCGAAATACGCCGCGCGATCGTCGGGATGGACATGATTCACCAGCGCACCGTCGGCGCAGTCGGCAAGGCTCCAGCCCAGCAATGGTTGCAGGCTGGCGCTGAAAAACGTCGGCTGCAGCGCGCCCTCGACATAGCGCTGCACGTAGATCACCGCTGGCGCGCTGGCGATCAGGTTGTCCAGTCGCGCATGGGCAGCGGCGGCCTGCTGTTGCTGGTTCTTGATGTCGCTGATGTCGAGCATGAAGCCTACGAGACGCCGCTCGGCGCCGATGCCCAGTGACTGGCCCTGCAGGCGGAACCACTGCGGTTGCGCTTGATCAACGGGTTGCAGGCGCACGCACAGCTCCAGTGCCTGACCTTCGTCCTGCAAGGCTTGCAGGCGGCTGCGCAGTTCTTCGCGGTCGGCCGGGTGCACCCGGGCGAACCAGGCCTGAATCGGCAGGCGCCCGGCGCTCAAGCCGAGGCTGACGGCAAGCGCATCGGCGAGCAGCACTTCCGCGCTGTCGCTGAACACCTCCCACCAACCGGTGCCGAGCAGGCTTTGCAGGATTTCCAGACGTTCCAGCTGCAAGTGGTGACGATGTTCACGCAGGCGTTCCAGCAGCGGCGCGGCGACGGCGGCGGCCAGTTGCAGCCAGTCGTGATCGCTCAACTCGGCGGTGTGTGGCTGCGCGCTGAAACAGCCGAAGAGCAACCATGCCGCCACGCCATGGGCATCGCGGTAAGGCACGGCAAACCCTTCGGCGGGGCCGAACACGCTGCTCAGTCGTGGATGCTCGGCGGGCAGCACGCGTTGCGGTGCGGCGCCGTTAAGGCTGTCGAGTCCGGTACCCAGACGCTGCGCCATATCCCACAGTCGCGGGGCGTGGGGTGCGCTGTAATGCTGATGAATCTGCCAGCCCTGGGCCGCTTCATCCAGCAGTGCCACGGCGATGCAAGGCACCTGAAAACGCTGGCTCAGGCACTGCAACTGTTCGCCCAGCACATGCGGCAGGCGCGCCAGGCTACAGAGCCGCAAGTGGTCGCGGATGTGTGCGGCGAGCCACTGGCATTGTTCGCGACTGCGCGCCTGCTGCCTTTCGCTCAGCAGGTCACCGATGTCCAGCAATTGCAGGATCCAGCCATTCCCCTGCGGCTGCACCCAGCCGCGCAAGTGCAGCGGCGGACCGGCGAGGCTGAAAAAATCCAGATCGAGCGGTTGCCCTTGCCAGTCGGCCGGAGCTCCTTCGACCGCCAGCGCGCTGTGGGGCAGCAGGTAATCGAGCAGATGCGGCGTGCGAGTGGCGGACAGTTGTTGCGCCAGCACATGGCGCAGCGGTCCGGTCAGGTGGATGACCTGGCCTTCGCCATCCAGATGCAGCTGCAAACCGACGCTGGATACCGCGGGGTTGTCCATGACCGCTGGCGGTGTGGACGTTTGACGATTGAGCAGGCGGTTGAACAGCTTGTCACCGGAACTCAAAAATGCAGGCTCGAGCTGGCGGTCAGGTTGGCCGGCAGATTGGGCACCGCCCCGATACCGGGCAAGATCAGAAACGGTAACGCCTGATTGAGCTTGTTGGTCGGGTAGTTGATGCGCACCGTCAGCAGGCCGCCCACGTAGGTCACTGTCGCGTCAGTGGCTGCGTTGAAGTTCAGCGCCGGCGGCAGCCACGCCAGGCGTCGGGCCAGTTCGGCGCGTGCCACGTTCTGGATCGCGGTGGCGTAGTTGGCGGTCGCCGGATCCAGCGCCACGCCACGCCGCACCGCTTCGGACGTCGACTGGGTGAAGGCCTGCATCAGCAACATCGGCAGGCTGTAGCTCACGATCCCGTAAAACACGGCAAAGAAGATGACGAACACCAAGGCGAATTCGATGGCGGCGGCGCCTTTTTGCTTGCGGGGGAGGCCGGTTTTCATGAGTGCGTCTACCCTGACAGTCACTACGTAGTATCAGCATAGAATCATTCAGCCAAAACGGACGATTTTTACCGGATGCACAGCTTTGTCCTACTGATCTGGCTGACACTCTGCGCCGCGCAGGATGCCCGCGAACGCCACATCGGCAACGGCCTGACCCTCGGTGTCGGCGCGCTGGCGCTGGTCTGGCTGCTGGTCAGCGGCACCACCTGGATCGGGGCCGAGGCGGCGCAGGGCGGCTGGGCGGTATTGCTGGCGCTGGCGCTCACGCTGCCGGGTTACCTGCTGGGGCGTATGGGCGGCGGCGATGTGAAACTAATGACAGCCCTGGCTCTCGCGACAGACGGTCAGCACCTGCTGGGCGCGTTCATCGGCGCCGCTTTTTGCAGTGTGATGTGGATGCTGCTGGTGCCAAAAGTCTGGCTGCATGTCAGTCAAGGGGTTAGAGAACGTCTTAGATATTTCAGTCCTGAAGTGTCAAAAAAGCTGCCATTTGCGCCGTTTGTGCTGGTTGGAACAATCCTGACTTTTTATTGGATCCATTAGTCGCCACCCGCCACTACTGCTATGTACATAGTCGGAAAGTGCGTCTACTTTCAAATAAGCAGTTATACAGCCACAGGCTGGCAGTACAGGAAAGGCCAGCTTTGGCCCGGGCATGGAGTGGCACGTGAACAAGCTTACGTCGGCGGTAAAAGTCCTTGTGGTCGATGATCAGGCGCTGATCGTTGAAGAGCTCTGTGAGTTTCTCGAGAGCAGCGGTTATCGCTGCGTGCCCTGTGAGTCCAGCAGCGAGGCGGTCACGCGTTTCAGTGAAGACCCGGCCATCGGCCTGGTGTTGTGCGACCTGCACATGCCGGACATGGACGGCATCGAGCTGGTGCAGGCGCTGCAGCGGGTGTCCGGCAAGAACCGGGCGTTCGAAGCGATCATGCTTACCGGCCGCGCCGACAAGCAGGATGTGATCAAGGCGTTGCGCGCGGGGATTGCCGATTACTACCAGAAACCGGTGGATCTGGATGAGTTGCTGGAGGGGTTGCGGCGTCAGGAAACGGTGCTGCAGGAGCGGCAGAAGACCCTGCAACTGGGGCACCTGAATCAGAAGCTGCAGGATCTTTCTTCGTCGATCGATGATTTGTATCAGGATCTGGACAAGGTTCGGCGCGGGCCTGCGCCGGCTGCCCAGACCTTGGCAGAGGGTGACAGTGCAGAGATGCCGGCGATTTTCGAGCAGTTGTCGCCGCGCCAGCTCGATGTGGCCCGGCTGGTGGGCAAGGGGCAGACCAATTATCAGATTGCCTGTGAGTTGGGGATTACCGAGAACACGGTGAAATTGTATGTGTCGCAGGTTTTGCGGTTGACGCATATGCATAATCGGACGCAGCTGGCGTTGGCTCTGGCGCCGGGGAGTTCTTCTGCTGTTCGGCGGGGGGTTACGGCGCATTGACCTTGGCGGCCTTTGGGCCGGCCAGGTTCTTGGGGTTTTGGGTGTATATCCGTTGCTGCGGTAACGGCTTCTTATGGTTTCGCCCTTACGGCGAGTCACTTTTGCAGACGCCGGAATGCCGGCCCAGCCAAAAGTAACCAAAACGCTGGGCCCCTGCGTTCGGCACCTCGCTTTGGCTCGGTGTTCCTTCGTTCCGGGATTCATCCGGGGGCATCGCCTACGGTTTGCTTCGCTGCACCTCCTCTCGATGCATGCGGCTGCGCCGCACGGTCGCTGCGCTCCCACCCCCGGATAAATCCCTCCACTCAGCCTGCCGATGGGGCCGGCACGTCAAGAGCGGTACTCGAGCTAACGCTCATCGTGTTGAGTGGTGGGAAGCGAACAGCGAACAGCAGACTGCTTTTTCTTGATCGTTCCCACGCTCTGCGTGGGAATGCAGCCCGGGACGCTCCGCGTCCCGATTCGAGCTGCCAGCAACAGTCGCTGGCAGCTCGGTTCAGTCAGAGCGGCTTGGCTGTGGGTTGGATGACGCTGTACTTCGACGTTATCCAGTACTCGGTTCACCGTCAGTTCGGTGGGCATGTTGTCGGAAACATCCCCCAAAATCACGCCATCTGTAGGACGACAAACACGTTTGGAAATGTGTGCTTGCGCCGCGTTTATCCTCCCGACCCACTGTCCACAGTCCCACCCTGCTTCTGATCAAAGAATTCCGGAATCTCGTGTGTGTAGCTCTTCAGCCAGCGTTGCATAGTCAGTTCGCGTTCGGTGGGGGTGCTGGTCTGGGGTTTGGTGGAGGCGGCTTTGTTGCGGCTTTGCAGGAGCAGCCAGCCTTCGGTTTCCTGTTGTTGCGCCGAGGCGGGGCCGGGGTCGATGGCGTGGGTGGTCAGGGGCAGGGCGAGGAGGGTGAGGCAGAGCGCGGTGGCTTTCATGGCGGGGCTCCTTACTTGAGCATCGCGGTGGCGGCTGCGGTGACGGGGCTTGGGGTCTTGAGTTTCTGGGCGCGGGTCTGGGCCTCGTTGAATTGCTCAGGGCTCAGGTTCAGGCGGCTGACCAGTTCGGCGGCGCGGGTCCAGTCGTCCTGGTAGAGCAGCAGTGTTACCAGGTTCAGGGCGGCCAGCGAATCGCTTTGCTTGAGTTCCATGGCGGTGAGGAATTCGAAGCGGGCGTCTTCGATGCGCAGTTGGTTGAGGTACACCACGCCCAGGTCGTTGCGGATTTTTTCGTCGGTGGGGGCCAGGCGGGCGGCGCGTTGCAGGTGAGCCTGGGCCTGGCCGTAGTCGGCGCGGGCGGCGGCGAGCTGGCCGAGGCCGTGTTCGGCTTCGGCGGCCAGGCAGCTGCCGAGCAGGCCGCGATACAACGGCTCGGCTTCGCTGCGCCCCAGCAGGCGATAGACCTTGGCCTTGCGCAGGCGGACGTCGGCGAGGTTGTCCGGCAGGCTTTGCAGGTTCGCCAGGCTGGCGTGCAGTTTGCCGTCCTTGGCCATGTCGTCGGCCAGGGTCATCGACAGTTGTTGTTCCTGGCTCAACGGGCCGCAACCGGCGTTCGGGTTCAGGGCGCTCCACGGCGTCTGGCCGTTGCTGGCGCAGCCGCCGAGCATCAGCAGGGTCAAGCTTGCAATCATTGCTTTCATGGCGATTCCTTTATGAGCCCAGCGCCCGCGCCAGGGCACTGAAGCCCGGGCCTGCGAGGACGATCAACAGCGCCGGGAAGAGAAACATCATCATCACGACGGACATTTTGGCGGACATTTTCGAGATGTATTCCTGCAGCCTGGTCAGGCGTCGGTCATCGAGCAGTTGCTTGAGCGCCAGCAGCGATTTCATCGCGCCCCCACCCTGTTGCAGCAGTTGCTGAAGGATCACGCAGGTGTCGGTGAATTCGTCCACCGCCAGCAGGCGCGTGGCCTTGTTCAGTTCCTCGCCCAGCTCCAGGCCCGAGTCGACACGGGCCAGCACCAGACGCAATTCCTGGGTCAGCACCGGCAGCAACGTCTGGCCTTCATGGCTGAGCACGCGCAACGCCTGCTCGACGGCCATGCCGGCTTCGAACAGGATGCGCAGCAAAGGAATGAAGGTGGAGATTTCCGTGGCCAATTGTTTTTGCCGGCGGGCGGCGGCCATCGCCAGCAGGCGTTTGGGCAACAGGTAGCCGATGCCGAGGGCGAACAGCGGGGCGATCCATTGACGCTCGATGTGAGGAAACAGCACCCCTTGCAGCAAGACCGCCACGGTCAGCAACAGCAGCGGCGAGCCGATCTGGCAGGCGGCGAACAGTGATCGCTGGCGGGCGCTGCGCCAGCCGAGGCGGTTGAGCAGGGTCTGGGTTTCGTTGTCGAGTTTGACCGCGCGCTGGCCGAGGGTACTGCTGCCGAGCACCTGCAGCAGGTTACCGAAACGATTGTCCCGCAGCAGCGCACCTTCCAGCCGCCGCGTGACCTGCCGCGCGCGACGACGGCGGTCGAGCAGGCCGCTGATCAGCAACAGTGCAGCGCCCAGCATCAACAGGGCGCTGATCATCAGAGGCATGGTCATAGGCTGCGCAACATCCGCCAGAGCAACAGGCTGCCGATCACCTGCAGGCCGAAGGCGCTGGCGAGCATCATCTGGCCGGAATGGTCGTTCCACATGGCGATCAGGTATTTGGGATTGGACAGCAGGAAGTACCCGGCCAGCCCCACCGGCAGCAGGCCGAGCACCCAAGCGGTGATGCGGGTTTCGCCGGTCATGGCGCGCAACTGGCGGGACGCCTGGTCACGTTCGCGGATCATCCGGATCAAGTTTTCCAGCAGTTCGCTGGCGTTGCCGCCGTAGCGGTGATTGACCTTGAGGCCGACGGCGAACAGGCGCAATTCGTCCTTTTCATAGAGCTCGGCCACATCGCCCACGGCCTCCGGCAGGCTCACCCCCAATTGCACGTTGCGCTGTACCCGGCCCATGGCGTTCTTCAGCGGGTCTTCGCTGGCGTCGATTGCGCCCAGTATCGCGTCGGCCAGGGTGCGTCCGGATTTCAGGCTGCGCACCGTGTGGTCGAGCAGTTGCGGCAGTTGTTCGATCATCCGTCGCAACCGTCGCTGATAGCGCCAAATGACGTAAACGCGCAGCGCCAGCGGTGGCAGCATCAGCAGCAACAAAAAGCCGATCCAGCCGCCGATGACCAGGCCGATCACGCTGCCGAAGGCCCACAGCAGCAACCACAATTCGAGACGATCCGGGTGACCGAGACCCGCCCGCAAAAAGGCGCGCTCCAGTCCCGCCCAGCGCGGTTTCTCCGCCAGCAGTCGCGGTTGTCCCTGATTCAAGCGGTCCAGTACCCGTTCGGTGCCGCTCTGGCGCCAGCCGTTGTAGAACAGGCGCAGCGACAGACCGAGCAACGCCATACAGATCAGGATCAGCAACAGCGGTTTGAGCATGTCGTGGTCCTCACGGTGACAGCGCCGGTTCGCGGCGCAACTTGTCACCGGCCGGGTTGACTGCTTCACGCAGAAAACCGAAACCGGTGCGGCGGTCGAGACGGAACAGGGTGTTGGTGACGTAGACGTCGTCGCGTACCCCGACCACTTCCACCACTTCGCTGACGCAGCGGCGGCCGTCGGGCATGCGCGTCAGTTGAATGATCACGTCGAGTGCCGCGCAAATCATCTGGCGCAGGGTGCGTTCGGCAATGGTGCGTCCGGTCAGGCCCACCAGGGTTTCCAGGCGCAGCAGCGCGTCCTGGGCGTTGTTGGCGTGGACCGTGCTCATCGAGCCGTCGTGGCCGGTGTTCATCGCCGTCAGCACGTCGACCACTTCGACCCCGCGAATCTCGCCGAGGATGATCCGGTCGGGGCGCATCCGCAGGGCGTTGCGGATCAGGTCGCTGGCCTTCACTTCGCCGTGGCCCTCGGCATTCGGCGGGCGGGTTTCCAGGCGCACCACATGCGGATGGCCGAGTTGCAATTCGGCGACATCTTCGATGGTCACCAGCCGCTCGTGCGGGTTGATCAGCTGGCTGAGAATGTTCAGCAAGGTGGTCTTGCCGGTGCCGGTGCCGCCGCTGATGAGAATGTTGCAGCGCTTGCCGACGGCTTCGGCGATGAAGTCGAAGATCGCCTGATCGATGGTCTGCATCGCCATCAGGTCAGTGCTTTTAAGCATGTCCTTGCGAAATTTGCGGATCGACAGGCACGGGCCGTCGAGGGCAATCGGCGGGATGATCGCGTTGACCCGGCTGCCGTCGGGCAGGCGCGCATCGACCATCGGCGACGACTCGTCGAGGCGCCGGCCGAGCGGGGCGAGGATGCGCTGCATCACCCGTTCGACGTGGTGCGCATCGATGAAGCGCAGGTCGCTCAGGTGCAGCACGCCATCGCGTTCGATGAACACCCGGTGTGGGCCGTTGACCAGAATCTCGGTCACGGCGCTGTCGCGCAGCAGCACTTCCAGCGGGCCGAAACCGGTCAGTTCGTCGACGATTTCTTCGGCCAGACGCTCCATTTCGTAACGGGAAATCGCCAGATGCAGACGAGCGATATATTCGCCGACCTTGTCGATGACGAACTGCGATAACACTTGCCGCGAGCCTTCCAGCAGGTTTTTTCCCGACTCTTCGATGGCGTCGATGATGTAGCGGTGCAGCACCAGTTTCAGGCCGTCGTGGTCGGTGTTGCCGGTGGTGTTGCGCTGTGGTCCGCCGAACAATTGCTCGCTGCTCATGAGCTGCCTCGCAAGCGATCAAACCAGGTGACTTTGGGTTTGGCCAGGCCTTCGGAACGCTTGGCCAGCCGTTCGCCGAGGGTGCGCAGGCTCTGGCTGATGGCTTCGCGCGGGGCCAGTTCGAACAGGGTCACGCCCTGGTTCTTGGCATTCAGGCGCACTTCCGGGCTGTAGGCCAGCACTGCGATGACTTCCAGGCCGAAGGTCCTGCCGAGGGTGTCGGAGTCCGGCGCGACATTGCGCAGGTAGCGATCCACCAGCAGCCGGCCGTGGTCGAGCTTCATGCCTTTTTCGCGCCACAGATTGAGCACCGCGAGATTGCGTCGGCAGTCGAGGACGTTCTGGTCGGTGTACCACAGCAGCTTGTCGCAATGGCTGACGAAGGTGCGCAGCGCTTCGCTGTCGGGCTGGCCGGTGAGGTTTACCACGATGTGCTGGAAGTGCTGGCGCAGGGCGCTGAGCAACATGTACAGCTCGGCGGCGCTGGTGCGCTCCAGCGGTTCGTCGCCGGGGGCGTAGGCGAGAATGCGCAACCCGGCCTCGGCACTGGTGAAGGCACTGTCGATCAGGGTTGCGTCGAGGCGGCGCAGGTGACGTAACGCATCGCCGAAATGAAACGAGCTCTCCAGCCCCAGCAGGGCGAGGCTGTCGCCGCGCGGCAGGCCAAGGTCAAGCAGCAAGGTCTGCTGGCCGCTCTTCTGCACCACCAGCGCCATGTGATTGGCCAGCAGCGCACCGTCGGCGTTGTTCTGGATGCTGTACAGAACCGTCAATCCGCCGAGCTGGGTGTTCGGCGTGACCGCCGGCAGGCGTTTGCTCAGCCGTCGCACCAGGCCGGCGACTTCGCTGGAACGCGAGCCGTAGGCCACGAAATCCCGGGCACCGGCGCGCATCGCGTTGAGCACCAATTGATTGTCCATGCCGTCGCCGAGGGCGACGATCGCCAGCATCGGCTTGGCTTCGAGCACGCCTTCGATCAACGCACTCTGGGCCACCAGATGTTCACGGTCGAGGCCGACGAACACCAGGCTGGCGAAGGTCACGTCGACCAGCGCCAGCAGTTCGTCGAGGCTGCCGCCACCGGCACTGACCACCTGGCCCAGGGGCGCCAGCGCGCCTTGCAGCCACTCAAGATCAGTGGTGTTGCGAGTGATGGCGAGAAAGGTCTGGCTCAGGCTCTGGCTCATTGCGATAACCCGCTGCGTTTATCGAAGTTGCCGTTTTCCAGGAAGTACAGGCGATACCAGTTCGGGTCGTAGTTGCGCAGTTTCTCGCCGGGCAACGACGGCAATGGCGCGTTGACGGCCAGCGGCTGCACCAGGTGCGGGGTGACGATCATCAGCAGTTCGCGTTCTTCGCGGTTGATCGACGAGTTGCGGAAAAACGCGCCAAGCACCGGGATGTCGCCCAGCCCCGGAAACTTGTTCACCTCCGAGGCGTTGCGGGTGCTGATCAGGCCGCTGATGACGAAGCTTTCGCCATCGGCCAGGGAGATGCTGGTGTCGGTGCGGCGGATGGTGAACGCCGGCACGGTTGTTCCGCCGATGGTGACACCGTTGTTGTAATCCAGCTCGCTGACTTCCGGGGCGACCTTGAGGGCGATCCGGTCGTTGCTGACCACGGTCGGGGTCAGGGTCAGGCGGATGCCGAATTCCTTGTACTCGATGGAGTAGCTGTTGCTGTTGGCGCTGGGCACCGGGATCGGTACCTCGCCACCGGCGAGGAAACTCGCACTTTGTCCGCTCAGTGCAACCAGGCTTGGCCGCGCGAGGGTGTAGGCGAAACCGCTGCCTTCCAGCGCGTTGACGATGCCGAGGAACTTGCTGCTGCCACCGCCCCAGACGATGTTGAACATGTCGTTGGCCAGCGGGATGCTCGGCGCGGCAATACGGGGATCGATGTTGAGCAGCGGAACCACGCCCGGCGTGACCCCGGTGTTCGGCACGGTGCCCGGCGCGCCGAACAGAAAGTTGTTGGAGCCCTTGCCGTAGATCGACGTACCCGCTTCCTTGAGTTTGGTGCGGCTGACTTCGACGAAGCGGATGTCGGTCTGCACTTGCGAGGGCAGGTTCGGTTCGCTGCTGGACGGCAGCGCCGCCGCAGTCATCGCCGCACTGGCCTTGCCCTGCACGAACACCATGCTTTGACGCGGTGTGCTGGCGCAGGCGGTCCAGATCATCAACGTGGTGGCGCCGGGGCCGACGCCGGTGAGCAACACACCCTGATCGCCGGTCACGCGCACATCGGCGATCTTCGGATCGCCCACTGCCACCCGAGTGATCGCCACCGGCGATTGCACGGCCTGTTGCAGGCCTTCGCCGATTTCCAGCACGGCCGGCAGCGGCGCAAGCGCAGCGCAGTTGCCGGTAGCGGCGGCCGCGCTGCCGATCGAAGCCACGCTCAGCAAGGAAAACTGCAGCCAGTGGAACAGGGGCGTAAAGCGTTTGCGCATGGAGGTGCATCCTTGCTCGATTCAGTGCGTGGGTTCGGCGGATTCGGTGCCGCGTATCACTTCCACGGCCGGTTTTCCTGGAGCAGTCTGACTGGCGACCGCCATGGGTTTGGGGGGCGGCGTCAACGACAGTTGGCTGAACTCGATCAACGCGCGCCGAGGGCTATCGAGGCTGGCGGCGACGTTGTTGTCGCCGGCCCAGTAGCGGGCCAGTTGCTGCTCGTCGGCGCTGCGCACGGCCAGCCGCAATACGCCGGCGCTGGAGGCCAGCATCAGGCGGTTGAGCAACGGCTCAGGCACCGCGAGCACCACGCTGCGGGCGGCGGCGCGCAATTGTTCCTGTTTGAGTCTTTCTTCTTCGCTGTGGGCGGGGCTGGCGGGTTGGCCGCTGTTGGTCAGGCCCATCTGATTGCCCACGCCGAGCACCCGCACGGCAGGCACTACCAGTTGGGCGCTCGGCTGCGGGTTGTTCTCATCCTTGCGCAAGAACAGCAGCACATCGACGTAGTCTCCCGGCGCCAGTTGCCCGCCGGCATTGATCACTTCATCGACCGCCACTGCGAGTGCGCGTTCGCCGGGGCGAATCATCCGCGCCAGCGGGCTGCCGGCCTCGAAGCTTTCCTGGGTCAGCCAGGTGCCAGCCGACAGGGCGCGCCAGGGTGTGCGGCCGATCACCTGATCGACGCTGGACAGGCTTCCGGCGGGGGCGGTGCGCAGTTTTTCCACGGCGACATCGGCGGCGGTGATGGTCACGAACGGTGCAATATCTCGCACCAGCACCACCACCGGCTGGCGAGTCGGATCTTCCACCGGTGCCGGGGTGGCGACGGGGGTATCAGGGGCGGCAACCACGGGTTCGGCGGCCGGGGCCTGGCGACTCAAAGTGAGCCCCCAGTAACCGGCGATGATGGCACCCAGCAGCAAAATGCCGGCCAGACCCAGAGTGACGCGACTGTTCATGACGGCTCTCCCTTTCCCGCTGCGCTCTGTCTCTTGCAACAACCCGTGACGTCCAACGAGATAACTTCGCAATCAGGCAGCTATGAACGAGTAACTATTTCGCTATTTGACGGTAGCGCAGCCCGAACAAAATGCCATTACGCGGGCCGAAATATCCGCCGAAAGCAGGGGACTAAAGCGCCAAACATGGTTTTTTCCCGTTGTTTTAGTAGTTAGTACTTTGGTGTTAATCCGTTCTTACAGTTGTAGGTCCGGACTTTGCCGACAATGCTGATGCTGGCACGGGGAAATCATGTTGCGAACGCATAACACCCGGTGCCTTCAAGGAGAATCAGTCATGTCCTTCGCAAAAAAAACCGTGCAGACAATCAAGTCCCAGATCACTTTTTACAAAGGCCTGGTCAAGGACACCGAAGGAGCTTCGGGTATCGAATACGCGATCATCGCCGGGATGGTGGCGGTGGCGCTGGCGGCATTCGTGACACCGATCTCGAACGCCATTACCACGATGTTCAACACCATTCAGGCCGCACTCTGATCGGGTAGGCAGCCATGGCCGGCAACTTGCGAATGCGCCCAAGGGGTTCTAACGTCAGCGCTTAGTCCATCGCAGGAATCGCCCTATGTCTTTCTCCCATACGCCCCGCCAACAGTTGCTTCTGGTCGATGACGAGGAGGACGCACTGCTGGAACTGGCGGAGTTGCTGGAGGGGGAGGGCTTTGTCTGTCATACCGCGACCTCGGTGAAACTGGCCCTGCATCATTTGACCCGGCATCCCGATATCGCGCTGGTGATTACCGATCTGCGCATGCCGGAGGAAAGCGGCATGTCGCTGATAAAGCGATTGCGCGAACACACCTCGCGCCAGCATTTACCGGTGATTGTGACTTCCGGGCATGCGGACATGGAGGATGTGAGCGACATGTTGCGGTTGCAGGTGCTGGATCTGTTTCGCAAGCCGATTTATCACGTTCGGTTGCTTGAGACGCTGGATAATCTGTTTCCCAAGCCTCGGGTGAATGTTTCTTGAGGGTTTGACTTGGCGGCCTTTGGGCCGACCATGTTGTTGGGGTTTTGGGTGAATATCCGTTTCTGCGGGTGCGCCTGCTGGCGGTTTCGCCCTTACGGCGACTCACTTTTTTGACAAACGCCCGGAGTGCCGGCCCAGTCAAAAAGTAAGCAAAAAAACGCTTGCTCCTGCGTTCGGCCCGCTCGCTGGGGCTCGGGGTTCCTTCGTTCCGGGTTTCATCCGGGGGCATCGCCTACGGTTTGCTTCGCTGCACCTCCTCTCGATGTGTTTGGCTTCGCCAAACGGTCGCTGCGCTCCCACCCCCGGATGAATCCCTCCACTCAGCCTTCCGACGTCGCCCGTAGATCAAAAGCGGTACTCGAGCTAACGCTCATTGTGTTGAGTGGTGAGGAGCGAGGAGCGAGGAGCGAGGAGCGATGAGCGAAAGCGGACTGCTTTTGTTTGATCGTTCCCACGCTCTGCGTGGGAATGCAGCCTGGGACGCTCTGCGTTCCGATCTGGGATTCGCCGGCGATCAAGCGGCTTACAACTGGTAGCTGAAACTGATGCTGTAACGCGGCCGGCGGTTGAAGGTGTCCAGCGCTTCATCGGACATCGCCTTGGCGGCTTCCAGGGCAATGTTGTAGTACTTCGCATCGCCGAATCTCAGGCCGACCGCCGCCGATGACAGGTTGTTGGCCTGCACCGGCAATTCATTGAACCAGCTGCGTGAGCGGTCGAGCACGAAGTACGGTTGCAGGATGCGCACCCAGTTGCCGTCGCGGTTGAAGCTGTAGTTGATTTCGTAAGCCACGCCCCAGCCCTTGTCGCCGGACGCCTGGTCGTCGGGATAGCCGCGGCCGAAGTTCTGGCCGCCGAATACGGCGCGCTCGCTGTCGGGCAGGGTGTCGTCACTCCAATACAACGCGGCTGACAGTACGCCTTGCCAGTTATCAAGGAACTTGTCGCTTTGCACTCCCGACAGACGCACCCGGAAAAAATCGAGGTCGATGGCATTGTTGTTGGTGCGCGCGCCCAGGCTGTCCAAGCCCTGATACACGCCGCCGCTGAGAATGCGCAGTTGCCGGGGATCGGCCTTGCGCCAGTCGCTTTCGAAGGCGAGAGCGCGGATGTCGGTGCGTTCTTCGACGCTCAACGGGTAGCCGATCACGTTGTAGCGGGTCTTGTCGTTGACCGCGTACAGGCGCGATCCGGCGGTCAGCAATTCATCCGAAGCGGCAATCAGCGGCAGGCTGAAGCCGAGCGAGTAACGGTCGTTTTCGCGATGCGGCTTGAGTTCCAGGCCGTTGTTCAGCAGCACGTTGGTGCCGGGATCTGCGCGATAGCGTGAGGCCGACAGGCTCAGTTGCGCACCCTCGTCGTTGATGAACTGGTTGTAGTCCAGCCGATAGTAATGCTCGTGATCATCCCCCGGTGGAAACAGGCCGCTGAACGTCAATTGTTCGCCCATCGAGGTTTGTGAATTGCTGCTGACCCCGAGCAGGGCCTGAGTGCCGTTACGGTTGTCTTCGGTGGTGCTCAGGGTGCTGGTGAACGGTTTGCGGCTGGCCTGGGCGATCAGCGTGGTTGCGCCATCGGTGGTGCCAGGCGGTGGCACCTGGGCCTGGATCGTCACGCCGGGAATGCGGGTCATCAGTGTGGTATAGCGCTCGAACGTCTTGCGTGTGAGAGGGCGCTCGGCCTGGAGCTTGGCGGCCAGTCGGTCGAGCAGGGCTTTGACCCGTCCCACGTCGCCCGCGATCTGCACGTCGCGGACATAGCCTTCCACCAGTACGACGCGCGCCACGCCGTCATCGAAGGTCTGCTGTGGCAGGAAGGCGTATGACAGCAGATAGCCGTCCTGTTGATAACGTCGAGTGATCGTGCGGGTGGCCTCGATCAGGTCGGCGAGGCTGCTCTCGCGGCCGATCAGGGGTTTGTAGATTTCTGCCAGTTCGTTCAGCGGGTAAAGCGTGCCGCCTTCGATCTGCACAGTGTTGAGTTTGATCTTGGTGCTCATCATCAACGGCTCGGCGGCGGCCCCTGGCTCCGGCACTTGCAGCGGCGCGGCATTCGGCCGGTAGGCGTCGGCGGGCAAATTGGGCACCGGCAGATTGCGTATGGTTTCGTTGCTGTTGAGAAAGCTGGGCAGGGTATCGGCGAGGGCTGTGGAACTGAGACTGACAAACAGCAGGGATGCCATAACGCGCATAGGACACTCCATGTTCAACCCCCGGCACCGGGCGGGTTTTCTCCCAAGAAAAAAGCGGAAGACTCGTGGGAATCTTCCGCCCTCAACCAAGCGTAGGCGCTGTAGGT
This sequence comes from Pseudomonas sp. 22085, assembly GCF_052045815.1. Lineage (NCBI taxonomy): Bacteria > Pseudomonadati > Pseudomonadota > Gammaproteobacteria > Pseudomonadales > Pseudomonadaceae > Pseudomonas > Pseudomonas sp. 22085. Next base: position 334,959 of record NZ_JBQEQA010000003.1, read on the forward strand.
TCGGCCGTCGAATCGGCCAGGTGCAATTCAGCGATTGTTGCCGCCCAGGGTCCCGGTGAGACCACCGAGGACGCCACCCAGTCCGCCGCCGGTTCCGGTGGCGGTGCCACCGTTGACCAGGCCGCCGACCGCAGTGACCGTATTGCCCACTGTGGTGACTGTGTTACCGACCGCCGCCACGACCGGATTACTGTTGGTGCTGGCAATCGTGTTGCCGAGATTGCCGACGGCACCGCCGACCTGGCCGGTGAGACCGGCGACCGGAGTACCGAGCCCGGTGGCGGCGCCGACGTTCTGGGTCAGGCTGGTGACCGCCGTGGTGACTGGCGCAAGTCCGGCACCCACGTTGTTGCCCAGGGTTGCCAGGGGCGTGGTCGGGCTGGTGATCGGCGAGCCCGAACCGCCGAGCACGGTGTTGAGCGAGGCCACGGTATTACCGGCCGCCGCCAGCACGCCACCCGGTGCGGCGAGGGTGCCATTGCCGCTGCTCAAGCCGGCGCCGACGTTGACCACGGCGCCGCCGACGGTTTGCAGCAGGCCATTGCTGCCCAGGCCGCCACCGACGCCCGTTCCGGAACCGGTCCCGTTATCCACCAGCCCGCCGGCCTTGCCGACAGCGGTGCCGACATTGCTCAAGGCACCGCCGACAGTGTTGGTCAGGGCGTTGCCGTTGCCGGCGTCGGTGACTTTGTCGCCCACGCCGTCAACCGTGCTGCCGACCTTCTGGACCAAACCGTTCAACGGCGCGCCCAGCCCTGTAGCCGTACCGAGTTTGTCCGTGGTGCTTTCGACCATGGCAATCACCGGCACCAGTTTGCTGCCGACTTCTTTGGTAACCGAGCCGAGCGGGCCGGTGGTGGTGGCGGTGCTTAGGGTGTCGCCGAGCATGGTGACCTTTTCGCCGACCCCGTTGAGCACTGGGGCGACCTTGGTCACCACACCGCCGACCACGGGAACGCTGCCCGAGGCAGTGGCCAGTTTGCCGCTCAGGTCGGACACGCCGTTACCCACATCCTGCACCACGCCGCCGACCGCCGAAGCGGTGACGCCCAGGCCATTGTCGGTGGTTGCCAGTTTGCCGATGCCGTTGGCTACGCCGTCACCCAGCGTGGTCACTACGTTGCCGGCAGTCCGGGCCGCGCTTTGCACCACGCCGCCAACGACAGGCACGCCGCTCAGGGAGTCACCGACCTGGCCGACGCCATCGCCGACGCCGCTGACGGTATTGCCGACGTCCTGCACCAGGGTGGTGGTAACCAGAGGTGTCGGTGTACTCGGGTTGGTTGGGTTGGTCGGATCCGTCGGGTCGGTGGGATTGGTCGGGGTTGTCGTGCCGCCGGTTCCGCCAGTGCCACCGGTACCGCCAGTGCCTGCCGTGTCTCCTGTGCCACCGGTACCGCCCGTGCCACCCGTACCGGCAGTCGAGCTGTCTGGAGAAGAACTGCCGGAGCTGCTGTGATGACCGCCGCCGCCACTGCTGCAACCGGCCAGACCGAGGGAGAGAATGAGGGCCAGTGCCGTTGCCGATTTGCACCATGCCGCATGAGCTTTCATCTGAGTTTTCATGAGCGTTATTCCTTGCACCTGTCACAACGTTTGTTGTCTTCGATGGCCCGCCGATTCTGTTGCCGGCAGTGCCTTCGTCCGTTGTGCTCATATCAGTCGCAAGGCCGGATCCACGCCATTCTCAAGTTGGTATTAACGCCTTTATGCAGGGGGCTGCGAGTGCGGCCTAACGACTAATACCGAGGATATAGGCGCGCAAAAAAAAGCCTTGAAAATCAAGGCTGGGTTTTCAAGAGTGCGGTGTGGGCGGCGCGGGAAAACTTAAGTGATATATACACAATTGAGCAGGTTTTTTCGGCCTTGATGTCAGGCCACCGGCTGCCAGTTGCCCACCATGTGCTCCAGATCCCCGGCGCCGATCAGGCGCAACTCACCGCTGGAACCGGCAGCGCTGGCGAACAGGCTCACCTCGCTCGGCAGGCGCACCGGTTTGCGAAAATGCACGGTGACCTCAAGGTTGGCCTTGGGCAGATGATCCGCCAGTGCCGCCAGCGTGCGGGCTTTATTCCACAGACCGTGGGCGATGGCGGTTGGGAAACCGAACAGCTTGGCGCTGGCGGCGCTCAGGTGGATCGGGTTGTAGTCGCCGGAGACTTTCGCGTACTGCCGGCCGATGTCCGCCGGCGCCTTCCATTGCGCCACTTGCATCAGCGGCAGCGCCGGCTCCCAGGCCTGTTCGACCGGTTCACCTTCAAGCTTCACGCCGCGACAGAGCATTTGGCTTTCGGCTTCCCACAACGGGCCGAGTTGATCGTCGAGGGTGGTCAGCAGATCGAAGGTCGCGCCTTTGGGATGGGGTTGCAGGTTATGCACCCGGACGCTGACTTGCGCACGACTGATCCCGCCCATCGGCCGCAATACGCGGATGCGATTGCTCAGATGAATCAGCCCCAGCAACGGGAACGGAAACTCTTTGGCGGTCAGCAACTGCATCTGCAGGGCGAACGCCAGGATATGCGGATAGGTCGGCGGCAGCAGGCCGTCATCAGCGAAACCGCAAACCTTGCGATAGGCCGCCAGCCGTTTGCCCTCCACCTCGACGGCGCAACGCAAACCGCTGTCGGGCAGGGTGGTGCCGGTGATTTTGCGTCGGGTCGCCGCCCGGGCATACAGCCCCGGCAGGCTCGGCTCGTGGTGCAGCGTGTGCCATTTGATCGTCATGTTCAGGCTCCCAGAACGCTTTGGCCGCACACCCGCAGCGCTTGTCCGGTGAACGCGCCGGTGCCCGGTTGTGCCAGCCAGGCCACGGCTTCGGCGACGTCTTGCGGCAGGCCGCCCTGGCCCAGCGAACTCATGCGCCGCCCGGCTTCACGCAGGCCGAACGGAATGTGCGCAGTCATCTGGGTCTCGATGAACCCCGGCGCCACGGCGTTGATGCTGATGCCGCGTTCGAGCAGGGTCGGCGCCCAGGCCTGGGCCAGTCCGATCAGCCCGGCCTTGCTCGCCGCGTAATTGGTCTGCCCGCGATTGCCGGCGATGCCGCTGATCGATGCCAGCAAAACTATCCGGGCGTTATCGCGCAAGGTGCCGCTGTCGAGCAGGGCCTTGGTCAGCACTTGCGGTGCGTTGAGGTTGACCGCCAGCACCGCGTCCCAGAACTCCGGGGTCATGTTGGCCAGGGTCTTGTCGCGGGTGATGCCGGCGTTGTGCACCAGAATGTCGAGGCCGTCCGGCAGCTCTTCGATCAGTTGCGCGGCGGCGTCTTCGGCGCAGATGTCGAGGGTGATGGCGCGACCGCCGAGGCGAGCCGCCAGGGCTTCGAGATCGGTCTTGGCTGGCGGTACGTCGAGCAGGATCACCTCGGCGCCGTCGCGAGCCAGCGTTTCGGCAATCGAGGCGCCGATGCCGCGAGCCGCTCCGGTGACCAGCGCCTTGCGCCCGGCCAATGGGCGGGTCCAGTCGGTGACCTGAGTGGCGCAGGCTGTCAGACGGATCACTTGCCCGGAGACGAAAGCGCTTTTCGGCGAGAGGAAAAACCGCAGCGGTCCTTCGAGCTGATCCTCGGCACCTTCGCCGACGTAGATCAGTTGCAGCGTGCCGCCGCTGCGCAGCTCCTTGGCCAGCGAGCGCGAGAAGCCTTCGAGTGCCCGTTGTGCGCTGGCGGCGAACGGTTCGCGCAGGGTTTCCGGGGCACGGCCAAGGATCACCAGATGCGCGCTGCTGTCGAGGTTCTTCATCAACGGCTGGAAAAATTCACGCAGTTGCTTGAGCTGGTCGGTGTGCTGCAAATCGCTGGCGTCGAACACCACGGCCTTGAGTTTCGGGCCATGGCCGGGAATCCATTGAGTGGCGGTCGCCGGCTGGTCGCCGTAGCGGTAGATCGCGTCGGTCAGGCGATTGGCGAATGCACTGACCCGTTCGGCCAGCGGCCCGCCGCCGATCAGCAGCGCACCTTCCACCGGCCGCAGACGCCCGGCCTGCCAGCGTTCCAGCCGCACCGGCGACGGCAGGCCCAGGGCTCCGACCAGACGGTGGCCGATGGACGAGTTGGCGAAGTCGATATAGCGGTCAGACATGGAACGCTCTCCAGAAGATGGGGTTCAAAGTGTGGACTGCGAAGGGCAATCAATCGTTCGATCCACGCAATAAGGCCTACGCTAGAACAGCAGAGTAGTTTGCCCCCGGCGCTTTTGTGGCCGAACACATGGCAAATACATCACCGATCCTGTGTGAGCGGGCTTGCCCGCGATGGCGGAGTCAGCCACCGAAGGTGTTGGATGTGCTGGCCCTATCGCTGGCAAGCCAGCTCCCACAGGGATTTCCATGAGTCTGAATCAACAAGGAGCATTTCATGAGTCAGCTGCGCCGCGTCGCGATCATTGGTGGCAACCGCATTCCGTTCGCCCGCTCCAACGGGCCCTACGCCACCGCCAGCAATCAGGTGATGCTCACCGCCGCCCTCGAAGGCCTGATCGAACGCTACAACCTGCACGGCCAGCGCATCGGCGAAGTGGTCGCAGGGGCGGTACTGAAATTGTCACGGGATATGAACCTGACCCGCGAATGCGTGCTCGGCTCGCGCCTGTCGCCGGCCACCCCGGCCTATGACATTCAGCAGGCCTGCGGCACCGGCCTGGAAGCGGCGTTGCTGGTGGCGAACAAGATCGCCCTCGGCCAGATTGATTGCGGTATTGCCGGCGGCGTCGACACCACGTCGGACGCGCCAATCAGCGTCAGCGAAGGCCTGCGCAAGATCCTTCTGCAGGCCAACCGCGCCAAGACCACCGGCGACAAGCTCAAGACCTTTTTGCAATTACGCCCTAAACACCTGATCCCCGAATTCCCGCGCAACGGCGAACCGCGCACCGGCCTGTCGATGGGCGAGCACTGCGAATTGATGGCGCAGACCTGGAACATCCCCCGCGAGGAACAGGATCAACTGGCCTTCGAAAGCCACCACAAACTGGCGGCGTCCTACAGCGAAGGCTGGCACAACGACCTGATGACACCGTTCCTCGGCCTGACCCGCGACAACAACCTGCGCCCGGACCTGACCCTGGAAAAACTCGCGACCCTGAAGCCGGCCTTCGAGAAAAGCGCCAAGGGCACGCTGACCGCCGGCAACTCGACGCCGCTGACCGATGGCGCCTCGGTGGTGTTGCTGGGCAGCGAAGAGTGGGCGAAGGAGCGTGGTTTGCCGATCCTTGCGTATCTGCGCGACGGCGAAGCGGCGGCAGTGGATTTCGTCAACGGCGCCGAAGGGCTGCTGATGGCTCCGGTCTATGCGGTGCCGCGCCTGCTGGCACGCAATGGGCTGACCTTGCAGGACTTCGACTACTACGAAATCCACGAGGCCTTTGCTGCGCAGGTGTTGTGCACGTTGAAGGCCTGGGAAGATCCGGAATACTGCAAGACCCGGCTGGGGCTGGACGCGCCGCTGGGGTCGATTGATCGTAGCCGCTTGAACGTCAAGGGCAGCTCACTGGCGGCGGGGCATCCGTTTGCCGCGACGGGCGGGCGGATCGTGGCGAACCTGGCGAAGTTGCTGGATGCGGCGGGGCAGGGGCGGGGGTTGATTTCGATTTGTGCGGCTGGCGGACAGGGTGTGACGGCGATCATCGAACGCTGAACGAACAGGAATTCCCTCTCCCAAAGGGAGAGGGAATTCCAAAGGTTACTCAGGTACGAAACCTGCGCACCAACCCATCCAGCTCATTCGACAACCCCGCCAGACTCTGCGAATCCAGCCGCGCCGAATTCGCCAGTTCCGCCACCAACTGCGCATCACCGTGAATCTGGCTGATATGCCGATTGATGTCCTCAGCCACCTGATGCTGCTCTTCCGCCGCCGTAGCAATCTGCGTGTTCATATCGCGAATCACATCCACCGACTCACGAATCTGACCAAAGCTCTCCCGCGCTTCGCCGATGCGTGCCACCGATTGCTGCGACACGTCGAGGCTGGCGTGCATTTGCTGGGTCACCGCGCTGGTGCGCTTGGCGAGATTGCCCAGCAGCCCGTCGATTTCCGCCGTCGAATCCGCCGTGCGTTTGGCCAGTGCGCGAACCTCGTCGGCCACCACCGCAAAACCACGCCCCTGCTCACCGGCCCGCGCTGCTTCGATGGCCGCGTTGAGCGCCAGCAGGTTGGTCTGTTCGGCGATGGAGCGGATGGTGCCGAGGATCGACTGGATGTCGTTGCTGTCGCGCTCCAGTTGTTGCATCGACTGCGCCGATTGCTCCAGCTCCTGGCTCAGTTGATCGACGCTGTGCACCGCCGCATCGATCTGTTGCTGACCTTCGCGGGCCTGACGCTGGCCGCTGTCGGCCGACTCCGCTGCCTGGCTGCACGAGCGGGCGACTTCGTTGGCGGTGGCGACCATTTCGTGGAACGCGGTCGAGACCATGTCCACCGCTTCGCGCTGGCGCCCGGCCGCTTCGGCCATGTCGCTGGAGACCCGGGTCGAACTCTGCGAAGTGGCGAGGATTTTCCCGGCCGCGCCGCCGATGTGCTGGATCAGGCTGCGAATCGCGGTGAGGAACTGGTTGAACCAGTTGGCCAGTTGCGCGGTTTCGTCGCTGCCACGGATGTCGAGGCTCTTGGTCAGGTCGCCTTCGCCCTGGGCGATGCCTTCCAGACCGCTGGCCACGCTGCGGATCGGCCGCACGATCAGGCTGGCAAAACTGGCACCGACCACGGCAAAAAACACCGCCAGCACGGCGGCAATGATCGCGATCAGCCAGGTCAGTTGGGTGGCGGAACTCATCACTTCGTTCTGTTTGATCAGGCCGATGAAGGTCCAGCCCAGTTGCTCCGATGGCCAGACATTGGCCATGTAACGTTCGCCGTTGAGCTCGACTTCCACCAGCCCTTTGCCGGCCTTGGCCAGTTGCGCATAGCCATCGCCGAGGCTGTCGAGTCGCTTGAAGTTGTGCTCCGGTTGCTTCGGATCGACCAGCACCGTGCCGGTGTTTTCCATCAGCATCAGGTAACCGCTTTCGCCGAGCTTGATCTGTTTGACGATCTCGGTCAGTTGCTTGAGCGACACGTCAATGTTGACCACCCCACCCTGGGCGCCCAACTGGTTGGCGACCGCGCGCACGGTGCTGACCAGTACCGCGTCATCGCCGGCCCAGTAGTAGGCTTCGGTGCGCAGGGTTTTGCCCGGGTTGGCCATGGCGGTCTTGTACCAGGGGCGGGTGCGCGGGTCGTAGTTGGCCATCTTCGGATCGCCCGGCCAGAAGGCATAGCCGCCGCTGTTCAATCCATAGGACACGTAGGAGTAGGCCGGGTGGGATTTGGCCAGCCCCTCGAACAGTGCAAACAGTTGCTTGTCGATCTCGCCATCCGAGGTGTCGGAAGCGTTGGCGCTCATGCGGCTGCGCACGCTGCCGTCGGCGTTTTTGACCAATGGTTGCGCCGCCAGGTAATCGACGTTCTGGCTGATGCCGTCGAAAAACAGCTGCATGGCATTGCTGACCTGACGGATCTCGCGCCCGCTGCTGTCGACAAAATCGTCCCGGGCATCGCTGCGCAGGTTCAGTACCACCAGCGTGGCGACGAGCACCACGGGCAAGCAGGCGATGATTGCAAACGCCCAGGTCAACTTCTGTTTGATGTTCATCCGCGCTCCAGATTTTCTTGTAGGCCCACGCAGTGCAGATGACTCGCGGTTATTGGCAGCCGAAAAACCTATTTCTCACCCGTTTCCTTGGGTGCGACATCGACATTTTTTTGGAACGATTGTCGGACAAATTCCTCTGTCACAGAGGAATTCGGCCGCACGAAAGGGAAATTGAGGCCAGAAGAGAAAATTCTTACGAGATGCGTGCATCGGGATGTCAGATTCTGTCGCAAATGCCCTCAAGTCCTGTCGCCAACAACTTCGACAGCCTCGGCTATGATTCGCAGCGGCCGATATAGCGGCGGATCGGCCCGGTTTATCCGGCACAGTGTGTGCATCCACAGGTTCACAGGTCGGCAACCCCTCCCCGTGATGCGAGGATTGCCGTATAACGAGTGACATTCGCGTGTTTGGTAATAAAGGACCCACAATAAAAGCTGATGAAGACTCCAAAACGCATTGAACCCCTGATCGAGGACGGTCTGGTCGACGAAGTGCTGCGTCCACTCATGAGTGGCAAAGAAGCAGCTGTTTATGTGGTGCGCTGCGGCAATCAGTTACGTTGCGCAAAGGTCTACAAGGAGGCGAACAAACGCAGTTTCCGCCAGGCGGCCGAGTATCAGGAAGGCCGCAAGGTTCGCAACAGCCGACAGGCCCGGGCCATGGCCAAGGGTTCCAAGTTCGGGCGCAAGGAAGCCGAAGACGCCTGGCAGAACGCCGAAGTCGCGGCGCTGTTTCGCCTGGCCAATGCCGGGGTGCGGGTGCCCAAGCCGTACGATTTCCTCGAAGGCGTGCTGCTGATGGAACTGGTGGCCGACGAGTACGGCGATGCCGCGCCGCGTCTGAACGACGTGGTGCTGGAGCCGGATCAGGCCCGCGAATATCACGCGTTCCTGATTTCGCAGATCGTGCTGATGTTGTGTACCGGTCTGGTGCACGGTGACCTTTCGGAGTTCAACGTGCTGCTGACGCCGACCGGCCCGGTCATCATCGACCTGCCGCAAGCGGTGGACGCCGCCGGCAACAACCACGCGTTCAGCATGCTGGAACGTGACGTCGGCAACATGGCTTCGTACTTCGGTCGCTTCGCGCCGGAGCTGAAGAAGACCAAATACGCCAAGGAAATGTGGGCGTTGTACGAAGCGGGTACGTTACATCCGGCCAGCGTGCTGACCGGCGAGTTCGACGATCCCGAGGACCTTGCCGATGTCGGCGGGGTGCTGCGCGAGATCGAAGCAGCGCGTCTGGATGAGGAGCGCAAGCAAGCCATCCGCGCGGCGGACGACGAGCCCAAGGGCAAGTCTGACGAACCGCCTCCGCCACCGTGGATGCAGTGAGCATCTGAAAGGGAAAACCCGGCTTCGGCCGGGTTTTACACATTCAAGGATTGATTGTGACCACCACCTCCCGCAATGCCCGGCTGATCATCACGGCTCGGCTGATTTCCGATTTCGGCGCTTTTCTGAACATGGTTGCGCTGGCCACGTATGTCTACCTGCTGAGCAACAGCGCGATGAGCGTGGGGATTTTTCTAGCCAGTCGCGTGGGCGGCGGAATCTTTGCGAGTCTGATCGGCACCGCGCTCTATCGTCGATGCAGTGGCCGTCTGCCGTTGATTGCCTTCGATCTGCTGCGCGCCGCTGTGCTCGGGCTGTTGCTCATCGTGCCGGTCAGTCAGCAGGCGCTGTTGCTACCGCTGATCGCGTTCGGCCTGGGCTTTGGCAATTCGATGTTCGCCATCGGCCTCAACAGCCAGTTGCCGCGATTGATCGAGCCGGCGCAGTTGCTCAAGACCAATGCGTGGATCACGTCCGCCTCGTCCATGGCGATGGTCGGCGGCAGTCTGGTGTCCGGGTTGCTGGTTGCGGGGGTTGGTTTTGAAGCGGTGTTCGCACTGAACGCGCTGACCTACCTGCTGGCGGCGGTGTTGATTGCGCCGCTGCGGTTCAGTGCACCGGAGCCTTTGGCCGAATCAAGCGATGAGCGCAGCGAATGGTCAGCGTTGGTCCAGGGCTTGCGCAGCGCTCCGGTGGTGGCGGCGATGCTGGCGGTGACCATGGCCGACACCCTTGGCAGCGCTGCGCACAACGTCGGTTTTCCGGTCATCTCCAAACTGCTGACGCCGGACTCGGCGAGCACCACGCTGGGCCTGATGCTCGCGGTGTGGGCCGCCGGCAAACTGCTCGGCGCGCGGATCGCCAGTCGCTTGAACGGCTCGGAAAACGTTCATCTGGAGCGCCGCTATTTCGGTGGCGTGCTGCTGATGTCCTGCGGCTTCATCCTGATGTTCCAGCAGCACAGCGTCGTCGGCCTGTTGCTGTTTTCGCTGCCGGCCGGATTGGGCGACGGTTTCTCGGAAGTCGGCCTGATGTCACGCCTGCAACGGGAGCCGGAGCCATTGCGCCTGCCGATCTTCAGTTTCCTGACGCTGTTGCAGATGACCGGATTCGGCGTCGGCATGCTGATCGCCGCACCGTTCTATGAGTGGTGGGCGCCGGGTGCCGTGGTGCTGTTGTTCCACGGCATTCCCCTTGGCACGGTGCTGTCGATGAAAGCCCTGTTGCTCAGGCACGCGCGGGTTGCGCGCAGCAACCCGACGCCAGTTCCTTGAGGATCGGGCAGTCCGGACGATGGTCGCCGTGGCAGTGCTCGACCAGATCCTGCAGGGTATCGCGCAGTTCGCCGAGTTCGCGGATCTTCTGATTAAGCTCGTCGATGTGCTGTCGCGCCAGGGCCTTCACATCGGCACTGGCGCGCTGGCGATCCTGCCAGAGGGTCAGCAGTTTCCCAACCTCTTCCAGCGAGAAACCCAAGTCCCGCGAGCGCTTGATGAACGCCAGCGTATGCAGGTCATCGTCGCCGTAGATGCGATAGCCGCTGTCGGTGCGATGGGCAGCCTTGAGCAGACCGATCGACTCGTAATACCGGATCATTTTCGCGCTCAGGCCACTGTGGCGGGCCGCTTGGCCGATGTTCATCGGTTGTCCTCCAGGTCCTCGGGTTTCCAGGTTTTCAACAGTAGCGCATTGCTCACCACGCTGACGCTCGACAAGGCCATCGCCGCACCGGCCAGCACCGGGTTGAGAAAGCCGAACGCCGCCAGGGGAATGCCGATCAGGTTATAGACGAAAGCCCAGAAAAGGTTCTGGCGGATCTTCGCGTAAGTCTTGCGGCTGATTTCCAGCGCCGCCGGCACCAGCCGCGGATCGCCGCGCATCAGGGTGATGCCGGCGGCGTGCATGGCCACGTCGGTGCCACCGCCCATGGCGATGCCGATGTCGGCAGCGGCCAGTGCCGGGGCGTCGTTGATGCCGTCGCCGACCATGGCCACGACGCCGGTTTTTTTCAGCTCGGCGACGGTGGCGGCTTTTTCCGCCGGCAGCACTTCGGCGTGGACATTTTCGATGCCCAGCGCTTCGGCGACCACCCGGGCGCTGCCGCGGTTGTCGCCGGTCAGCAGGTGGCTGTGGATGTGCTGGGCGGCCAGTTGTTGCACCGCGTGCAGCGCGCCGGGCTTGAGGGTGTCGCCGAAGGCGAACAGGCCGAGTACGCGGGGCGCCGGACTTTGCTCGATCAGCCACGACAGCGTGCGGCCTTCGGTTTCCCAGGCCTTGGCGGATTCGCTCAGGTTTCCGGCGTCGAGACCGCTTTCCTCCAGCAAGCGCCGGTTGCCCAGGGCCAGGCGCCGGCCGTCGAGGCTGCCGGCGATGCCGCGCCCGGTCAGGGACTGGCTGTCGCTGACATCGGGCACCGTCAGATTGCGTTCGGCGCAGGCATCCAGCACCGCTTTGGCCAGTGGATGTTCGCTGCCGCGTTGCAGCGCGCCGGCCGCTGTCAGCAGGGCATTTTCGTCACCGTCGACCGCACTGAAATGCGCGATGCGCGGCGTACCGGAGGTCAGGGTGCCGGTCTTGTCGAATACCACAGCGCTGACTTCATGGGCACGCTCCAATGCTTCGGCGTCCTTGATCAGAATCCCGTGCCGCGCCGCCACGCCGGTGCCAGCCATGATCGCGGTCGGTGTCGCCAGACCGAGGGCGCATGGGCAGGCGATCACCAGCACCGCGACGGCGTTGATCAACGCGGTTTCCAGCGGCGCGCCGTACAGCCACCAGCCGATCAGCGTGGCCAGGGCCAGTAGTAACACGGTCGGCACGAACACCTGGCTGACTTTATCCACCAGTTTCTGGATCGGAGCCTTCGCGGCCTGGGCGTCTTCCACCAGACGGATGATCCGCGCCAGCACGCTTTCCGCGCCGAGCGCCGTGGTGCTCACCAGCAAGCGGCCTTCGCCATTGATCGCACCGCCGGTGACCTTGTCGCCCGGCTGTTTGGGCACCGGCAGGCTTTCGCCGCTGATCAGCGCTTCGTCGGCATGGCTCTGGCCTTCCAGCACTTCGCCGTCCACCGGGAAGCGTTCACCGGGTTTGACCAGAACTCGGTCGCCAAGACGCAGGGCGCTGATGGCGACGTCCTGTTCACGGCCATCGATGACTTGAATTGCCCGCTCCGGCCGTAAGGCTTCCAGTGCGCGAATGGCGCTGGCGGTCTGGCGTTTGGCGCGGCTTTCCAGGTATTTGCCGAGCAGCACCAGCGCGATGACCACTGCCGAGGCCTCGAAATACAGGTGCGGCATGCGCCCGGCGGCGGTGGCCCATTCGTAGAGACTCAAGCCATAACCGGCGCTGGTGCCCAGCGCTACCAGCAAGTCCATGTTGCCGGCCCCGGCGCGTACGGCTTTCCAAGCGGCGACGTAGAAGCGTGCACCGAAGATGAATTGCACCGGGGTGGCGAGGGCGAATTGCACCCAGGCCGGGAGCATCCAGTGAATGCCGAATGGTTGCACCAGCATCGGCAGCACCAGCGGCAAGGCGAAGGCGATCGCGCAGATCAGCGCCCAGCGCTCATGGTTCAGGCGCTGTTGGCGATTGTCGGTCTGGTGTTCGAGTTCGAAGAGGCTGGCCGAATAGCCGGCCTTGCTCACGGCGGCGATCAGGGTTTGCGGATCGACCGCGCCGAGCAATTCGAGATGAGCACGTTCATTGGCGAGGTTGACGCTGACGCTCTTCACCCCCGGTACTTTGTTCAGGGCGCGTTCGACGCGGCCGACGCAGGAAGCGCAGGTCATGCCGTCGATGTTCAATTCCACGGTTTGCTGCGGCACGCTGTAACCGGCGCGTTCGACCGCCTCCATCAACGCCGGCAGGCTGTCGCCGGGTGCCTGCACCCGGGCCTGTTCGGTGGCGAGGTTGACGCTGACGGCAGTGGCGCCGCTGACTTTGCTCAACGCCCGCTCGACACGGCCGGCGCAGCTGGCGCAGGTCATGCCGCTGATGGGCAGATCGAACGTGATGGAATCGGACATCGGTCGTACTCCCTGTAGAAGAGGCCTACAGGATCAACCTTGCCATGCTGGCAAGGTCAAGCGCCAGTTTCCGCCACCCGCCACCGCCCTCATACCCGATCGTTCCCACGCTCTGCGTGGGAATGCCTCTTGTGACGCTCTGCGTCACGCTTTGGGACGCAGAGCGTCCCGGGCTGCATTCCCACGCAGAGCGTGGGAATGATCAGCGAGCGGTATTCAATAACCGAGGCCGGTCGGCTTGAGGTACATGCCTTCCTGGTTCATCGCGATGCGGAATTTCAGGATGTCGCCGGCATGCAGTTTGATCTCCTGCGAGCCCGGCGCGAGCATGCCCGGGTTGCAGCCCGGCATTTGCCCCGGCAGCAGCTTCAGGCGCAGCGAGACATTGCCCGGCGGCAGGTTGAACGAGGTGCTTTGCTCCTGGAACAGGCGCGCCGACAGTTGATCCTGAATGTAAACGCCGATTTCGCAGGAAGTCGCGACTTCCAGGCGCTCGCGGGAAATGATCAGCACCCCGTAATCTTCCCCGGCGGCCTGCACCGAAGGGATTGCGGCAAAAAGGCTGAGTACGCCAAACAGGCTGAAAGCTGACCAGCGCATGGCTGAATCTCCTGAATTCAAGTCATTGATGCACGCAGCTTGGCCGAGCGCGGCGCCGATTGCCAGCCCGGCAGTTTTTTGCAGAACTTGACCTTGCCATCGTGGCAAGCCCGAAACTGCCGACAACCTCACTCAAAGGAGTCATTCCATGCAAGTGTTCACTGTTGAAGGTATGTCCTGCGGTCACTGTGTCAAAGCCGTCACTCAGGCGGTGCAGAGCAAGGATCCGGCCGCCAGCGTGCGGGTCGATCTGGCGGCGAAGGAAGTCGGCGTCGAAAGTGCGTTGAGCGCCGAGCAGGTGATCGAAGCGATCAGCGAAGAAGGTTACGCCATCAAACTCGCCTGATCTTTTTAATAGTTAGCGAGCTACCGGAATGTTCAAGGCGTCCTCGCGCGGCTAGACTGTCGGGCTGCACTCCACCGAAGTGCCCCCCAACTGCCTGCCAGACCTGGACGCCTGATGAACTTCCGTACCCTTCTGATTCTCGGTGCCCTGACCGCTTTCGGTCCGTTGGCGATCGACTTCTATCTACCCGCCTTTCCCACCATGGCGCTGGCGTTCGGCACCGATGAGAAAGACGTTCAGCTGACGCTGTCGGCTTACTTCTTTGGTCTATCCATTGGTCAACTGGCTTACGGGCCGGTGGCGGATCGTTTCGGACGACGGATTCCGTTGCTGATCGGTCTGACGCTGTTCACGCTGGCGTCAGTGGCCTGCGCCTATGCGCCGAACCTGGAGTGGCTGATCGGAGCGCGACTGGTGCAGGCGCTGGGCGGTTGCGCGGGGATGGTGATTGCCCGGGCGGTGGTCAGCGACAAGTGCGACGCGGTGGGGTCGGCGAAAGTTTTCTCGCAGTTGATGCTGGTGATGGGGTTGGCACCGATTCTGGCGCCGATGCTCGGCGGTCTGCTGGTCAACACCACAGGCTGGCAGTCGATCTTCCTGGTGCTGACGGCGTTCAGTGCCCTCGCCGGGCTGGCGGTGGCCTTCGGCCTGCCGGAAAGTCTGCCGGCGCATGTTCCGCGTCAGCCGTTGTCCGGTGCCCTGCGTCAGTACGGTCGGCTGCTGGCCGATCCGGTCTACATGGGGCATGCCCTGACCGGCGGCATCGCCATTGCCGGGATGTTTGCCTACATCGCCGGCTCCCCGTTCATTTTCATCAAGTTGTATGGCGTACCGGCCGAGCATTTCGGCTGGCTGTTCGGCACCAACGCGGCCGGGTTCATTCTGGTCGCACAGGTCAATGCGCGCCTGCTGGCCAAGCGCGGTCCGGCCTTTCTGCTGTCACGGGCGGTCTGGGTTTACCTGGCCGCCGGGCTGACGCTGCTCGCGGTCAGCGCCTTGCACACCGAGGCCCTGTGGCCACTGCTGATCCCGTTGTTCATCTGCGTGGCCAGCCTTGGCTGCATCAGCCCCAATGCGGCGGCGTGTGCGATGAACGGGCAGGGCGGTCGCGCCGGCAGTGCTTCAGCGTTGCTCGGCAGCATGCAATTCAGCGTCGCCGCCGGGGCTTCGGCGCTGGTGGGCATCCTGCACGATGGCAGCGCCGTGCCGATGGCCATGGTCATCAGCCTGTGCGGTCTGTTGGTCGTCTGCGCGGCGACACTCACCCGGCGCATGCAGAATGCCCGGGCGCTGGCAAAGGCGCAGGCCGAAATCCAGTAACGAAAGCCTCAGCCGACAGCGCGTTGCTGGCCGAGGTCGGGAATCTGATGGGGCGCGCAAATACGCGCTTCGAGGGTGCGGGTGAAGGCCCTGGCTTCGGCCTCACTGCGAAAGGTCACGGCGTGCTGGTCAAGACGAACTTGCCATTGGGACTTTGCCACTTCTTTTATCAGGATCTTCATTGCTGACCTCCCGTACGTAAAAGATTGCATCGCAGAGGTTCCGATTGTAGACCTGAATACGATCGCAATTGTGACAAGGGTCAAGCATCTGACTGACGGCAAAAAAACACCGCAGCCCCCGGGCCAGACATTTTTGGCGCTGGCGAAGGCTGCGGTCTTGCGGGTTTTAGAAACCTTCTAAAACAATTTTCCCCTTGGCCTTGCCACTTTCCAGCAATTCATGGGCGCGGCGCAGGTTGCTCGCGTTGATCGTGCCGAAGTGCTCGCCGACCGTGGTTTTCAATGTCCCGCTGTCAATCAGCTCCGCCACCCGGTTGAGCAGTTTGTGCTGCTCGATCATGTCCGGCGTTTCGAACAGCGAGCGGGTGTACATGAACTCCCAGTGCAGCGACAGGCTCTTGCGCTTGAGCTTGGTCACGTCCAGCGCCTTCGGATCGTCGATCAGCGCCAGTTTGCCTTGCGGCGCCAGGGCCTCGACCAGTTGGTCCAGATGTTGTTCGGTCTGGGTCAGGCTGGCGACATGGGTCACGTGAGCGACACCGGCGCGTTTCAGTTCTTCGCTCAGCGGCTGGCTGTGATCGATCACCCGATCTGCCCCCAGTTCGCTCACCCAATCGCGGGTCTCCGGGCGGGAGGCGGTGCCGATCACTTTGAGCCCGGTCAACTGGCTGGCGAGTTGGGTGAGGATCGAACCGACACCGCCGGCCGCGCCGACGATCAGCAGGCTCTGGCCCTCATCGGTATTGCCTTCGCGAATCTGCAGGCGTTCAAACAACAACTCCCAGGCCGTAATGGCGGTCAGTGGCAGGGCGGCGGCTTCGGCGAAACCGAGGGTTTTTGGCATATGGCCGACAATCCGCTCATCCACCACGTGCAATTCGCTGTTGCCACCGGCCCGGGCGATGGAGCCGGCGTAGAACACTTTGTCGCCGGCCTTGAACAGGGTCACTTCACTGCCGACCGACTTGACCACACCGGCCACGTCCCAACCCAGCACCTTGGCGGCGCCGCCTTCCGGCGCGACGTTCTGGCGAACCTTGGTGTCGACCGGGTTGACCGAAATCGCTTTGACTTCGACGAGCAAGTCGCGCGGGCCGGCAACCGGTTCCGGCAGTTCGATGTCTTGCAGGGATTTTTCGTCGCTGATCGGGAGCGAGGCGTAATAGGCGATAGCTTTCATGGAGAACTCCGAAAGTGAATAAAGGAAGGCGTCAGGCGATGACGCGCAGACGCTTGAGTTCGAAGTGTTCGAGGAACGCCTCGGCCTGGCTGCGGAAATGCTGGATATGGGCGCTGGCATCGTGGGCTTGCAGGGCTTTGTCACTGGCCCACTGTTCGATCATGTAGAAGGCCAGCGGATTGGCCAGGTCCTGGTGCAGTTCGTACTGACCGCAACCGGCTTCGGCGCGGGTCGGTTCGATCAGGGCGCGCAAGTGCTGTTCGAGAGCGTCCTGCTGGCCAGGTCGGGCGATCAGGGTGGCGATGGCGGTGAAGGGCTGGGACATATGCGACTCCGGGACGGGATGAGTTCGATGGAAGGCATGATTGGCTATTTCTGTCGGAGATAAAACCGGCTAAAAGAGCAGTCTCTTTCAATATTTTTTTGATAATTGAGGCTCAGGATGCTGCGTTTTGATGACTTGCAGTTGTTTGTCCGGGCGGCGGATCTGGGCAGTCTGTCGGCGGCGGCGCGGGTAATGGACATGTCCGCTGCGGTGGCCAGTGCCGCGCTCAAACGGATCGAACAGCAATTGGGCGCGCGTTTGTTGGCGCGCTCCACCCGCAGTCTGCGGCTGACGGCCGAAGGTGAAGGGTTTCTCGAATACGCCCGCGCTGCCTTGAGCAACCTCGATGAGGGGCGCCGCCTGCTGGCCAGCGGGCAGGACCAGGTCAGCGGGATTCTGCAGCTGTCGGCGCCTTCGGATTTCGGTCGCAACCTGCTGTTGCCATGGCTCGACGACTTTCAGCGCGAACACCCGAAACTGACGGTGCGTCTGCTGCTGGGCGACCGTATCGCCGATCTGTTTCGCCAGCCGGTGGACATCGCCTTGCGCTACGGCGAGCCGGAGGACTCGAGTCTGGTGGCGTTGCCGATTGCCCCGCACAACCGCCGGGTGTTGTGCGCGTCCCCCGCCTATCTGGCCCGGCACGGCGAGCCGCTGCATCTGGAACAGCTCGCTCAGCACAACTGCCTGCTGTATATGCTCGGCGGCCGGGTGCATGACCACTGGAGTTTTCATGACGGCAAGCGTGAGGTCAGCCTGACCGTCAGTGGCGATCGCTTCAGTGACGACGCCGACGTGGTGCGTCTGTGGGCGGTCGCGGGAGCGGGGATCGCCTACAAGTCGTGGCTGGATGTGGCCGGCGATGTGCTGTCGGGACGGCTGAAAGTGCTGTTGCCGGAGCTGCTTTGCGAACGCGCTCCGCTGAATTTGCTGTGCGCCCATCGCGCACAATTGAGTAAGCCGGTGAACCTTCTGAGGGAAATGCTCGCCAGTCGTTGCGCTGAATTGAGTAGCCGATTTCCCGTTTTCCCGGCGACTGATCATTAGTCGCAGGTAAATAGCGAAATTTCTCTCAGGAACAATCACCAGCCACGACCGCTCCGGCGCAGGACTCGGCGAACAACCCGCTTATACTAGCGACCGCCTGATGCCCGCACCAAAAGGCTGACACGAGAACAATCAGACCGCACCGGCGGGGTAGGGACGATGGTCGCGACAACGCTGCGGTTTCCTTGCCGTGGCGCGCTGCCTCGCCTCGACTCAAGGCATTTTGCGCGCCTTGGCCGACGACAGATTACTGGTCAAGATGTCTATGAGCAGTAGACGATACGATTCAACAGGGAGTGAATACATGGAACATGCACCTTGCATCAGCCAGATCGCCACGTTGCTGGCCGATCCCAAGCGCAGCGCGATGATGTGGGCGTTGATGGATGGCTCGGCCCGGCAGACCGAGGAACTGGCGTTGCTGGCGGGGCTTTCGCCGTCGTCGGCCAGTGCGCACCTGGGGCGTTTGTCCGCTGGCGGTCTGTTGAAGGTCGAGGCGCGCGGTCGCAAACGCTTCTTCCGCCTGGCGGCTCCCGAAATCGGCGCGGCCATCGAAGCCCTGGCCAGCGCCACACTGGCCAGTGCTCCGCGAGAAATTCCCGACGTATTCAAGCGTGCCTCGCCCGTCTTCAGACCCCAGGCCGCGCCCTCGTCACTGCTGCGCGCCCGGTTCTGCGACGACCATCTGGGGGGAACGCTGGCCGCCGACCTGTACCAGCGACTGCTCGACGCCGGCTGGATCGAGCAGCTTGAAAACCGGGTGGTCGTGACACACAAAGGCTCGACGCAACTGGCCGGGCGCGGCGTGTACATCCAGGCGCTGGCCCACCGCAATGCGCAAGTGGCTTGTGCCTGTCCGGACTGGAGCGAACGTCGCCCGCACATGGGCGGATCGCTGGGGGCCGCGCTGCTGCAGTTGTTCATGCAGTCGGGCTGGCTGGTGCTGCCCAACGATTCCCGAGCCCTGCAACTGACGGCGGCAGGCCAGCGGGAAATTCATCGGTTTGCCTGTGAAACCGAACTGGAAATGGCGTTGTAGAGCGCCTTCTTCCACAGATTCGCTGTTGAACGTCGTCAACGGCTGCGGAAAAGTCGCATCTGGCACAAGTGCGCAACCGCTATCGCGCACACTCGATCCGGAGATTTTTCGGATTGAGGAGGTGGCATGGACACGGGTAACTTCAGCGCGGCGGATCGACTGGAGCGTCTGCCAGTCAGCAGTTATCACCGGATCATCTTCATCATCATTGCCCTGGCGTTCTTCTTCGACTCCATGGATCTGGCGATGATGACCTTCCTGCTCGGCTCGATCAAAGCCGAGTTCGGCCTGAGCAGTGCCGAGGCCGGTCTGCTGGCCAGTTCAAGCTTTTTCGGCATGGTGCTGGGGGCGTCGCTGTCCGGATTACTGGCGGATCGGTTCGGTCGCAAACCGGTGTTCCAGTGGAGCATCGTCCTGTGGGGGCTGGCCAGTTACCTGTGTTCCACGGCGCAGACGGTCGAGAGCCTGACGCTGTTTCGCATCCTTCTGGGAATCGGCATGGGCATGGAGTTTCCGATTGCCCAGTCGATGTTGTCGGAGTTGATCCCCGCCCAGCGTCGGGGGCGCTACATAGCGCTGATGGACGGTTTCTGGCCGCTGGGTTTTGTCGCAGCGGGTGTGCTGTCGTATTTCCTGCTGCCGTTGATCGGCTGGCGCGACATCTTTCTGGTGCTGGCGGTGCCGGCGGTGTTCGTGCTGGCGATCCGCTTTTTCATTCCCGAGTCGCCGCGCTGGCTGGAACAGGCCGGCAAGCATGACGCAGCGGACAAGGTATTGCGCGGCATTGAGGCGCGGGTAAAGGCATCGCTCGGCGGTGCCGCATTGCCGGAACCGGTTCGCCTGCCACGGAGCGTGACACCTCCGGGGCATTTCCTTTCGGCGCTGAAGCAGATTTGGTCGCCGCTTTATCGCCAACGCACGACGATGATCTGGAGCCTGTGGTTTTTCGCACTGCTCGGTTTCTACGGCCTGACCTCGTGGCTCAGTGCGTTGCTGCAACAGTCGGGTTTTGCCGTGACCCAGTCGGTATATTACACGGTGCTGATTTCCCTCGGCGGGATTCCCGGCTTCCTGATGGCGGCCTGGCTGGTGGAGCGTTGGGGACGCAAGCCGGTGTGTATCGTCACGTTGCTCGGCGGTGGGGTGATGGCATTTCTTTACGGGCAGAGCGCAGTGTTCGGCGGTAACGTGGCGCTGCTGATCGGCACCGGTCTGTTGATGCAGTTTTTTCTGTTCGGGATGTGGGCGGTGCTCTACACCTACACGCCGGAGTTGTATCCGACCTCGGCGCGAGCGACCGGCTCGGGGTTTGCCTCGGCCATCGGGCGCGTGGGGTCGTTGCTTGGGCCGCTGGTCACCGGGCTGGTGTTTCCGATTACCGGGCAGGGCGGGGTGTTTGCGCTGGGGGCGTTGTGCTTTGCGATTGCGGCGGGAGTGGTGTGGCTGTTCGGGATGGAGACCCGAGGCAAGACGCTGGAAGAGCTGACTGAAACCGAGATGCTCAGCTGAATACAGCACCCTGTGGGAGCGGGCTTGCCCGCGATGGCGGACCGTC